>DASYQR010000032.1:0-43377 GCA_036005325.1 Nitrospirales bacterium | reverse complement strand
CCTTCGGCGTGCACGGGCCCGGCGAGATCACGATCCGCGAAGGCTTGAGCGCGGCGATCTCGTCTACCGTCATCGCATCGTTGCGGACGACCCGCACGTCCTCCCCGAGCTCGCCCAAGTACTGGACCAGGTTGTAGGTGAAGGAATCGTAGTTGTCGATCACGAGCAGCATGAGCGTTAATCGAGGCCCCGCTCGGCCATCTCCACGGCCCGCATCATGGCCTTGGCCTTGTTGCAGGTCTCAACGTACTCCGCCTCGGGGTCCGAGTCCGCCACGATCCCGGCGCCCGCCTGGATGAAAGCTTGACGGCCTTTGATCACGACGGTCCGGATATTGATGCAGGTGTCCATATTGCCCGAGAATCCAAAATAGCCGACTGCGCCCGCGTAGGGTCCCCGCCTCGATGGCTCCAGTTCCTCGATGATCTCCATGGCGCGGATCTTGGGTGCGCCGGAGACCGTTCCCGCCGGGAAGCACGCCCGCAGCACATCATAGGCATCCTTCCCTGTTTGCACACGGCCTTCCACTTGTGAGACCAGGTGCATGACATGTGAGTACTGCTCTACGACCATGAAGTCATTGACGCGGACGGTCCCTGGGCGAGCCACGCGCCCCACATCATTGCGGCCCAGGTCCACCAACATGACGTGTTCGGCACGCTCTTTGGCGTTGGCCAGCAGTTCCTCCTTCAGCGTGCGGTCCTCTTCTTCGCTCGCGCCCCGCGGGCGGGTCCCGGCGATCGGCCGCAGTTGCACGAGGTCATCCTCGCACCGCACCAGCACCTCCGGCGAAGCCCCGACCAATTCCACGCCCGGAAACCGGAGGTAGTACATATACGGCGAAGGGTTGATGACCCGCAAGGCACGATAGAGATCGAAGGGACGGGCCCGCATGGACGCCTGCCAGCGCTGCGACAGCACGCCCTGGAAGATATCGCCAGCTTTGATGTAGTCCTTCGTCTGCACCACCATCTTCTCGAAGTCGGCCTTGCTCATGTTGGAGGTGAAGGCCAAGGGACGGCGGCCCACGGGCCGCCTGGTAGCAGGACGGCGGCCCGTACGGAGACGCGTGATCATTCCCTCGATCCGCCGGACCGCATCACCGTACGCCTCCTTGTCACTGCGTTCACCTACCCGGACGTTCGCCACCACTCTGATCGTCTGCGTGACATTGTCGAAGATGAGCAGCGTATCCGTGAGCAGAAAGCACATCAGGGGCAACCCCAGGACATCTTTGCGCAGCGCAGGAAGCCGCTCAAACTGACGGACCACATCGTAGCTGAGGTACCCTACCGCACCCCCGCAGAACCGTGGCAATCCCGGGACTTTGACCGGTCGGTACTCCGCCATGACATCTCGAAGGCATGCGAGGACATCCGTCTTGACCGGAATCCGCCGGCGCCGCCGGCCATTCGACACAATCACTTCCCGGTCGTTGCCCTGGATCAGGGTCGGCGAACCGCTTCCCAGAAACGAGTAGCGCGCCCACTTTTCGCCGCCTTCCACGCTCTCAAGGAGGTAGGCGCAGGGCCCCCGATCGATCTTGGCCAGAGCCGAGACCGGTGTCTCAAAGTCGGCCAAGACTTCACGGGAAACCGGAATCAGGTTTCCCTGCTTGGCCAGCGTGCAAAACTCTTTGAAATCAGGAGTGTATCCGCCTGCATTCATGCGGCCACCGTACCACAGGCTTCCGGAGCGAGTCAACGAGACAGGATTAAATATTTTCACCTATTACTGAATAACAGACTGAGCAGTCGGCAGGAGTTTGTGTGCGCGGTTCAGCGATCGTAGAAATCCTTCTCCGGAGCTTCCTCGAAGTCGTCAGCATCGTGCCCATGCCCAGCCCCCTCGCCCTCCACGCGCTCTTCGAGGTCGGCCAGACGGTTCCACACCGCTTCCACTTTCTCATCCAGACGAGCCAGTCGATCGGCCACCACCTTATCCTGGTCACGCCGCGAACTGCCGCCATTTCCGCCCATGGCGGGTCGTTTGCTTAACTCCGCCTTGATCACATCAATTTCACGAGCCAAGCGCGTAACTTCCGCGACAAGGTTGCCTCCCGCGCCGCCCGGCGCAGCTTTCATCGCCTGCACGTCCACTCTATCTTGGCCTTTGTTCCGCTGCGGTCCCAGAGCTTTCACCGTCGGGGCTCCGCGGAGCGCCTTCTTCATCTTCTGCTTCCCCTTGGCAGGCATTGCTTCCCTCCTCCTTTCCTTCCCCGCGTAGGTCGACGCAAACTATGTGGTCAGCCATCCCTGGTCGGCAAAACTGACGTACCGGCGATCTCCGATAATAACGTGGTCAAGGACCCGAATGCCAATAATCTCACCCGCCGAGACGAGTCGACGGGTCAAGGCGCGGTCTTCGGGGCTGGCCTCCGGATCACCGGACGGATGATTGTGCACAAAGATGACAGCGGCGGCCGACTCCCGGACAGCGGGGACAAACGCCTCACGCGGATGCACGATACTGAGCGTCAAACTGCCCTCCGAAACCGTCACGTCCCGAATGATGGCATTCTTCCCATCCAGCAGGACCACCTTGAAGACTTCCCGGCGAAGATCCCGCATGAGGGGACGGTAGTGCCGGAAGACATCCTCGCTCGACGTCACCCGCTGCCCCGTGGAGAGGGGAGCGGCCGCGGCCCTTTTCCCGATTTCCAGCGCCGCCTTGATGAGGGCAGCCTTCGCCGGCCCGACGCCGGGAACCTCGCAAAACTCTCGTACCCCCAAGCGGCTCAAACCGACAAGGCCGTCGTGCCGGTCGAGTAGGGCGACGCCGACATCCAGTGCCGTCCAGCCTTCAAGGCCGGTTCCCAGCAGGATGGCAAGAAGCTGCCCATCCGTCAAGGCCTCCGGCCCGTAGCGAACGAGCCGCTCGCGCGGACGCTCGTCCAGCGGCCATGTGTCGATTCCCATCCGCCCTCCCCGTGTCTGCTTCTTCTCCAGCTATGTAACCGCTTACATACCAGATGGACTTTTTGACACAGAGAACGCACTGGAGGGTAAACGGGTAAGGCTGTCGTGCTCATAACCTGCTGATATTCCATACAGTAAAATTTTGGGCACTGACCTTGCTTGGGAGCCCGTCCAAATATTCACGCGTCCACCGGCAGGGAGGAAAATGAACATGCAATGTGAGAAATGTAAAGGCCTCATGGTGAGGGAACGTTTCTCCGATTACTTCCTCATCGTCTACGCCTGGAAGTGCATCAATTGCGGAGCGATTGTCGATTCCACCATCACTCATAATCAGAAAAAACACCCCGCAGTCGATACCGCCGAGACTCTTTCCCGGTAATTCGTAGTTCCCTGCTCGAGCCTCGTGTAGCGGTCACATGGTGAGCGTTCGCTCTTCTTTGCGTCCCCATAGCGCGGTCTTTGCAACCTTGTCAAGCTGATTTTCAGCTGTCTCAAAAGACGAGGGCCATGTTAGACTCGTATGACCATGCGAATCATCGGCGGCGCATCGCGCGGACGCAGACTGACCGGGCCTCGAGGCTTGGCAGTCCGTCCCACTGCGGACCAGGTCAAAGAAGCCCTCTTCAACATTCTCGCCGACCGGATCGCGGGCGCGCGTTTCCTCGATCTCTATGCCGGGACCGGCAACATCGGGATCGAGGCCCTGAGTCGAGGAGCCCAGCAGGCAACGTTCGTGGAGTCCAGTCCGGCTATGGGCCGGCTGCTGCGCGCCAATCTCCAGCAGTGCGGGTTTGAGCATCTGACCGAGGTCCGGCTCGTTCCCGTATCGCGCTTCCTGAAACAACGCCACGAGTCGCCCTACGACATCATCTTCCTCGACCCGCCGTACCGAACCGAGGAAGTGGAAAAGGTGTTGCCCTCCTTGGGACACGATGCTATCATCCGCGCGAACGGCGTGGTGGTCATCGAGCACTTCCATAAATCCCCCCCGGTCGATCGGATCGGCCATTTGGCCCTCGTGAAAACGTACCGCTATGGGGATACCTGTCTGTCGGTGTACCGGTTCATCCGGGAGGAGGTTTGGGCGTGAAAATCGGCGTCTATCCTGGCACGTTCGACCCGATCACCAACGGACACGTGGACCTCATCTCCCGAAGCCTGCGCCTCTTTGATAAGGTCTATGTAGCGGTCGCGGCGAACCCCCAGAAACATCCCGTCCTGGCCCTTGAGGAGCGAGTGGAGATGGTGCGCGTGGCCACCAAGGAGCTGCCGCACGTCGAAGTCGCGCTGTTCCACGGACTCCTGGTCGATTTCGTCCGCGAGCGGGGCGCTCATGCGGTGATCCGAGGGCTGCGGGCCGTCTCAGACTTCGAATTCGAGTTACAGATGGCGCTCATGAACCGCAACCTGGACCAGAGCGTAGAGACCGTGTTCCTCATGCCCAGCCAGGAATACATCTATCTGACCTCGACGATCATCAAAGAAGTCGCCCGTCTGGGAGGCGATCTGGCGGGTCTGGTGCATCCGGAAATCGCCAGCCGGTTGGCAGCGCGCCTCCGGAGCATGCCTCGATGACGCTCGCTCAGCGGGTCGGCCGCATCTCTCCGTCCCCAACGCTCCGTATCACCGCCGAAGCGAAGGCCATGGCCGCCCGCGGTGTGGATGTGATTGATTTCGCCGCCGGCGAGCCGGATCTCGACACACCCCTTCCTGTCAAAGAAGCGGGAATCGCTGCCATCCGCAACGGCTTCACGAAGTACACCGCGGCGGGGGGCATCGACGAGCTCAAGCTTGCGGTCATCGAGAAACTGCGTCGTGATCAGGGCCTCGCCTACGACACTCCACAGATCCTCATCTCCAGCGGCGCCAAACACTCACTCTACAATCTCGCGCAGGCTTTGATCGAGGCCGGCGATGAAGTGATCATCCCGGTTCCCTATTGGGTCTCCTATCCGGAGCAGGTCCTTCTCAATGACGGCACGCCGGTGCTGGTGCAGACGGATGAGGCCACGGGCTTTCAATTGACGGGAGCGCTGTTGGAGCGCCATGTGACGGCCCGGACGAAGGCCGTCATCGTGAATAGCCCGGGAAACCCCACAGGGTCAGCCTACGCGCGCAAGACGCTCGAAGCCATCGCCGAGGTCGCGCTCCGCCACGGGCTGCTCATCATTTCGGATGAGATCTATGAGAAGCTGCTGTATGACGGGCTCACACACGTCAGCATCGCCTCGCTGGGGCCTGAGGTCCAGGCGCGAACGGTCGTGGTGAACGGAGTCTCCAAGGCCTACGCGATGACCGGATGGCGGATTGGCTATGCCGCGGGGCCGAAAGACCTGATCGCGGCCATGACGACGGTGCAGAGCCAGAGCACCTCCAACCCCACCTCCATCGCGCAGAAGGCGGCGGTGGCAGCCCTGAAGGAGGGGGCCTCCTTCATCAAGGAGATGGTCGTGGAATTCGACAAGCGGCGCCGGTTCATGGTGGAACGGCTGAACAAAATCCCGGGCGTCCATTGCGCGATGCCGCAGGGGACCTTCTATGCTTTTCCGCATGTCGGACGTCTGGTCGGGCGCCGCTCCCCCGACGGTCCCATCACATCTGTCACCGCGCTCGCTGCCTATCTCCTGAAGGAAGCACGCACCGCTCTCGTACCCGGAGAAGCCTTTGGCGCTCCCGACTATCTCAGATTCTCCTATGCCACGAGCATGCCGAAGATTGTGGAAGGCCTGGAGCGTATTGACGACGCGATTCGCAAGCTGACCTGATTCCTTCATCCGCCGGCACTTGACGGCAGAGGGAACGGACTTATAAAGGACTGTGCAATGCCGATTTATGAGTACGGATGCGAGGCGGGCCACCGCTTTGAAGTCACACAGAAGATGAGCGACCTTCCGCTGACCACATGCCAGGTTTGCGAACTGCCGGTGTCCAAGCTGATCTCGGCCCCAGCCATCCTGTTCAAGGGATCCGGCTGGTACGTCACCGATTATTCGGACAAACTGAAGCCCCCGGCCGAGGGGGGAAAATCCGGCACGCCTTCCGAAACCAAGAAAGACAGTTCGGAGAAATCTGCCGCGTCCGCACCACCCGCGCCTCCAGCCTCCCCTTCGCCATCCACCACCGGCTCGTCCGGGACCGGACCGACTCCGGCCCCGTCGAGTGCACCAAACTCTCAAAAATAACGCGGAAACGAGGCGGGTTTATTTCTTGCCCGGCTTCCCCTTCTTGGTCAGGGTCAGCGCCGTTTCCAGATCCGCCTTCAGCTGCGCGACCTGCGCTTGCAAATCTGCCTGGACCTTCGCTGCCTGAGCGGATTGCGCCTGGCAATCCTCAGCCGCTTTGGTCAAGTCGGCCATCTTGGTCTGGAGCGCGGTCTTCTCTGCCCCCAGAGCTTTGATCTGCGCCTCCTGGGTTCCAATCCGTTGCTGGAGAGCCGGGGGCCACCAGTCGCACCCGCTCAACATCACCACGCACCCGATCACTGCCATCACTCCAGCTACCCGCCTCGTCTTGTCGCTCATTCGTCCCTCCTTCGCATTGAGACTGTCCGCTCCCCTTCAGGCCCGTGACTCCTGCTCCTCGGACACCTCAGGCGGGATGTCCTTTCCGCCGGACGGCCCTCGTCCGATCTGAAATTTCTCCAATCGGTACTGCATCGTCTTGTAGGTCAGACCCAGCATCTTCGCCGCCTTGGCGATCACGCCATTGCTCCGTGCCATCGCCGTCTCCAGCAGCCGGCGTTCAAATTCCTCCAATGAGAAGCCGTCCGCCGGCAGGTCGAAATCCATCTTGTCGAGCAGAGTCGCACGGGTCCGCACTTCTGCCGGGAGGTCTTCGAGGTCCACCCGGCCACCGTCGCACAACAGCACCACGCGCTCAATGACCGATTCGAGTTCCCGGACGTTGCCGGGCCAGTGATACTCGAGCAGCGCCCGCAGGGCGCCATCAGTCACCTCCTTCACAACCTTGCCGGAGGAGGCGGCGTACTTCTTCAGAAAATGCTCAATCAGCTCCGGAATGTCCGTGGTTCGATCCCGCAGCGGAGGCACGTGGATCGACACCACGTTGAGACGATAGAAGAGGTCTTCGCGAAACGACCCTTGTTTGATTGCCGTCGCCAGCTTGCGATTGGTTGCCGCCACCACACGGACATCCACTTTGATGTCTTCGCGCCCCCCGATGCGGCGGATTTCCTTTTCCTGAAGGACCCGCAGGAGCTTGGCCTGGAGAGGCAGACTGAGATCCCCGATCTCATCCAGAAACAAGGTTCCCTGGTCCACGGCCTCGAACAGGCCGACCTGCCGCGTCTGCGCTCCCGTGAATGCGCCTTTCTCGTGGCCGAAGAGCTCGCTCTCGATCAAAGTTTCCGGCACGGCCGCGCAATTGAGGGCCAGAAATGGGTGCTGCGCGCGCGGACTATGCGCATGCAGGGCCCGTGCGACCAATTCCTTGCCTGTTCCACTTTCGCCGGTGATCAGCACGGTCGCCTGGCTGGCCGACACTTTCTGGAGCAGGCGAAGGACCTCCTGCATCAGCGGATGATGGCCCACGATGTTCTCGACCCTGAATTTTTCCTGCAGCTGCTGATGCAGTTGCCGGTTTTCCTTCACCAGGTGGAGCTTTTCGAAAGCCCGTGCGATCGTGATCAGGAGCTCTTCGCGATCCACAGGCTTCGTCAGGTAGTCAAACGCCCCCTGTTTCATCGCCTGGACTGCCGAGCCGATCGTGCCGTAGGCCGTGATGAGAATGACCAGCGCTTCCGGATCGACCTTGATCAGTTCCGCCAGCAACGAGAGGCCGTCACGCTCGGGCATTGAAAGATCGGTCAGAACAACATCGGCAGGATGACCCTGGTAGCACGTGAGCGCCTGCGACACGTTGGACGCGGTCTCGACCGAGTAGCCTTCCCCTTCCAGAATCACCGTCAGGATATCCCGTTGGGTCTTCTCATCATCGATGACGAGCACGTGGCCGGCCTTCATACCGACACCTCCACGCGCGCGACCGGGAGGCTGATGACCACGTCGGTCCCTTCATGCGGCCGGCTGAGGACGTTGATCCCACCCCGATGCTCCTCCACGATCTTCTTCGTGATGGCAAGCCCGAGACCGATTCCCAGCTTCTTGGTCGTGAAATACGGATTGAAGATCCTGTTGAGGTTCTCCTCGCTGATGCCTGGGCCGGTATCCGAGACAGTAATATCGACGAACCCGGGGCGTGATGCGGTGGCGATCCGCAGCCGTCCGCCGCCTGGCATGGCTTGGATGGCGTTGAGCACGACGTTCATGAGGCAGGTTTTGATCTGCACCGGATCGGCCTGAAGATGTAGGATGGGGACGTCGGCGGCGACCGTGATTTCGACAACTTGTTCGACGGCCTTCTGGTGAGCGAGCCCGACCACATCCTGAATGAGTACGCCCAGATCAACGTCACTCTTGTTCAAAGCGAGCGGCTTCCCGACCGTGAGGAAATTCTCGATCATGCTGTTCAGCCGATGGATCTCGGCCTTGATGTTGGACATGAGTGCCAGCGCCTCGGCGATCCCGTCCGGCTGTCCGCTTCGCAGCCGGCTCCGGATATGATCGATGCTGAGGTTCATGAAGTTCAGTGGATTCCTGATCTCATGGGCGATGCCGGACGCCAGTTTGCCGACGGCGGACAACCGTTCGGCTTCCCGGAGGCGTTCTTCCAGCTCGCGGTGCTGGCGGAGCTTCTCGACCATCTCATTGAAGCTGCGGGTCAGTTCGGCGATTTCATCCTCGCCTTCCACTTCAATAGTCTTCGTCAGATCGCCGGACGCAACGTGCTTGGCCGCGTTGACTACGTCATGGAGCGGCTGCGTGTATTTCCGCGCCAGGTAGAGCGAGACCAGGATGCCGAGCGCGAAGATGAGCAGTGTGACGGCCACCCGCTTGTACAAGTTTGTCTTGGTCGTCATCGCCACGTCATCCAGAGTGAACGTCACGTGAATGTACCCGAGCACCTCGTTGCCATCCACCAACGGTGCCGTCACATTATACTCACGCTGTCCTCTTTGGGTGACCGTGCTTTCCATCTTGCGACCGGATGCTTGCGGCGACTGGCTGACGAGGACTTCCTTCTTCTCCACGTCGAGTAGCTTGATCTCTTTCACGCCCTTCTTGCCTAAACGAGCCATCAGCTTCTGCAGCGCCTCCGGGTCAGGCTCGCCGGACAATTGCTCCACGCTGACGGCCGTTGCGTTCGAGAGCTCATTAATGCTGTCTTCCATCTCCCGCACCAGAGCCTGTTGAGACAAATAGGAAAAGATGACCGACGCCGTGAGTGACAGGACCAGCAGCGCGAACATCATAATGATCAGCTTGGTCGTCAGCCGGAGGCGGTGGAAGAGCTGGTTGTTGAGCGATCGCATCGTCCCTACCACTATCAGGCCGCCAAGGAATCGAGGATCGAGAGCAGCGAAGCCTTCGGAATGCGTCCTTCACGGACCAGACGGGGCGGAGCCATCGTCGTATCCACGACCGTGCTCGGCAGCCCGCCGGGGGTTTCACCGCCGTTCAAGATCAGATCCACGTCTGTCCCCAAGACACGATCTACCTCCTCCGCCGTCGTCGCCGACGGATGACCGGAGCGATTGGCGCTGGTCCCGGTCAACGGTCCTCCGACCGCCGCGAGCAAACGCTGAACGTCGGTGTGAGCCGAGAGCCGAATTCCGATCGTCCCGGTCCCGGCGGTCAGGACGGAGGGTACGGAGTCCGACGCGCGAAAGACAAGCGTCAGCGGACCCGGCCAGTACGTCTCCATCAGCCGTTCGGCGATCGGAGTGATTTCCGAGGTCAGCGCCTCCAGCTCGATCCGAGAGCGGATCAACACAAGGATCGGGGCAGCTTGGAGCACCCGGCCCTTCAGGTCGAAAATCCGCTGGACGGCGTGGGCATTGAAAGGACAGGTTCCGAGCCCATAAAAGGTCTCCGTCGGAAACGCGATGACGCCGCCTTCCCGCACCACCCGGCTGGCTTCGCAGAGCGAAGACGCTGACAAGTCACGCAATTTGTTCATAATAGGTGGCCGCATTATACCATGGCCCGCGCGCCGATATCGGACCGGTAGTGCATGCCGTCGAAACGAATCCGGCGCACGCCGGCGTAGGCGCGGTCGCGCGCCGCCGCGAACGTGTCCCCGATCCCCGTGACTCCCAGCACGCGACCGCCGGCCGTCACGACACTGCCACCAGGGCCGGTCGCCGTCCCGGCATGAAAGACAACAAGATCGTTCTGTCCCTCGGTCTCCGCGAGGCCGAGAATCGGCATCCCTTTTTTCGGCAAGCCCGGATAGCCGGGAGCGGCCAGTACCACACAGACCGCCGTGCGCGCGTGCCATTCAACGGCCACGCGGTCGAGACGATGCTCAGCCACTGCCGTGAGGATCTCGACCAGATCGCTCTTCAAGAGCGGCAGCACGACTTGGGTCTCCGGGTCGCCCATACGCGCGTTGAACTCGAGCACCTTGGGTTCTCCACGCACAATCATCAAGCCGGCATAGAGCACTCCTTGAAAGGGGCTGCCTACGCGGGAGAGGCCTTCGATGGTCGGCTCGAGGATCGTACGCCGGACTCGGTCGACGAGCTCGTGTGTCCCGATCGGCGTAGGCGCGTACGCCCCCATTCCCCCGGTGTTGGGGCCTGCATCGCCGTCCCCGACCCGTTTGTGATCTTGGGCGGGCACCATGGGGATGACAGCCTTCCCGTCCGTAAAGGCCATGAGCGTCAGTTCCTCGCCATCGAGAAACTCCTCGACGACGACGCGAGCCCCCGCCTCTCCGAAAGCATCGCCCTCCAGCATGGCACGGACGGCCTCGCGTGCTTCGGTGCGGGTGGCGGCCACGATGACGCCCTTCCCCTGCGCCAGTCCATCCGCCTTGACCACGATCGGAACGTCGTGGCGATCGAGGTACTCCAGCGCGGGCGCGACCGCCGTAAATGTCTGCGCCTCCGCGGTGGGAATCCGTAGCCGGACCATGAGTTCCTTGGCAAACGCTTTGCTGGACTCGATCCGGGCGGCCGCCCTGTGCGGGCCGAAGACGAGCTGCTTGTCCTTGCGAAATTCATCGGCGATGCCGGCGGCCAGGGGGGCTTCGGGGCCGACGACCGTCAGGTCCACGCGGTGGCTGCGGGCAAAGTCCCGTAAGCCGGTCAGGTCATCGGCCGCAAGAGGGAGGCACTCAGCGATCTGTGCGATGCCCGGATTCCCGGGCGCGCAGTAGAGCTTCGTCACCCGAGGACTTTGAGCGATCTTCCAGACGAGCGCGTGCTCCCGCCCGCCTCCGCCAACGACTAAAACTTTCATGGAAAAAGAAACCTAGTGCCTGAAATGCCGCATGCCCGTCAAAACCATGGCCATGTTGTGCTCATCGACGGCCTTGACCACTTCCTCATCGCGAATCGACCCGCCTGGCTGGATGACGGCCGTGATGCCCGCCTGCGCCGCCGCATCGATCCCGTCGCGGAAGGGAAAGAAGGCGTCTGAGGCCATGACGCAGCCTTTCAGCGACGAGGCGGCTTTCATCGTCGCCAGCTTCACCGAATCCACGCGGCTCATTTGGCCCGCGCCGATCCCGACCGTCCGGTCGGATCGGGCGAAGACAATGGCGTTGGATTTGACGTGCTTGCAGACCTTCCAGGCAAAGGCGAACGCGGCATACTCCTCCTCGGTCGGATGTCGCCTCGACGCCACCTTGAGCGCATGAACGTCCGCGATCGCACCAAGGTCACGGTCCTGCAGAATCAACCCGCCGACGATCTTCCGCAGGTCCATCAAGTCCGGCCCCGTCCGCGCGTCGGTACGGAGATCGCCCACCGCCAGTAGGCGCAGGTCCTTCTTCCGTTTCAGCTCGGCCAACGCATCGTCCTCGAACCCGGGCGCCACGACCACTTCCATGAACGTTGCTGTGATCTCCTTGGCCGCAGCAAGATCCACACGCGCATTGAATGCGATCACGCCGCCGAAGGCGGAGATCGGATCAGTCTCGCGCGCCCCCACGTAGGCCTCGCGCAGCGTGGGCCCGACGGCTACCCCGCAAGGATTGTTGTGCTTGACGATCACGGCCGCGGGAGAGGGCGGGTCTTGGCGCGCGTATTCCTTGACCAACTCCAACGCGGCATTGGCGTCCAGAAAGTTGTTGTAGGACATCTCCTTGCCATGCAACTGCCGGCCTCGCGCCACCCCCGGCTCGCTGCCGCCGATATCGTGATAGAAGGCCCCCTGTTGATGCGGGTTCTCCCCGTAGCGCAGGGTTTGCGCTTTTTCGAACTGCAGCGTAAGGATGGAGGGGAACCGGATCGGACCGGCCGCGCTCTGCCGTTCAAGATAGCCGGCGATCATCCCATCGTACCGGGAGGTATGGTGAAAGACTTTGCGGGCCAAGTCGCGTCGCATCGCCAGGGACACCTCGCCCCCACGCAACGCCTCCAGTACCGCACTATAATCGGCCGGATCCACCACGACCACCACATCAGTATGGTTCTTGGCCGCTGACCGCAACATCGACGGGCCGCCAATATCGATGTTCTCAACAGCTTCGTCGAAGGTACACCCCGGCTTGTTGATCGTCGCTTCGAAGGGATAGAGGTTGACGACCACTATATTAATGGGGTCGATACCATGCTGCGTCATCTCGGCCACATGCTTCGGGTCGTTTCGCCGACCTAGCAGACCGCCATGGATCTTAGGATGGAGCGTCTTGACCCGCCCATCCAGGATCTCCGGAAAGCCGGTGTAGGCCGCCACTTCGGTGATCGTCAGGCCGGCTTCACGCAGGCTCTTCGCGGTCCCGCCGGTCGAGAGAATTTCGTATCCAAGCCCGCTCAGTCCCCTCACCAATTCGATGACGCCGGTCTTATCCGATACGCTGACAAGCGCCCGTTTCACGCTCGATTCTCCATTGTAGGCGGTGATAGCTACTGTTTGCCCGCGTCCCGCAACGCTTCCCGGAAGACGCGGTAAAAATGGTCATTCTCCGACACGGCCTGGTGGGTAATAGCCTTGATCTTGTTCAGTTCGCGCTCCGCAACCACAAAATTGACGCTCTTGGCGAAGGCCGTCATGTAATCGAAGGTACGGAACTGTTTACCGACCAAGCCCACGCACATATTCCGCCGGTGCACCATCGTCATCGGCTGGATGGTCAGGAGTACCAGGTTGTTCTCAGGCGACCCGCCATACTCCTCATGGAGGAGCAGCACGTCATACTGGTTCTGTCGAAGACGCTGGACGGCATCGTCCGCCTTGGCAGGCACGTGGACAGTGTAACCCAACCCTTCGAGGGCGGCCCTCACGACCACTTGAATTTGGGGTTGTTCGAAGCAGATCATCGCCAGCCGCTGGTCCTCGACAAAGTCTTCCTCCGTCGTCGGAGTGGGGATCATCTCTTCCGGAATCTCTTCCAGGGAAGACGGCGACTCGACCTCTTTCTGCCCAGGCAGCGGCGCCACCCCGGCAGAGGGCGTCGCGCCGGCCTCGCCCTTGGTGATGACTTTATTCTTCGTTTGACATTTGGGGCACGTCACTTTGAAGACGGCGTCCTTCGGCACTTTTTCGTCCGGGATCGTCAGCTTCGTTGAGCAGGACTGGCAGATGATGTCCATCGAGCTACTTCTTCTTCACCGTCTTGGCGTAACCGGCGTCGATCGTCAGCCCTTCGATATCGGTGGTCTTCTCGCCACGCGCCTGCTTGAGTTTGTCGATGCCGCGTTGGACGACGGGCTTGCGGGTCGCGTACAGCTCGGCGGTCTCCGCTGTGATTAACCCCGCCTCATAGGTGCGAATGATCGCTTGATCGAAGGTCTGCATGCCGAAGGGTTCGCTCGCCTCCTGAATCTCATAGAAGGTCTTCCCTTCCTGCTCACCCAGGAGGATGACTTCCTTGGTCCGGATGTTGTTGCCCAGAATATCGTGGATGGCGATGCGGCCTCCCCCGACCTTGGGCAAAAGCCGCTGCGCGATGATCCAACGGATGGAATCCGACAGACGCTGGCGGATCTGCTTTTCCTCTTCCTGATCGAACATGCCGATGATACGGCCAATGGCCTGGCCGGCGTCCACTGTGTGCACGGTGCTGAGCACGAGGTGGCCGGTTTCGGAGGCCTTCAGGGCCAGTTCGGCGGTTTCGCGGTCGCGCATCTCGCCGACGAGGATGACCTTCGGCGCCTGGCGGAGCGCGGCACGCAGCCCGTTGGCGAACGTATCGAAGTCCATGCCCAGTTCTCGCTGGTTGAACGTCGCTTTAATGTTGGGATGCACGAACTCGACCGGGTCTTCGAGCGTGATTATGTGGATGGGCTTGTTCTCGTTGAACGCGCGCAATACCGCGGCCAGCGAGGTGGTCTTCCCGACGCCCGTGGCGCCGGTCACCAGGACCAGGCCGTTCTTCTCCTTGGTCATTTTACGGAAGGCTTCGGGCAGTTTGAGGTCGTCGATCGAGGGGATCATGGTCTCCAACTTCCGCATGACGATCGAATAGTTGCCCCGCTGGGAAAAGATGTTGACGCGGAACCGGGCCTTCCCGATCAAGAAGTATGAGCTGTCGCAGGAGCCCTGCTGCAGGAGCATCTGGGACAGCCGGCGGTCGCTGTTGATGAGATTCAGGGCAAAGACCTCGGTCTGGAACGGTGTGAGATTGTCGATGTCGGGCGTGATGGCAACCTTCAGCAATTGTCCCGAGGATTCCACCTGCAACGGGCGATCCACCGAGATGTTGATGTCCGACACGAGGTCAGTGGAGTCCAGCATCGTGGTGAGCATGTAGTCGATTTCGGGTCTTCTCATGATGAGCCTCCAAACCAAGCTTGCTCGTGCCGCCGCATTGCGAGAAGAACCATCGCCACCCTAACCAGCCAGGTCATCCGGCGGAGTCTTCAGGAACGGCAGGAACTTGGCCTTGTCAATCGCCTTGTCGTATGCCTCTTCGGCACTGATCCACTTCTTGTTGAGGACTTCCATGATCGCATCGTCCAGCGTCTGCATTCCGTATTTCTTCCCGACCTGCATGGCCGAGGGAATCTGGAAGGTCTTGTTCTCGCGGATCAGGTTCTGGACGGCGGCCGTGCAGATCATGATCTCCAGCGCCGCGCACCGGCCTTTCCTGTCGACGCGCTTGAAGAGATTCTGGGCAACCACCACCTTGAGACTGGTGGACAGGGTATTGCGGATTTGCCCCTGTTCTTCGCTGGGAAAGACTTCAATGACACGGTCCACGGTCTTGGCGGCGTTGGTCGTGTGCAGGGTTCCGAAGACCAAGTGCCCGGTCGCGGCCGCCTCGACCGCCAGGCGAATCGTTTCGAGATCGCGCATCTCCCCGACGAGGATGATGTCGGGGTCTTCGCGCAGCGCTCCCCTCAGAGCTGCCGCGAACGACTTGGTATGGAGCCCGACTTCGCGATGGTTGACGATGCAACCCTGGCTCTGGTGGACAAACTCGATCGGATCCTCGACGGTGATAATGTGGTCTTTCCGATTTCTGTTGGCATGATCGATCAACGCGGCCAGCGTGGTGGACTTGCCGCTGCCGGTGGGGCCCGTCACCAGTATGAGGCCCTTGTGTAACATGGCGGCGCGACTCAGGATAGGCGGAAGCCCCAAATCCTGGGTAGTAAGTATTTTGGTAGGAATTTGTCGAAAGACCGCCGCGCACCCGTATTTCTGCTGAAAAAAATTGGCCCGGAAGCGCGCCACCCCGGGAATTTCGTACCCGAAGTCCACGTCGCCGGTTTCTTCGTACAGCTTGATCTTGGTCTCGGCGGCGATCTCATACAGCATCGCCTTGAGCTCATCATTCTCCAGAACCTTGAACTTGACCCGCTCCAGCTCTCCATGTATGCGCAGCACCGGCTGCTGGCCGGACACCAGGTGGAGGTCCGACGCCCCCTGATCAAACATGAGCTTAAAAAACGCGTCAATTTTCGCCATCGTACAGTACTCCCGCCCTCAGTCCCCTAGGCGCGCAGGACCGCTCCGCACGCGTGGGAAAAGTATCACAACCATTAGAGCAGGTCAACATTGACAGGAACCACCGAGCGGCATAGTCTTTTTTCCCATGAACGCCTATGCCGCGCCCATCCCCTGTGAATTCTGCCAGAGCGACATTCCCGTGCAAGCGGATTCCAAGGTCCATACCGTCCAACTCGACGAAGGACAGGCCATTTTCTTCATCTGTCCGGCCTGCGGGCGGCTCCAACGGCCTCGCCTCATCAAGGATGGCGAGCTCTTCCTCGTCAATCTCAATGCGGAACAAATGGCCACGCTCCAACGATTGTACAATTTAAACCTGTAAGGGATACGTCCGGCAAAAGACTAGCTGAAGACGCTCCGTTTCTTTAAGCAGGACGTTCGATATCCGGCTTCCACCTTCCCGCAGAAGCTTTGAATCTCTCGCTGCGAGGGGAGAACCTGCGGGGCGCGCATGAAAATAATCTCGTAACACGCATCTTTCTCGTCCTTCGCTCCAAGCGATTTACAAAAACTCAGCGCCTGGTCCTGGCCGCTCGGATCCCAAAAGGCGTCTTGAACGGCGCCGACCAAACAACCGATTCGAAGCTCGCCTGGCGGGGCATTGGCGCAAGACTGAATCGCGTCAGTCGGCCGGCCGCGGGACATCCCGCCGACCTCTCGCCCCATGCTCTCGAAGCAAACCCGCCGATACGGCATCGGCGCGTCCGCGCAGGCCGAGGCGATTCGCGCAAAATCGGGTCCGAACAACTGCATCATGCGGGTCGGTTGGAGGAAATAACACGCCGATTTGTATTCCTCACCAACTACCGTACAGGGATAGTGCGGGTCCTCATTCACATAGTGCTTCGCGCTCGTGCCATGTCCCTCCCGGTGCTCTTCGTGCCCGCCGAGTCCTCCCACGATATTCTCCATAAAAACGCCCGTCCAGCAGGAGGACTGCCACTCCGTGAGGAGATTGCAGTGTTCCAAGGCGCGCGGCAAGTCATAATTGGACGCAGCCATGAGGCCATGCCCGATGCCGTGCATGCACTGGTGGCTGAAAAATTGGTTGAGTTCGGATCGGCAGATCACCTTCACATCGGCGGCAAGATGGGCCGTTCCATGTTCTTTGAAATAGGCCTCCACCGCACCATGAAAGCCCCCGGCGTGACATTCGCTGGCGATCGAGCGGAACGCTTCCGTGGAATAGATGCTGTAGGCGAATCGTCCGGCTTGATGCGCCGGCATATGGCAATCGCCATACTGGGATGACAGCTCGTGCAGGCGCGTGATCGTTTGCGGAAGGCCCTGTTGTTTGACGTAGGAGTAGAGCGCACCGTCATTGTGAAAAATATCCTGCGTTCCGATCGGCACGGCACTCCCGATAGGCCCGCGGGCCGCTTCATCGATGGTCGCTTCCGGGGTATGGGCGGACGGCTTCGGTGGCCGCGGCGTCCATTGATCCAGCATGCAATACGTCAGCATGGCGGTCATAAGAATCACACCACCCACGATGAGTTTTCTGCCCATGGTCATACGCCCGCACCCTGAAGACACTCGTCTTTGTCGTACCCTTCAAATGTGGCGCATTTGTGCCGGACCACATCGGGATTGGTGGCCTGATGCATTAAACCTACCCCGATTTGGTGATAACAGACGTTCCGATAAGCGGCATCCACCGTGTTGCAAAAAGTCCTCGCCCTCGAGACTTCAAATTCGTCGAAATTCAAAATATTGTCGATGGCGCCGATGACACACGGCGCCCGATGATCTTTCGGAAATCTGCGGCACAAGTCCCACGCCATGACTTCAGGAGGCTTTCCTTCTTTTTCTCCATTGCTCTGGGCGAGATAAGGTTGCCAGGCCGGGTTGGTCACCATGAGGCCG
Source organism: Nitrospirales bacterium (assembly GCA_036005325.1). Lineage (GTDB taxonomy): Bacteria > Nitrospirota > Nitrospiria > Nitrospirales > NS-4 > SCTG01. Next base: position 25,607 of record DASYQR010000032.1, on the reverse strand, counting down.
ATGCTTTGCAGACACAACGACACGTACGCCTCAGGAGCCCGTAAGCACGCCTTCGTGGCCTTCGTGACATCGTTGTTGAAAATTTTCATCAGCCAGCCGGCATGATTGATGAAGCATTCGGACTGGTATTTGTCGGGCACGACATTGCACGGCGCCAGCGGATTGCTCCGTGAAAAACCGTCTGGAGGCCTTTTCTCCTTCCGGCTCGCGTTCACATTTTCCATAAACACCCCCTGCCAGCAACCGTTCTGTCCGACCGTAGTCTCCAGCGTGTCGCAGGCAGCCAGGGCTTTGGCTAGGTTGTAATTCTGCGCCATCATGACGCCGTGCCCCACACCATGGTAGCAATAAAATCGGAACTTTGAGGAATAGGACTCACCGAGCGACCCACAAATCAGGCGCGCGGCGCTGTCCGTCGCTTGCGCCTGAGCGAGCGCATACTGGAAAAACCCATGCTGGCAGCCGTAATTGAATGTTGTCGGGCAGAGAAGAAAAGCGCGACCATTCACACCGAACCGTTCGGCGGTTTTCCGTCCGATGTCATGGGCCAGATGGTGATCGTCGGTTAACGCGCCAATCCGCCCCTGTTCTTGGAAACTGCGCAACACCAGCAGCGAGGCCTTGGGGCCGGACTTCTCGGTGATCGCAAGCAAGGCCGTATTCAGGCACGCAAGATTGTTCGTCGGGCAGTCGCGTTCGACTTGCTGATTCAGGGCATTCACATCATACTCTGGAAGAGCCTCAGCTATGGCCGTTGCGTGTGTCTGTCCCGGGGCCGTGACTGCCGGATGTCCATGCTCGGCGGGTTTTGCCGAACGGTCCGGCTCCGACGTCTTGAAGAGTACCGAGAAAACCCCAAAGGTGCCGAGCGCCACCAGCACGATGACGGAAAGAATCAGCAGTGCCAGCTTCGGAGAGAATTTCATGAGCGTTCTCTTGAGATACGATCGACCGTGGAGGCCATTATAGCGTAGTCGTTCTGTCTTTCTATCCTAAGTCGGGAATTTCAACCTTTTTCAAAACGTGTGTCTTCTTGACTAAAGCCGACCGATCGGCTTACTCTTCCTATTCAGCGAAGGAACCCTGCGTGGCGTCCGAGTTCATTCATCTCCACGTGCACACCCAGTACAGTCTTCTCGACGGGGCTAATCAGATCGACGCCCTCGTCGAAGAAGCCAAGCGCTTCGGCATGCCGGCCGTCGCCGTCACGGACCACGGCAACCTCTTCGGCGCCATCGAGTTCTACCAGAAAGCCACCGCGGCGCGCATCAAGCCGATCATCGGCTGCGAGGCCTATCTCGCTCCCAAGAGCCGCTTCGACCGGGAAGGCCAGTTCGCCCACAACGAGTATTACCACTTGATCCTGCTGGCGACGAACCGGACCGGTTATCAAAACCTGCTCAAGCTCGCCAGCAAGGCCTATCTCGAAGGGTTCTATTACAAGCCGCGGATGGACAAGGAGCTCCTCATCGAGCACCATGAGGGACTGGTCGCGCTCTCCGGCTGCCTGAGCGGTGAAGTTCCATTTCTCATCGGTCAGGGACGGATCGAAGACGCCGTCCGCACCGCCGCCGAGTACCGTGACATCTTCGGAAAGGACCACTACTTCCTCGAAGTCCAGGAAAACGGCGTTCCCGAGCAACAGATCGCCAACCAAGGGCTCCGGGAGATCCACAAACGCCTCGGCATCCCGTTGGTCGCCACGAACGACTGCCACTATCTCAAGAAGACCGACGCCAGGGTCCATGACATCCTGCTCTGCCTGCAGACCGGCAAGACGGTGAACGAACCCAATCGGATGCGCTTCAATACCGACCAGCTCTACGTGAAGTCCACCGAGGAGATGCTCGCGGCCTTCCACGAATGGCCCGAGGCGGTCTGGAACACGAGCCGGGTGGCGGAGCTGTGCAACCTCACCTTCACCTTCGGCGCCGTCCACCTGCCGCACTATCAGGTGCCTGAAGGAGAAACCCTCGAGAGCTACCTCGACCGGCTTGCTCAGAAGGGACTGACGGAGCGGTTGCGCGAGCGGCCTTCCGGCCTGCCCGAAGCCCAGTACCGGCAGCGCCTCCGGGACGAGCTGACCGTCATCACCTCGATGGGTTTCGCGGGCTATTTCCTCATCGTCTGGGACATCATCAATTTCGCCCGATTACGGCACATCCCCGTCGGGCCCGGACGGGGCTCCAGCGCCGGCAGCCTAGTCGCCTATGCCCTGCGCATCACGGACCTGGACCCGCTCGTCTATGGCCTGCTGTTCGAGCGCTTCCTGAATCCTGAACGCGTCTCCCTCCCCGACATCGACATGGACTTCTGCATGGACCGACGGCCGGAAGTCATCAACTACGTGGTGGACAAGTATGGCAAGGACCATGTGTGCCAGATCATCACGTTCGGTACGATGAAGGCGAAGGCCGCCATCCGTGACGTCGGCCGCGTGATGGAGATGCCCTACGCGGAGGTGGACCGCATCGCCAAGCTGGTGCCCGACCAGCTCAATATCACCCTCGACGAAGCCCTGGAATCCGAGCCACGCCTCAAGGATCTGGTGGACACCGACCCCAAGATCCGCGAGGTCTTCGACACGGCGCGCGCGCTGGAGAAGTCCCCGCGCCACGCCTCCACTCACGCCGCCGGCGTCGTGATCTCGCAGGATCCCCTGACCAACCACGTCCCCCTGTACAAAGGCGCGAAGGACACCGACGAGATCGTGACGCAGTTCCCGATGGGAGACGTGGAAAAAGTGGGGCTGGTGAAGTTTGACTTCCTGGGCCTCAAGACTCTGACCATGATCGCCCATGCCGAGCGACTGGTCAGTGCCGCGCGGACCGGCGGAACGCCTCTCTCAATCGCCGCCATCCCGCTGGACGACCCTCAGACGTTTGCGCTGCTCTCACTCGGGAAAACCCTTGGCGTATTCCAATTGGAGAGCGCCGGCATGCGCGATCTGCTGACCGGGCTTCGCCCCGACCGCTTTGAAGACATCATCGCCAGCATCGCCCTCTACCGGCCAGGGCCCATGGACCTGATCCCCGACTTCATCAAGCGCAAACAGGGCAAAATCCCGATCACCTACGAAGTTCCGGCCCTGGAAGGCATCCTGAAGGAAACCTACGGCGTGATCGTCTACCAAGAACAGGTCATGGCGATCGCCAACAAGGTCGCCGGGTTCTCGCTCGGCCAAGCGGACATCTTGCGCCGCGCAATGGGCAAGAAAAAACAGGAAGAGATGTCCAATCTCCGCGCCAAATTCCTGGAGGGCGCGAAGAAGCACAAAATCACCGACAAAAAGGCCGAGAAGCTGTTCGATCTGATCCAGAAATTCGCCGGCTACGGATTCAACAAGTCCCACGCCGCGGCCTACGCCCTGGTTACCTACCAGACCGCCTACCTCAAGGCCCATAGCCCGAATGAGTTCATGGCGGCCTTGCTCACCAGCGAAATGGGTAACACCGACAAGGTCGTGCGCTATATCAACGAGTGCCGCGACCTTGGGATTAAGGTGCTGCCGCCGGACGTAAACGTGAGCGGCAAGGATTTTTCGGTGACGCCGGAGGGCATCCGGTTTGGGCTGGCGGCCATCAAGAATGTGGGAGAGGGCGCGATCGAGGCGATCATCGACGCCCGAGCGGGAGGCGGCCCGTATGCGTCGTTCTTTGATTTCTGCCACCGCGTCGACGCGCGGAAGCTCAACAAGCGCGCGCTCGAATGCCTCATCAAGGCCGGCGCATTCGACTCGACCGGTGCCCGACGCGCCCAATTGGCCGCGGTTCTCGATCGCACCGTGGACCAGGCCTCGGCCGCCCAGCGGGCCGAGTCCCGAGGCCAGACTAGCATATTCGCCGCCTTCGAGCCGGCGGACGGCGACAACGGACGGCGTGGCACGCTGCCGTTCGACGAGAGCCTGCCGGACCTGCCGGAGTGGGACGAGGATCAGTTGCTCAAGCATGAAAAGGAGTTGATCGGATTCTACATCACCAGCCATCCCCTCGCCCGCTATGTCGAAGGGATGACCCGTTGCTCCACCGCCAGCACCGACCGGCTCAGCGAAGTCGCGGACGCCAAGGAAGTGAAACTGTGCGGGATCATCGGAACTGTCCGGCAGACGATGACCAAGAGAGGTGACCGCATGGCCTACCTGACGTTGGAAGACCTCCAGGGCACCGTCGAGGTCATCGTCTTCCCGGATCTGTACAAAACCGCCGCGGCCCTCGTCACGCCGGACTCGGTGGTGCAGGTGACGGGCACGCTCGATCGGGGCGACAAGGCGACGCGGATCAAGGCGACCAAGCTCGCGAGCCTGGCCGATCTCCAGGCGCAGAGCGTCGCGCGCGTCACCATTCAAGTCACCACCCAGGACGCGTCGCCCGAGGCGCTGAACCGGCTGCGGGAGGTCCTGCATCATCACGCGGGCCCCTGTCCGGTGTATCTCAAACTCACGATCCCCGACCATTCTGAATCCGTGATCGCCCTGGGCCCCGATCTGTGCGTCCTGCCGAGTTCCCAGCTCATCGGCGATGTGGAAGCGCTGATCGGCAAGGGCGCGGTATCTTTACAGTAACGGAGCGGCGGCATGCGGGAATACCTGGAATTCGAAAAGCCCATCGCCGAGATCGAGGAGAAGATCGAGAAACTGGCCACCGCAGGTCAGGGGCGGCCCGGTATACAAGACGATCTCCGCAAGCTCCGCGCCAAGCTCTACCAGCTCCAGGCGGAGATCTATGCCGGCCTCACCCCCTGGCAGCGCACGCAGGTCGCCCGGCATCCACAGCGCCCGTCCACGCTCGACTACATCGGGCGGATCTGCGACCACTTCCTAGAGCTGCACGGCGACCGCCTTTACGGCGACGATCAGGCCATCGTTGCGGGGCTCGCCAACCTGAACGGTCGGGCCGTCGTCGTGATCGGGCCGCAAAAGGGCAAGACGCTGAAAGAGCGCGTGCAGCGGAACTTCGGCATGCCCAATCCCGAAGGGTACCGCAAGGCTCTGCGCCTGATGCGTCTGGCCGAGAAATTCAACAAACCCGTCATCACCCTCATCGACACGCCAGGCGCCTATCCCGGCATCGGTGCCGAGGAGCGGGGACAGGCCGAAGCCATCGCCCACAATCTCTTGGTGATGTCCTCCCTCAAAGTGCCGATCGTCTCGGTCGTCATCGGAGAAGGCGGCAGCGGGGGGGCTCTCGCGATTGGTATCGCCGACCGCGTGTTGATGCTGAAGAATGCTGTCTATTCGGTTATCTCGCCCGAAGGCTGCGCGGCGATCCTGTGGGACGATCCACGGAAGGCGCCCGACGCGGCGGAGGCGCTCAAGATGACCGCCGACGACCTGCTGCGCCTGGGCGTGATCGACGAGATCATACCCGAACCGCCGGGCGGGGCGCACCGGGACCAGACGGCCATGTGCGACGCCGTGAAGAAGGCGCTCGAACTCCACCTCAGCGCGCTGCTCGAACTCCCGACCGAAGAATTGCTGCAGCGACGCACCAAGAAGTACCGCCGCATGGGCGTCATGGGACAGGAATAACCATATTGGACTGGCCCGTTGAGCGGACGGCGCGGCTGGCGGCGGGGCAGACCGACGGCGTCCTCTCCGACATCAACTTCGGCGAAGTCTTTCCGTTCGTTGCCAAGCCGCTGGCCCGCGACGGCCTGACCCGCTACATCGGCCCGGCTCTCGGCAGCCAGGTCGCCGGCCTCAGCCGCAGCGATCCGCTCGTCCTGGACTTGAATCCCATCGCTTTCGTGGCCGGGCGCCCCTACATGGACCTCTCGGCCTACATCAATCTGCCGGCCATCTCCCATCAGCTTGACGTGCTGGAGGCGGTTGACCAGGCCAAGGGCAAGGTGATCGCAGACCTGGTACGGGCCAAGGGGCTGAATCCCATCCCGATCTCCTTCGTCGCACGGGTCACACTACACCTCGCCTACGCCAGGATGGGCCTACGCTCGTTGTGGTGGTTGGTCCGCCGTCGAACACCAGAGGACCTGCTCGGCGCCTATGCGCACACGACCGATCGGCTGCGAGGGTTAGTCCACCGGCCGCTCGACCAGGAATCCTCTGCCGCCTTGCTCGCGGACCTGGAACGTGAGTTCAATGAAGAATCCGATCCCACCAAGGACGGCCTGCGACATCTGGGTCTGTCCATGTTCCTTCACATGACCCTGCACCAGCTTCTGGCCAAACGCGTTCCGTCCGAGCTGATCGACGACCTCGGCAAGGGCATTCCCCGCAACCCCACCACCACCATCGCACTCGACCTCTGGGCCCTCGCGCAGGAGGCACGTCCGCTGGCCGAGATCTTCGAGAAAACGCCGCCCGACGAGCTAGCGCAGGTGCTGCAAGAAACGGATGCCAGCCGCCGATGGTGGACCCGCTTCGAAGCATTCCTCGCGCAGCACGGCCACCGGGGCGAAGTGGAGCTGGACATCACGACGCCGCGCTGGCGGGAGGACCCGACCTTTCTGCTCCAGACCGTCACCAACTACCTGCGCCATCCAGCTGGGACGCTGACCCCGCCGGACATGCTGGCCGAAGGCATGCGCCGCCGCGAGGCAGCCGCCTCAGCCGTTGGGAAGCGGCTTCCCTTTCCGCTGCGTAGTCTGTTCGGCTGGCTCTACAGACGGTACGTCCTGTGGCTGCCGTTCCGGGAGTGTATGAAATACACCTGGCTCCTCGGCATGGAACAGGCGCGGCGGGTCTACCGGGAGCTGGGCCGGCGGCTCGTCACGGCGGGACATCTCAAGACCATGGATGATGTCTTCTGGTTGCGGCTGCAAGAAGTGCGGGTCTGGGCTGAAACCGACCGCGTGACCTGGACGCAGGAGATGTTAGAGTCACGCGAGCGCGAGTGGCGACAATGGACCGCCCTCCGTCCCCCTTCATTGGTGATCGGCATGCGTGGAATCGAAGCCACCGCACCGCCAAGCCGATTACGAGAACGCTCGCTGTTGCATGGCACGCCGGTCTCACCCGGTCGCGCCGAAGGCATCGCGCGCGTGATCACGGACCCACACCGGGCCGACCTGCGTTCCGGCGAGATCCTGGTGGCCCGTTATACCGACCCCGCCTGGACTCCCCTCTTCTTCACCGCGGGCGCCTTGGTTACCGAAATCGGCGGCGTCCTGAGCCACGGCGCAGTCGTCGCGCGCGAGATCGGACTGCCGGCTGTGGTAGGCGTGGCGCACGCCACCAGCCTTATCGTTTCAGGCCGTCGGGTGAGAGTGAACGCCACGGCCGGCACCGTGGAGTTGCTGTAAGTTCCGGCGACTTGCTGAATCGTGGTGACCGCGGTACACTAGGTCCTCTTGAGGAGACGCCCATGTCGCGAGTCGGCATTCCTCTCCTGGTCGGCATTCTCTCGGCGGTTCTGCTCTCTCTGTCTGCCACCGCCGCCGAGCCCGAACTGTGGTCCTGCACGAAAGCGGATGGCTCCACAACCTTCACGAATAAAACCAAAGACCTGCGCGGCTGCGGCGCGTATGTCCTTCGCTCCGAGTTGGGGTACGTCAGCAGGGCCGCGGAGGAAAAAAAAGAAGAGCCGAAGCTGACTGAGGCTCAGCCTCAGTCAGTCTCGCCACCGATCAACATCAATATTATGGTCAACGCTCCCCCTCCTCCGGCACTTCCGGTGATCGAGACGGTTCCGGTTGGAGAGATCCCTTATGAAGTGGTGCGGATGCTGTCGGTAGGCATGACCGAAGCGGAAATCCTCAGACGCGCCGGGCTCCCCCAAGCGACCTTGACTGGGTCCCATTCCTTCAGCTCCCCTTTTCCCTTCTGGCCCATCTTCGGGGCAAACCGGTTCGTGTACTCCAGCGGCGATTGGATCATTGAGCTTACGTTCACCGGCGGCCGTGTCTTTTCGATCAATGAGGTTCGAGTCAGGCCGTGAGGTGAGACGCCAGAACGGCTGCAGTCTAGGCTGCAGACGCAATCAATCCACAACTTCAACTGAGGAGAGAAGGAGGACTCTATGCGGACATTGAGTGTAGCAACGATCATGCTGACGGCGACGATTCTCATCGTCGCCGGCTGCGGACAAAAGAGCGAGGAACCGAAGGCACCGGCCCAGGCTCCGGCTTCCCCAGCAGCTCCTGCTGCACCAACAGCTCCTGCTGCACCAGGAACTCCCGCGCCGGCTCCCGGCGCTCCCGCCGCACCGGCTCCAGCCCCGGCGGCTCCAACAGGCAAGTAAGAAAAAGCAAACGGCCTCCGGAGGATACACCTCCGGAGGCCGTTCGTTCACCGCCGCTTATATGCGGGCGTAAGGGTCTGCTTACGCCCCGTGAGACGTTCTGGCGTGGGCGGGCTGTCTGGGTCTGAACCCAGAGGGCCGTCCCGGCCTGGCGTCTCGCTGTCCATTCACACGCTGATTGTGTGCAGGCTGCATGGGATGCGCGGGAGGCGCGCTGCCAACGGCTCGTGGGATCGGCTGCCCCAAGAGCTTCTCGATGGCCCGTAACTGCAGGTGGTCATCTGCGGTGATGAAACTGGTGGCCCGGCCGCTCGCCTTTACGCGCGCGGTGCGCCCGATCCGGTGGATGTAGTCTTCCGGCGTGTTCGGCATATCGTAGTTCACGACGTGCCCGATGTTGGCCACGTCAATGCCGCGGGCCGCGACGTCCGTGGCCACGAGGACCCGGAAGGTGCCCCGCCGGAATCCTTCCAACGCCGCCCGCCGCTGCGAAAGGCTCCGGTCGCCGTGGATGGTTGCCACCTTGTGGCCGGCGTTGCCGAGCGCCCGTCCCAGCCGATCGGCGCCATGCTTCGTGCGCGTGAAGACGAGGACCGAATCGCGGTCCGCATCGAGCAGCGTCAGCAACAGCTTGGTCTTGTCTTCCCGCGTCGTGTGATGCAGGGCCTGCTCGGCCCGCTCGGCGGGAGCCGCCGACCGGCCGATCGCCACTCGCACCGGTTCCTTGACGCTGGCCCGTGCGAGATCGGCCACATCAGTCGGCAATGTCGCCGAGAAAAGCAGCGTCTGCCGCTCCTCGGGCAGGGCCTCCAGGATCTGGTTGATCTGCGGCGCAAAGCCCATGTCCAGCATGCGGTCCGCTTCATCCAGCACTAGGATCTGCATCTTCATCAGATTGATGGTGCCATTCCACATGTGATCCAGAAGCCGTCCAGGTGTCGCCACGATGATGTCCGGTCGCTGGCGAAGACCGCGAAGCTGGGCGTTCATATCGGCGCCGCCCACGACCGTCGTCGCATAGACACGCCGGCCGTGTCCCAATTTGGTGATCGTTTCCTGTATCTGGATGGCCAGCTCTCTGGTGGGAGCCAGAATCAACCCACGGGGAAAGCCTTCCGATTTTCCCGCCAATCGCTCGACCATCGGAATCACGAAGGCCGCGGTCTTGCCCGTGCCGGTCTGCGCGCATCCGAGGACGTCGCGCCCGGCGAGCCCCGGCGGAATGGCCTGGGCCTGAATGGGCGTCGGCTCCGAGAACCCCGCCCTGGCAATATCGCTCAAGATGGCCTCGGACAAGCCGAGATTGTTGAAACTGCTTTGAACAGTCGTCTGCACAGAGCTATCCTTTCAGTATGGATCGCATTGTTACGGGATCAGAGAACCGAAGGGAGGCAAAACCTGGGAGGAATCTGCTCCGAACTGGACCTGAGCGCGATGCGATCGCGGGTCCGGAGTATGGTTACCGTCATCGCCGCCGGACCGTCTCGGCTCTGACTGAACAGCACTGTACTGGATAAAACCCTGATTGTCAAGTCCTTTAAATTAAACCCCTAGTCTGTGGCAGCGAAAGCAATCCTGGCGCTTGGGGTGCCGGTCTTTTAACGGGCGCTCTCCGCCCTTCACATGACAGGCCAGGCAATCCTTCTCCAGCTTGAGGCCCTGATGTTTGGAATCAGGAGGGACCGGCGGATTATTGTCTTTGGGCGACGGCAGGAGCGTGAGGATGATGATGACGACCACGGCCAGGGCGATGGCGATGTAGTCGGATTTCTTCAATCCCTGTACGCCTCTTTCAGCAGCTCGGCGATGTGGAGCACCTCCACTTCGCCACGGAGCCCGTTCTTGAGCTGGATCATGCAGGCCGGGCACGACGTGGCCACGACCTGCGCCCCGCTATCGCGGATGGCCGCGCGTTTGCGCTCGAAAATCTTCTGCGACGTCTTGTAGTCCTTCACGATGAACGTTCCCGCCCCGCCGGCGCAGCGGTCGGCGTCCCGCATCTCGACGAACGTCACGCCGGGAATCCGCTTCAACAGATCCCGCGGCGGCTTGCTCACGCCGGCCGCGCGCAGATGGCAGGAAGAATGGTAGGTGACCGTCTTCCGGCAAGGCTTGGTCGGCGCGGCTTTCAAGCCCTCGCCGGCCAGCATCTCCGAGATATGCCGCACTTTCCCCGCCACCGCTTCGGCCTTGCGCCGATCCTCGCCCTGGAACCATTTCGGATAATCCTTCAGGCTGAGCGTGCAGGAGGCACAGCCGGTGACAATCGTGTCGTAGCGATTCAGTGATTCGACGTTGAACCGAGCGTAGTCTTTCACCCGGCCGACGTGACCGTAGGTTTCGATCGGCGTACCCGAGCAGTGCTGGCGCGGCAGGACCGGTTCGATGCCGTTCCGCCGCAAGACTGCGATCACCGCATCGCCCACGCCGTCCTGAAAATAGTTGGCTGCGCAGCCGTGGAAATAGGCCACCGGCCCACGATGCCCCTGCTCTTCCGTCAGGGAGGCATAGCGCTCGCGCAGCAAGTGAGACGTCAGCTTCGGCAGCACCATGTCCGCCGGCAGTTGGGCGGTCGAGGCAAGCCGATGCAAAACCGGCGCAAGCGCCTTTTCCAACAGACGGCGCGGCAACGGACGATCCCAGAGTCCCTGCGTGCGGCCCATCAGCTTGATGAACGGTTCGAACAGCCAGGGCTGTCCCTGTAAGGCGAACATTGCCCCCGCGAGCTTGTTGGGATGCTCGGCCCGTTTCTGCATGATCAGGTCCGACACGTCCACGCCGGCCGGGCAGACCGTCCGGCAGGACTTGCAGTTGACGCAGGCCTCTACCACCCGCTTCGAATTGAGGTACTCGTAGCCCGGCGCAGTCACGATCTCGAACCAGCCCCGCGAGCTCATGTCTTCCGTCTGGAAGACATCGAAGACCGGACAGACCGAATTGCATTTGCCGCAAGTAGCGCAGGGCTTGGAGAGCCGCACGTAGTCGATGTGTTCGGTGAAAGGGGTAGTGCTGATCTTCACGCCCGGGTTCAGGACCGACGTCGGGTCGAACGCCGACTTGACCTGCTTGAAGAGCGCGTAGAGTTCCTCGCCGAAAAACGTGGGCACGAACTCGGCCCGCACGCGCCCGTCGCCGTGTTCGCCGCAGATGGAGCCGCCAAACTGCGTCATGACAGTCTGGTGAATCTCATGGTACCCCGCCACCATCGCGTCGAAATCGTGCTTGTCGTTGACGTCCAGCAAGGGAACGATGTGGGCGTTGCCGTTGCCGATGTGGCCGAAGATGGCTACGTTCACGTCCTGCCCCTTGAAGAACGTGGACAGGTATTGCACCAGCTCGGCGATCCGGTCGGCCGGGACGACGACGTCGTCCACGTAGTTGATGGGCTTCTTCTTGGCGTCGTAGCGGTACAGCGTGGGGTAGAGCGCGTTGCGCGCCTTCCAGAGCTGCTCCTGATGCTCCTTTTCCACCGCGATCGTGGGGTCCTGGCAAAGCCGATACTTCCGGCAGATGCCTTTCACCCGCTCGAGGATTTCGGCGATGGAACAATCGAGTGTGCCATCGAACTCGGCCAGCAGGGTCGCCGCCGCATCGGCCGGCACGCCATGCGTCGACCGATTGATCAGATCGAGCGTGTTGGCGTCCATCACCTCCAACGCCATCGGCGTGAGCGGCAGGAGATCGAAGACCGCCTGCCCGACTTCTTCCAGATGCCGGAAATGGATCAGCGCGGTCGCCGTCGTTTTCGGTTTTGCCACGAGCGTGAGCGTCGCCTCGCTGATGACGCCCAGCGTCCCCTCGCTTCCCACGAAGAGCTTGGGGAGGTCCACAATCCCCTGCTCCAGTCCGTCCACCAGTCCGAACAAGTTGTAGCCCGTACTGTTCTTGGAGACCGTAGGCTTCTTGCTCCGGATGAGATCGGCATTCTTTCGGACGAGCGCCATGGTCTCGGCAAGCGCTGGATGGTTCCCGAGTAGCGCATCGGTGGCCGGATCGCCGTCTGCCAGGACCTCGGCCATCAGCCAGGCGCCAGTATCGAGGTGCATACGGATGGCATGCACGTTGTCTTTCACCGAGCCGTACCGGAGCGTATGGGGGCCGGCCGAATTGTTCGAGAGCATCCCGCCGAGTTTGCACATGTCACGGCTGGAAGGATCGGGCCCGAACATTAGGCCGTGGGGCTCGAGTTTCTTGTTGAACTCGGTGAGGTTCAGTCCCGGCTGGACCCGCGCCCAGCGCTCGTCGACGTTCAACTCGAGAATCCGGTTCATCCGGCCGCACTCGAGGATGATCCCCTCGCCGACGGCCGATCCGGTGAGGTTCGTGCCGGCGGCCCGCGGCGTGATCGGCACGCCACTGGACCGCGCATAGGCCACCGTGACGGCGATGTCGTCCTCGGTCTCAGCCTGCACGACGGCCTTGGGGACCACCTTGTAAATGCTGGCGTCCACCGAGTAGGCCGTGATGGTCGGAAAGTCGTCCTTGACTTTGTCGGCGCCGAGTTGGCGCCGGAGATCGTTGCCGATGGAGCGGGACTTTTCAGGCAAAATCAGAGCGGGTGCGTCACTCATGAGTTGATTCTACGGGAGGATGGAGAGGGAGACAAGTGAACCGTCAAGAGGCCGCGCGCTGGGCTCGCTTGGAATGGCCTTCTAGGGCCAGCTCGACGATCCGCTCTTCGGAGAGGCCGAGCGAGTAATAGTGCTGGTAGTGTCCCTCGATGGCCTCGGGGTAGCCCTTCTCGGGCAGCATCTGCTCCCGCAGCGTCTTGACGCGGTCGAGGACGTGCTTCACCAATTCCGGGCTGATCTCCACCCCACGGTCCTTCAATGTCTTGGTATGCTTGGCCAGCACGGTCTCGACGGCGGCGGCGCCGCTGTGTTTGCCGAACACGAAGCGCTGCTCGCCCCCCACGGACTCTTCGGCAATGAACTGATAGATGGCGGGATGGATCGCGATCGCGGCCGTGTGGATCCCAGATTCGTGCTTGAAGACGCCCTCGCCCACGATCGGCTCATGCGGTTGGAGCGGAATCCCTGAGTACCGTTCGATCTTGCGGCGCAGTTCGGTCAGCAAGTCGTACCGGAAGCCCGGGATCGTGATCCCATACAGCATCTTCAGCACCATGACGAACTCATGGAGCGGCGTGTTGCCGGCCCGCTCCCCGATGCCGTTGACCGTGACCCCCGCATACAAGGCCCCGTGGCTGATCGCGCGCACCGTGTTGATCGCCCCCAAGCCGAAGTCGTTGTGGAAATGCGCCGTCATGGGCACGGAGCCGAGGACTTTCACGAGCCGCGGAATGTAGTGATCCACGGCCTCGGGTGTGAACACTCCGCAGGTATCCGAGAAGCACATGCGCGTGCCGCCCGCCGCGACGCAAGCCTTGGCCCAGATCTCACCGTAGATGACATCCGACCGCGACGCATCCTCAGCCGCGAACTCGACGCGCGAGAATCCTTGCTCTCTGGCGTAACGGATGGCGCCGGTGATCAGGTCCAGATTCTGCTCGCGGTAGTAATCCAGCGGCCGGTCCAGCCATTGGTTTTCTGGCTGGCCCGCGCGGCGCAACAACGTTTTGCCGAGTTTGTACTTGAGGTGCAGGTCGGACAAGGTCGAAAGCACGAGCACGCTGACGTCGTCCGGTTTGGCTCCGACAGCGGTAACCGTATCCACGACCGCGTCGATGTCTTCTTTGAGGCTCCGACACATGGCCAGAATTTCAATATCTTTTCGGATCTCGCCGCGGCGCTGGGCCTGGACGATCAGTTGTAATCCTTTACGGTCCGACTCGGAGACGGCCGGAAAGGCCGGGTCGATGACGTGGACGCCGATTTCGGAGAGCAGCTTAGCCAGCTCCAGTTTTTGCTCGGGGGAAAAGGCCACCCCGGGCATCTGCTCGCCGTCCCGCAGCGTGTCGTCGTAGATGTGGATCTTGGCGGGATCGGGGAATGTCAGGTGCTGGGTGAAGCGCGTCGGCGGAATCGCGAGTTTCTCAATAGGCTCTTTGAGGTCCATAGGATTCCCGGTAAGAACGATGGAGGGATTGTAGCGGGTTTCTCACCCGTGCGCCACTGTTTCGGGAGCCGGTCCTGCCTCCGTCTCCGGATCCACGTTCGGCAGCGTGAACGGCTCGGCCTCCTTGAGGTCTTTGATGTCGCGGAGAGCCGGCAGATCGGCAAGATCCTTCAATCCAAAGGCCTGCAGGAACTGCTTCGTCGTCCCGTACATGATGGGACGGCCGGGGACATCTTTCCGGCCGACGATGCGGATCAGTTTCCGATCGAGGAGCGTGTGGAGTACGCCGGCGGTATCCACGCCGCGGATCTGCTCGATCTCGGACCGGACCAGGGGCTGCTTGTACGCGATGATAGCCAGTGTCTCCATCGCCGAGCGCGACAGTTTGGCGCCGGCCTTGGCCTTCTCCAACCGCTTGATCCACGGCGCGCAGTCAGGCCGCGTCGTGATCTGAAAGCCGCCGGCAATCTCGACGACCTGCAAACCGCGCCCCTCGGCCGCATAGTCGGCCTGGAGCGCCCGCAGCGCGCCCATCAGCTCCGCGCGGGAGACGCCCTCTACCACTCCCTGTAGACAATCCACCGAGAGCGGTTCGCTTGAGACAAAGAGAATCGCTTCCACGATTCCCTTCAGGCCTGACAAAGGAGTTTCTGTTTTCACGACGTCTCCGGCTTCTGACTCGGCAACATGGTCATTGCTCTCCTCATGACCATTCCCGTGTCCGTTGGAATCGTCGTACGCCATCGTCACCACACCCGCTGCTTCCGCAGTTTTCATAGTTGATTCTCCCCAAGTGCTGCATCCTCAGCCGTCGCCGGCAGGAAGACCCGCGACACGAGGATGGACCCGAAGGCCTCGGACTGATACGCCCGCACCAATTTGATCCGGATCAGCTCCAGCAAGCCCAAAAACGTCACGATCACGACCATGCGCCCTTCTTCGGGATGGAACAACGTCTCGAATGGGACGGTGGATTCGCTTTCCAGCTGCTCCAGAATGTGATTCATCCGGTCCTTGACCGTCAGGTGATCTGCGGTCACCTCGACCAAGGCCTTCGCCGGCGTCCGCTGAATGATGTCCTGAAAGGAATCCACAAGGTCGAACAGCGTCAGGTCCAGTATCGTGTCGTCCTCGTCTTCTTCTGGGGACAGATTTGAAATCTGTCCCCTCTCTAACGCGGGGCGGCCGAACACCTCCCGCCATTGCTGCCCACGCTGGACCAGCTCGCCTGCCGCTTCCTTGAACTGCTTGTATTCCAGCAGCCGGCGGACCAACTCGGCGCGCGGGTCTTCGCCGCTGTCGTCCTCATCGTCGCCTTCGGAGTCGTCCGGCAGCAGCATCCGTGACTTGATGTGGATCAGCGTCGCCGCCATCACCAGAAACTCCCCGGCGACGTCCAGGTTGAGGCACTTCATCAAGCTGATGTACTCGAGGTACTGCTTTGTGATCACGGCGATCGGAATGTCGTAGATGTTGATCTCGCTCTTTTTGATCAGGTGCAACAGAAGATCAAGGGGACCTTCGAACTCGTCCAGGCGGACGTGGTAGGAAGACTCGGCGGTCTCCACCCCAGTGTCAGGAAGCTCGGTCATAAACTTACAAATATACCATATTTAGGGATCAAGGCAAGTATTTCGTCAAGATATTGTAGGAAATCCAGCCTACCCTCTTTTCAGGATGATGATAAAGGCAATGAGGAAGAATGTCAGCGCGACCCCGATGACGATGAGCAGGATAGGGTTCTCAAACCCCATGGACGAACGGGGCGTGGCAAACTTGGCCCGGGTAAAGTTGGGTTGTTGCTGGTAGAACACCTTGGCAAAGTCATCCTTGGCTTTGAAAGCGGCATCGGAAAAATTGGCCTCGCCGCGGAACGTGGCGCGCCGGAAATAGGTATCGGCGGCGAAGACGGCGTGCGTGAAGAACGCATTCTTCTCGAACAGGGACTCGGAGAAGTCGGAAATCCCCTCGAACCGGCTGCCCGAAAAGCCGGTCCCCATCTTGAAATAGGCCCGGGAGAAGCTCGATTCTTTCTTGAACGTGACCGACAGGAAGTTCGTCAACCCGCTGAAGCCCGCGCGCAGAAACGTCACCGGCTCATGAAAGACGGCCTGATAGTAGCGCGTGTTGCCGGCAAAAGCGGTCTTCTCGAAAGTGACCGGCTTGGCGAAGATGCAGGAGAGGAAGAGGGCGTCCCCGAGGAACACCGTTTCGGCGCTCTCGACCGGCCCCACAAAGATCGTCCTCGAAAGGTCCACGTCTTTGGCAAACGTGGTCCCCCGGAACGTGACCGGCCCCTGGATGACTACCATGTCGCCCAGCATGCGATGCTCGACCATATCGGGTTTGAGCTGCGTATCCAGGATGCCCTCCACGACCGAATCCCGGATCTCAAAGGGTCCGCGGATGACACGGACTTCCGTGACCCGCGTGACAAGGTCGGCCAGAACGGACGGTGACAGGGAGACGGACGCCAGCGGCACCGATTGGAGTCGGGTGAGCAGCAGGTCGCCGGAGACGACCGCATTCCGGATGGAGACGCCCTTGCCGGCCTTAAGGGCAGCGAGAATCTCCACGGCCGGGACCGCCTGCGCGGCGCGTTCCGGTTTGGTGCAATCAGGGCTGAGGTGCCGGACGAACAGCGCGGGCTCCCCCGCGATTCCCCGTTCCACCGTGCAGGCCGCCGAGGCGACGGCCGGCAGCGACAGGAGTGCAACGGTGGCATTGCCAAGCAACCGGCGGAGTCTGTACACTGTGCCGCGCGTACGATGGACAGGCATGCTACCGACGGATGACGGTTTGATATGGTGTTGGCATATATCGCGGATCCCTTGGACGAAGAGAATTCTCGTGGGCATTTCTATCACGTCTGCCAGGGCGTGATGCAGAAGGAAGAGGTCTTCCCTCCCCCGCCCGATGAGCCCATCGCCTGCACGGCCTGCGGCGTCGAATTGGAGTTCGAGGACTTCCTCGACGCGCAGATGAAAGGCTCGGCCTAGGGGACTGGCCCCCTTCTGCCGGGGCCTGTCCCCCGTCTTTCAATCACTGGTGGTATTGAATATCCCGTCACATCTGATCGAAGTTCCGGGTCGAACAAGCTCTGTTTGTAGGGGCGTATCGCGATACGCCCTCCCCCAATCCGGTAAACATTTCTCGTAGGGGCGCCGCGTGCCGCGCCCGTCTTTCTCAGGCCGGGCCCCCTTTTCTTATTCTTATCCCAGTGCCGATTAGTAGACCGTGACGACTATTTCTGCAGCTGTTGGATCTTGAAACAAAAGCGCTTCACTTGGACGCTTGACGATTATCGACCATTCACCACGAGGCAAAGCTCCCGTCCTATCCATATGCAGGACGGACTGACTAGAGAGTGCTTTTTGATATGAGTATTGACCGCCAAACAGATTACCAGCTGCTTCTCGAAACTTTTCAGCTTGCGGTCTCGTCATCAGCATGACGTCAACTTGTTTCGGTTGAGCCGTCACTTTTACTTGAATCCGAGCATCAGAATTGAGAGTGAAAGAGTATTGAACGTGCTGGCCCTCATTGAGCTGAACTCGCTCATTCACGACCTTTTTCGGCTGTCGAAGTGCTTCTTTAAGATCAGCGGAGAGCGGAGCAGCCTTCTCACGGGGCATCGCGCGCCAAACGCCCCATGCGAACAGCACAGCAATTCCCAACATCAGCACAACGACAATGAGTCGGACTGTGGAAGATGTCTTCGTTGAGGGTTTCGTCGTCACCTGTGAATCCGTAGTCACGGTCGGGGGAGCTCCACAGTGCGGACACGCTAAAGCCTTGTCGGAAAGTTGTTTCCCGCACTCGGCACAGTCGATCAGGGCCATCTTGTCGCCTCACATGTTAGTCAATATTGATGGTAACGAGCGGATCATCGCCGAAACCCATCCTTGTGTTTGAGGATGTCAGACAGGAGAGCATCTGCGTTCTTTGCAGATTGCCGTCGGCGATACCAACCTCGGCCTAGCGAGTACAGCAGGGCGGCGACAGCCAGTCCCAGGGCGACCACAAAAAAGGTTTCCATGCTAGCGGCCCAGGCTAGGCTACCCTTTGGGACCTGTCAAGCGCGCAGCGGGGACTGGCTCCCTTCCGCCGGAGCCTGTCCCCGTCTTCCCCAAACAAAGTAGAGTGTCCCCTTTTCTGCTCTCCAAGTAACTTTTCCCGGCGAGCCCGTGTCAAACAGTTTGACCTCGCAAAGTGCAGCCTTGACGATTATATCTATTTGGGTATAACATGTCACTTGAAAAAAAGTTGCGAGCGATGAGGAAACGCAAATCCCATCATGCGATTAAGGTCCAGACAGGCAGCGGAAACGTCTACGCTGATATCGGCGTGCCGGATGCGGATGCCATGCTCATCAAGGCGCAGCTCATGACCAAGATCGCCGAACTTATCAAGCGCAAGGGCCTGACGCAAACGCAAGCGGGGCACCTACTGGGGTTGCCGCAGCCCAAAGTGTCCGCCCTCTTGAGGGGAAACTTCCGCGGGGTCTCGGAGCGCCGCTTGCTGGACTGCCTTACCCGACTCGGAAGTGACGTCCAGGTTGTCGTGAAAGCCGCTCCGCGTCATCGTGGGAGCGGCAAGCTTTCAGTGGTATTCGCTTAAAGTAGCCTGTCCACTTTTTCTGCCCCATTTTTCTTTTTCCGGTTTTACCTTTCGCCAACCTGCCGTGTCTTATTGACATGGAAGGCTGATCATCCTATTGTTCACACAGCAGCGGAGGCGGTATGGATCAGGAACTTGTTCAATATCTGGATGGCCGATTTAACGGGCTCGTCAGTGAGCTAGATCGGCGCTTCGGTGAAGTGAATGAGAGGATTGAGGAGGGCAAGCGCCATAGCGGCGTCCTGATCGAAGATCTTCGTTACCAGGTCCGGCTTGTGGCTGAAGGCTTCGCCACTTTCGTGGAAGGGCGGTACGCGCAGGACCAGGCCCGGATTGACGAACGGTTCCGTGAAACCCAGGCCCTCATCCGCAGCTCCTATGACCACCTCCACCAGCGCGTCGAGAACCTGGAACGCAAGGACCAGAACTAAGGTCCGTTCTTTCCATCATTTCCCAATCTAGAGTGTTAGATCCACCGGCGAACCACGGCCTTGTAGCGCCGGTAGTCCTCTCCGAACTTTTGCTCGAGGTAGTATTCTTCACGCCGAACGACGCCAATCTGCAAGATGGCTACGGCTGGCACAACGAGCAGGCATACCCAGAAGGAATCGATAAGCAAAGCGATCCCCAAATAGGACAAGATCAGAGCTATATAAATGGGATTACGACTGAATCGAAAGGCTCCGGTCTTCACGATAACGGTCGTTGGTTTGCGAACATCCAAGGCCGTATTCGCCTTGAACAACTCACGGATAGCCGACACGCCGATCGGCAGAGAACCCAGTATCAATAGGGTACCCAGCCATCGCGCTGGTGTCCGCGGCAGGACTGGCATCGGGACCAGGTACTCCATCAGCAGGCCTAATAACAAAGCCACCACAAAAATTACCGGAGGCAGCACGACCACATTTGCCTTGTCAGGCATGTTTGGCCTGCTCCCCAGTTGTTGTCCCACCATAAACGCGAATTGCCCAGGCTAGGCCACCGCTCAGGACGCTGTCAAGCGCGTGCGACACACATACAAAAACGGCGGTCCCATTGCTGGAACCGCCGTCTGTCTCGATTCTATGTATGCGCTTACGCCGCCTTCTTTCTCCGCCACGTCGCAAGCCCGGCCAGCCCGGCACCCAGGAGCAGCCCGGTAGATGGCTCGGGGACGGGGTGACCAGGACCTCGTGTCGCGGGCCACTCTGCCCGCGCGCTCACGATGTTGTAACAGTCCTCCCCCACATCTTCGCCGAGGCACGGGACCCGCTCAAAGTCCGCCAACAGGGTGCCAGGGACGCTGAGCAGGGACAGCCCAGTCCCATTGGCGAAGTTGATCGTGATCTCGCCAAACTCCGTCGTCCCCAGGACCGTCAGCGTCGGCGCATGGGTCGGCGGGAGAAACACGAAGCCAAGCGAGCTAGCGACCAGATAGACCGCATCCGTGGGCGGGAGCTGGCTCAGGTCAGTCCCAGCCGAGACCCCGTTCGCATAGCTGCTCACCACCATGTTGACGTAGAAGGCTTGCCCTGAGTGCCACCCGGGAGAGACCGAGTCCCAGGACATGTAGCCAAACCCCGCACTCCCGCCATGGCCGTCCGCGGTTTGGATGATGAGGCCCACCCATTGATCCCCCGCCTGCTTACTCATCGTGGCGCTCGTAATCGTGTCCGCCTGCGCCCCCGTCACCGTCAGGACGAGGATCAGGATCAGCCCGCCCAGGATCTTCATACTCGTCCCTCCTTGTGTGATCGTGTCAGAAAGATGATCCCCACCAGCCCCGTGCCGAACAACAGCCAGGTCGCGGGCTCGGGGACGGGCGCCGCAAAGTCCGCATGGATGAGCTGCCGTCCGTCTGAGCTGCTGAACGCGGTCCCCGTGCCCACAGCCAACTCGTGGAATAGGCTAAATATCTGACGTGTTTTAGGAGTACTGTTATTCAGGTAAATTATCGGAAATTCTTTGTTGGAAAGGCAGAAACCCGATACTTCTCTTTGTTTAAAGGATCTCTTGAAAACAAATATCCCAGCTTCCTCTACGCGTTCTCTCCAGAAATACAAAGCCTCCTCACTACTTCTCCACTGAATTTGAGTGTCTAGGGTGATCCCAAGATATTGCCGCACCTGAGTAGCTGCGATAGCAATATTGATCTTTGGTGTAAGCTTAATCTCGACGAATAGTTTCTTTTCGGAAGGGTTGACGCCTTCGTTCAACTCCGCTAGGGAAAGCTGCATGGCTTGTCCATATCGGAGGGCAAACCGCGTATCCGCTGAGAGCCTTTCGATCTCGAAATCAGGCAAAGTGCGAAATGATGTTTTTATGTCTTGCTCTGGCGGAGGATCTGGCAGAAAGAAAACAGCTATGGGACGCTTGTAAACTTGATAAGCGAGCTTCTCAAGCTGTACATAGGTAGGTTTCTCCTCATCGGTTTCGCTTTCCCATGCTTCGATATCCCCTACCTCTTTACCCATAATGGACGCAACGTCGAGCAAGCTATATCCTGCTCTCTCTTGCCCACCGGAGTATTGCGGACTGGATGCCGACAACACGTTCAGACATGGCGTTCACCAACAATTGATACTGAATAGTTTTGTGCGAGGCGATAAATGTCAGGTACCATCAGACTGGCCTATCTTCTCCACCTCATCAGAACAGGAATAGCGAGGGGACAAGAAATTGGTGAGGTACCTTTTCCTGACTCTCATCGGCCCCGAATCCTACCACTCCTCCTCCGTAAAGTCATGCAGGATAAAGAGGGGGTGGCGCGGGGAAGGGTGGAAGAAAGAAGCGGGGCCTGTCGCCAGGAAAAGATGGACCTTTCGCGGGGCCGCCTCCCGCTCCCATGGACCCATTGCATCAAGAAGGCAACGGGTTCCCCCTCGCCCCTCGGATCATGGACAAGGGTGGAAAGGGCGCTCCTCTACGGCCGCGTTAGAGGCAGACCCCGCTCAGGCCCGACAGCAGGCGCCACCCGCGTGGGAAAGACTAGCGCGCCACGGGGGGAAGAGATTGGAAGAAGAAGAGTGGTTAAGCGCGGAAGCCGATGCGGCCGGGCGGTAAAAAATAGCGGAGCGTCAGGACTCAAATTCCGCACGGGCGACGCCGCTCTGTCGAATAATCGAGAGGAGTGTGCCGATGGCGAGCTCAGGGTGATCAGGAACCGGGACTGTGACCGTCCCCGCTTCGATTCGACGCTGCATCACTACATGACTGCCGCGCCGCCTTGCCTCTTGGAAGCCATGTTTTTCAAGAATCTTGCAGACATCGCGGCCGGAAAGAACGCGCAGTTTACCCATGCGCTGCTTCGAAGCGCGTTATAAACACCTCGGTATGAAGCCGCCGTTTGATTTCCTTCGCGTCCGCGCATTCAAGGAACAATTCCACCGCTTCTTTGAGATTGGCGGTCGCCTCCTCAATCGTCGTTCCCTGGCTGGCCACGTCCAGTTCGGGACAGAGCGCTGCGTACAGGCTGCCCTCTTTTTCTACAATCGCCGTATAGCTGTTTTTCGCCATAGTCACCTCTCAGTTCACGTGTCTGGAATCGCGATAGCAGTATAGCCCTCCCCTTTTGAATTGTCACGAAAACCTACCACTCCTCCTCCGTAAAGTCATGCAGGAAGGGAGGGGGTGGCGCGGGGGGAGGGTGGAAGAAAGAAGTGGGGCCTGTCGCGGGGCTGCCTCCCGCTCCCGGTCGGCGCGCCCTCGGATCATGGACAATGGTGGAAGGGGCGCTCCTCTACGGCCGCGGTTGAGGCAGATCCCGCTCAGGCCAGATAGCAGGCGCCACCCGCGTGGGAAAGACTAGCGCGCCACGGGGGGAAGAGATTGGAAGAGGAAGAGTGGTTAGGCGCGGGAAGCCGCTGCGGGGGGTGGCGTGGGCTGCCCTTAGCTTGCCTTGGCCGTCACGCGCAGCTTCACCCGCGTTTTCTTTTGCAAGGCGTGCACGATGCCGAAGAAATTCTCGGTGCTCGGGTTGCCGCGCGGAGCTAACATCCGATGCAGGCTCTTGCTCGGCTTGTTGGTCTCCTTGGCCAGCTCCTCGAAGCCGAGCGTGGCGTTGACCAGGTCACGCAGGATGGCTTTGCCGGCGGCGGTGTCACCTTCGAGATACGCGTTGAGCGCCTCCGTAAGGAGCGCCTCGCGAAAGCGTGGATCGCGCTGCACGCGCGCGACCACCGTGTCCTTGAAATCCCGAGTAAGTGCCATACCGTCTTCCCCCTCGCTCACACGCCTTTGCGACGGCGATACGCCGCCCAGCGCTCTTTCGCCGTCTCGATCGCGTGCTGCTGGCGCTTCTTGGTGCTGCCGCCGAGCAGGATGACCACGCTGTTGCCGTCCTTGCCGAAATAGATCCGGTAACCAGGGCCGAAATCGATTTTCCGCTCGAACACTCCCGACCCGACACCTTTCACATTCGAACAGTTGCCTGCTGCCAGTTGGTACAGAGCCGCCGTAACCTTCGCCGCCGCCGGCCCGCTGAGGCCGTCGAACCAGGCGCCATAGGGGGAACGACCCTCGGCATCGAGATATTCCAGAAGCCGAATCGTCGCCATACTATGGTAACTCCAATGTTACCATCTCTGCTCCATCGATGCAACCATCTCTGCTTGCCATGTAGTCGGTCGCATTTATGACACTGCTAAGGGGAGAAATGTGCGTTCGTTGGGATGAGATCCATCATCGTGTAGTGAGACACGAGTTCACTTCGAAAAGTTACTTGAGACCCACTCCTCCCCATTAAAGTCATGCACAAGGAAGAGAAGCCGGCGTGGGGGGGGATGAAGAGCGGGTCCTGTCGCCGGGGAAAAGAGTGGCCTGTCGCGGGGGTGCCTCCCGCTCCCATGGACCCATTGCATCAAGAAGGCAACGGGTTCCCCCGCGCCCTCGGATCATGGACAATGGTGGAAGGGGCGCTCCTCTACGGCCGCGTTAGAGGCAGCCCCCGCTCTGACCTATCAGAGAATTAATCTGGCGGACAACCCGGCGCCACCCGCAAGAGGTTAAACGCGACGCCGGCGATGGAAAGAAAAGGGAAGGAGAAGAGGTTACGCGCGGAAGCCGATGCGGGGTTTGGATGGTGGCGAGGGCGCCATGAGATGGCGGATGGCGTCGAAAACCACCTTGAATTGTGAGTCGTATTTCTTTTCGAGTTCATCCAGCCGCTTGGCCAGATCCTTGTTGGAGGCGATCAGTTCTCGCAGGCGCACGAAGGCTCGCATGATCGCGATGTTCACGTGCACCGCGCGCTTGCTCTTGAGCACACTGGAGAGCATGGCTACCCCCTGCTCTGTGAAAACTCTTGGTAGCTTGCGAGTGCCTCCCCAACTTGATATTCCATTTGGGAATATCAAGTTTCTAACTTCTTGATAAGTCAGTTGAAACATAAAGTCTTCAGGGAAACGGTCCAGGTTCCGTTTCACGGCCTTATTGAGATTAAAAGTCGTGACGCCGTAAAGCTTGGCGAGGTCCACGTCCAATAGACCTTATGCCCTCGGATGAGGAGAATGGTGCGCTCGATGTGTTCCGTTGGGATGAGGTCCTTCATTGCTCGGTTAGACACGAGGTTACCTGGAAAAGTTGAATGGATTTATTGGAGCGGCCGGCGGGGGGAACGAAAAAGATACAGGCACAAGAAGGGGGACAGGCAACTTTTCAAAGTCGAAAAGTAGCCAGTCCCCGTGCCGTTCCCCTCACCCGCACCCTCTCCCCATAAATGGGGCGAGGGATGTTAATGAAACCCTTCGACTGTGCTCAGGGTGACCGGAAGAAAAAAGCGGGCGGGATGAATCCCGCCCCTACATAGGAACATCAGGGCGGACACGGGGGTCCGCCCCTACGCGGGACAAAAAAGAGGGCGAGGCAGCGCCTCGCCCCTACGTGGAGGGCTCATGCCTCCTCGGCCTCCTCCCCCCCGTTGCCGCCCTTCGTGATGCCGTAGCGCTTGCACTTCTCCCAGAGCGCTTTGCGCGACATGCCGAGCTGCTTGGCGGCCTCCGTTCTGTTGTCCTTCGTCCGCTCCAGCACTTTGATGATGAATTGCTTCTCGAACTGTTCGCGGGCGGTGTCCAGTCGTTCCACCAGCGCCGCTTTGTTCTCCGCCATCGAGATCCCTTCGCTGCAGAACCCGCAGGTCGGCTGGGACGAGCCCCCAAGATACGGGCACGAGGGAAACCCGCAGAGGTCCCAGGGCTCAATCTCTTTTCCGTCACGACTCAAGGTCACGGCCCGTTCCACCGTGTTCTCCAGCTCGCGGACGTTCCCGGGGAACGAATAGCGAAGCAGCAGTTCCTTGGCCCGCTGAGAAAACACCCGTGCTCGCTTGCCTATACGTAATGCGAAGCCCCCCAGGAAATGGTCCGCCAGGACGAGCACGTCCTCCCGCCGTTCCCGGAGCGCGGGAAGGTAGATCGGCACGACGCTCAGGCGGTAATAGAGGTCTTCCCGGAACCGCCCGGCCTGGACTTCCTTCTTCAAGTCCCGCTGGGTCGCGCAGATCAGACGCACGTCCACCTCGATTGTCTGATTTCCCCCGACCCGCTCGAACTGCCGCTCCTGTAGCACACGCAGCAGCTTGACCTGCACCAGCGGCGAAATCTCCCCGATCTCGTCCAGAAAGAGCGTCCCCTGGTGCGCCAACTCGAAACGTCCCTTGCGTTGCCGCACCGCCCCCGTAAAGGCCCCCCGCTCATGCCCGAACAGTTCGGTCTCAAGCAAGGACTCCGGCAGTGCGGCACAGCTGACCTTGATGAAGGCTCCGTCCCGGCGCGGGCTGTTGTGGTGGATCGC
>DASYQR010000031.1:0-4760 GCA_036005325.1 Nitrospirales bacterium | reverse complement strand
AGGATGACGTCCATCATGAGCGCATTGTCATCCGCGCCGATCATCTCGATGCCCTCGCCGCCGTGCTCGGCCTCCACGACGTCGTAGCCCGCTTTGGTCAACGCCAAGCGGAGCACCTTCCGGACGTTCTCCTCGTCGTCCACGATCATGACCCGCCCGTTTCCCGGCGTGTCCTTGGTGTGCAATCCCCACGGCATACGGTCCTCCTTTCGTTGGAACGAACGCAGTTAGCCACCTCACGGTGCCACCCCTTAATTTTACGCCTGAATCGAGTGGCGGGGCAACAAGTGATATTTATACGGCGTTATATGGCGTAAGACTGCAAGGCGGCGGCCAGGGCGGGCCCGGCCTGCTTGGTCCACCCGTGCCGGCGGAAGATCTGTTCGAGGGCGGAGAGGAGGGTCACGACGTGCTCGTGCCGTGAGGATTCTCCCATCAGCCCGATGCGCCACACCTGCCCGGCGAGCGGACCGAGCCCGCCGCCGATCTCGATGCCGAATTCAGCGAGCAGCGTCTTGCGGACAACGGCCTCCTCCACGCCCTTGGGGATCCGGACACAGTTGAGCGTGGGCAACCGATGTCCCTGCTGCGCCTGCGGCTCACAGCCGAGCGTTGCCAGCCCGGCCATCAGCGCGGCACTGTTGCGGCGGTGGCGCGCGAAGCGCGCCTCCAGGCCCTCTTCCACCACGAGCCGCAGGGCTTCGTGGAGCGCATAGACCATACTGATGGGGGCGGTGTGGTGATACGCGCGCTTACCCTCCGCCCAGTAGTCCGCGATCATGGACAGATCGAGGTACCAGCTCTGCACCTTTGTTTTGCGGGCCTTGATGACCTCGAGTGCGCGCGGGCTGAGGGTGAGTGGCGCGAGTCCCGGCGGGCAGCTCAGGCACTTCTGGGTTCCGCTGTAACAGGCGTCGATACCCCACGCATCCACTTGAACCGGCACACCGGCCAGAGAGGTGACGGTATCTACGACCAGGAGTGCTCCGTGTCGCCGACAGAGCGCGCCGACTTCCTCCAACGGCTGGTGGGCGCCGGTGGAGGTCTCCGCATGGACCAACGCGACCGCTTTCACGGACCCCGCTTGTTTCAGCGCCTCTTCAAGGCGTTGAGGATCGATAACCCGTCCCCACGGTTCTTCGAGCTTCACGGCTTTGCCGCCGGCCCGTCCCACGATGTCGGCCATGCGCGCTCCGAACACGCCGTTCACGCCCACGATCACCTGGTCTCCCGGTTCGATGAGGTTCACCAACGCTGCTTCCATGCCAGCCGAGCCGGTGCCGGAGACGGCGATCGTGAAGGGATTGCCCGTCTGAAAGACCGCGCGCAAGAGGGTCTGCACCTGGTTCATGATCGTCAGGAATTCGGGGTCAAGATGGCCGAGGAGCGGGGCGCTCATGGCGCGGAGTACGCGAGGATGGACAAGGCTGGGGCCGGGTCCCAGGAGCAGTCGGGCCGAAGGAGATAATTCGGAAATATGGTCTTGCATGGCCGGGCTATTCCATACCACAAGTGTCCCTTTTAGGGAAGGAGTGTTATACTGCCGCCCCATGTCCGATCAGACTGCAGATGAGGTGCAGAGTCCTCCGGTTGCACCGCTTTCTGCACCCGCTCTCTCTCCCTGGGTGACCGCCGTTTGCGCAGTATTCGCAGCCGCCTATCTCACCTTTGCCATGTGGGCTACTCCCGCGTCGCCGCTGGACCGGCTTGAGCGGCCAGAGGAATCTTTGGAGCAGCTCGCGACCCGCGAAATGGACCTGCGCGAGGCCCTGCACAGGGCGCCGGAATGGAAGCGCACGCTGTATACGGTGTTCGCCGGCGGCGAGGAGACGCTGACGGATGTGATCGCCTGGTATGACGAGCTCATCGGAACGGGGCCTTCGCCCGTGGCCCAGCTCTATCGCGTCGTGCTGCTGGCTGAGGACGGCCAAACAGGACGCGTGAGTACCGCGCTGGTGCCCTGGGAATTCCAGGGCGAGTCGGCGTTCAAAATGGCGCAATGGATCCGCGTGGCTTACCTGGGCGCTCCGCTCGATCACGAGCGGGGGAGGGCCTTGCTTACGGAGATCCGGTCGGAGCTCCCGCCGGGCTGGTTTGCCGATGTGCTGGTGGCGCGGGTGGCTGCCGTGCTGGGCGACCGGCATACGCAGCGGCAGGCGGAGTCGGCCATCGACGCGCGCGGCAAGGCGTTACTGAATCGATGGACCGTTCTGATTGTGGCGCAACTGGTTCTCCTGGGTCTTGGGATCGGCGTGCTGGGACGAATCTTGCCGCGCCGGATGAGCGTTGCGGTTGGGGACGCTCCACTGCCGCCAGTATGGACAAGCCGCGACGGTTATGGGCTCTTCATCCGCGGCGTCTTCGGGTTTCTCCTGGTCGGCTTCGTCGCCTCCTTCCTGTTACCGAAGGAGTCTCCGTACAACGGCATCGCCACGCTGGCGGCCGGCCTGCCCCTGGTGTGGTGGCTGGTCCGATACCTGTCGGCCCGTGGCTTGTCGTTCCCGGCCGCGTTCGGGCTGCATGTGGCTGCGGAAAATCTCCCCCGGTTAGCGGGGGCGACTCTCGTGGTGCTCAGCCTGTCCGTGCTTGGAGAAGTGGCCATCACCGTCGTGAGTGGAATGCTCCAGGTCACTCCACATTGGGCTGATGGATTGCTGGAAGGGCTGCTATGGAGCCCGCCGTGGCTGGTGGCCTGCGAGATACTCGACAGCGTGGTGTGGGCGCCGTTCATCGAGGAGCTCGCCTTTCGCGGGGTGCTCTACGCGACCCTGCGCAAGACGGTGGGGGTATGGCCTGCGGTGGGTTTGAGCGCGGCTTTGTTTGCGATGGTCCATGGGTACGGCGCGATCGGATTTGTCTCAGTGTTCTGGAGCGGGACCCTGTGGGCGCTGGCTTACGAGCGGACCCGCAGCCTTCTGCCGGCGATCCTTGGCCACATGCTCAACAACCTGATCGTGACGACGGAGTTTTTGTGGCTGCTCAGGATGTAGCGGGTGGCGCCGCATGGAACTCGATGTTGCCGGAGGCGTAGGGGTGACGCCGGAAGGGGGCCCACCGCCGCGCGCAGCGGGGAACCCGTTGCTCTTTTGAGTGGGTCCTGCCTCCGCATAGCCCAGTGCAGCTGGGCGTTTCGCCGTCGAAGTCCCGGAACCCGGCTGTACGCCCCGCGCTGCAGCTGGGCGCCCATGCGGTGTCACCCCCTCGATTGCAACGGGTCATGAGCACGGCGGGGGATGCAGGCGGCAGGACCCCGAAGCCGCAGGCAACAGGACCCGCCGCATCTAGGAAACTTTCGCGTTCAGGTGATCCGAGACCCACTGGCTGAGCAGCGTCGTCATCTCGCCGAAGTCGCCCGCGTTCGAGAAATGGTGATCGGCCCCCGGTAGCACCACCAGCGAGCATTTCCCGCCCAGCGCCTCGGAGAGACGCCGGCATTGGTGAAGCGGGACGTATTCATCGGCATCGCCCTGAACGATGAGAGTGGGAGCCGTGATGGCCTTCGCCACGTTGTAGCCGATGTGCAGGAGACAGTCTTCGTAGAACGCGTAGGAGAGTTTGATCCGGCTGCTCCCACCAGGGACCACGTTCGGGATCGTGCCGCTCTTCTTCCATTCGGCCATGCCTTTATCGCCGAATTCCAGTTCGAGCATCTCCGGAAAATCCGGCACGGGACATTTCAACGCCAAGCAGGCCAGCTTCTCCCACTTGGCCGCCGCCAGGATTGCCACGAGCCCTCCGAAGCTGGAACCCACGAGCGCGAACTTCCGATAGCCCTTGTCTTTCACGAACGCAAGCGCTGCCAGCGCCTGCTTGACGGCCACGGTGACGGTGGTCTGCTCGAACGGTCCCTCGCTCTCGCCCTGGCCGAAAAAATCAAACCGGAACGTGGCGATTCCCTGGGGCACCAGGATGTTGGTCAGGGTGCGGTTCGTCGCGCTGTTCTTGTTGGAGAGGAACCCGTGGTAGAGCACGGCGATGCGGTCCGTCTTCTTCTCGGGCCTGGTGAGGATGCCGGCGACCTTGTGGCCGTCGGGGTCGGTAAAGGTAAGGGGCTCTTCCATGGCGAGCATTCTAGCAGATCACTGGCCTAGCCCAAGCTGGTAGAGTATGATGAATGTATTCAGCGGTGAGGTTGCGGGTCCTGTCGCCGCATCACCCGGACGTGCTCAGATCCTTTCGCCGTCGCAGCCCCGATGACTCGGCTGTAGGCTCTTCCGCTCCGCCCGGGTCCCATGCGGCGCCACCCGCAAGAAACGACAGATGTTGCCGGAGGCGGAGGGGTGACGCCGGTAGGGGGCCACCCGCCGCGCGCAGCAGTTCGGAGCACGGCGGGGGAAACCGGTGGCAGGACCCCAGAGCCGAAGGCGACAGTACAGATATTTGAATGGCTGACCAAACAAAACGTCTCGCATCCAACATCGACGGCAACTTTTTTGTCGACTCGACCTGCATCAACTGCGACACCTGCCGGCAGTTGGCGCCAAAGTCGTTCGTCGAGAACGGCGAGTATTCCTCCGTGTATCGCCAGCCGGAAGGCGAGAGCGAGCGCTACCAGGCCTACCAGGCCCTCCTGGCCTGCCCCGTGGGGTCCATCGGGGCCGTGGTGCCCGACAAGGCCGTCATGCGGGCTGCCACCGACAGTTTTCCGATGCTGATCGAGAACAACGTCTACTACAACGGCTTCAACTCCGAAAAATCCTTCGGCGCCAACAGCTATTTCGTCCGCCATGCCGCCGGCAACTGGCTGATCGATTCCCCCC
>DASYQR010000030.1:0-11315 GCA_036005325.1 Nitrospirales bacterium | reverse complement strand
GACTTGCCGGACGCCGAGTAATGACAATAAATACCCGTGCTTCTTGGACTGCTCCTTGACACCTTCCTGCGCGTCGATGACCAGAAGCGCCGCCTCGGCGCGCGCCGCGCCGGAGATCATGTTCTTCAGGAACTCCTTGTGGCCGGGCGCGTCGATGATGATGTAGTGGCGGTCCTGCCATTGAAAGAACGTGCGGGCGGTGTCGATCGTGATGCCCTGTTCCTGCTCTTCGAGGAAGGCGTCGAAGAGGAAGGCGTACTCGAACTCCTTGCCTTGCTGGCGGCAGATGTCCCGGACCTTGTCCAGCTTGCCTTCGGGGAGCGAGTTCGTGTCCGCGTAGAGACGGCCCAGCAGTGTGGATTTGCCGTGGTCCACATGGCCGACGATGACGATGTTGAGATGTTCTCTGGCGCGCGGGGCGCTGGGTGCGAGCGTCGGCATGGCGCTACATGTAGCCGTCTTTACGGAGCAGCTCCATCCCTCGCCCTTCGTCCTGCGCGCGGCCGGACCGCTCGGCGACGGTCGTGCGTCGCAACTCCTCGATGATCTCGTCCAGGTTCTTCGCGGAGGATTTGATTGGGGTTGTGCAGGGGGCGCAGCCAAGGCTCCGGTAGCGGGTCCCGTCGCCCTTGTCGAAGTAAAGGTCGATGATCGGGATGTTCTCCGCCCGGATGTACTCCCAGATGTTGATCTCGGTCCAATCCAGCAGGGGATGGATCCGGATGTGCGTGCCCTCAGGGAACGTGGTCTTGAACTGGTCCCACAATTCCGGCGGCTGCTCGCGGAAGTCCCAGTCGCCGTGCTTGTCGCGCGGGGAGAAATAGCGTTCCTTAGCGCGCGTTCCTTCCTCGTCGGCCCGCACCCCCAGGATGATGCCCTGGTATCCCTTTTCAGCAATAAGGTTCTTGAGGCCGTTGGTCTTGAGGGCGGTGCAGCAGGCGACGCGGCCCAGTGTGTGGTTCATGCCGTTGGCCAGGGCCTCCTTGTTCTGGCCGATGACCAGGTTCAGGCGCCACTCACGAGCGATACGGTCCCGGTACTCGATCATGGCCGGGATCTTGTAGCTTGTGTCGATGTGGAGCAACGGAAAGGGGACGTGCCCGAAGAACGCCTTGCGGGCAAGCCACAGGAGCACCGTGGAGTCCTTGCCCATGGACCACAGCATCGCGAGGTGATCGAAATGCTTGTAGGCCTCGCGAAAGATGTAGACGCTCTGGTCTTCCAACTGGCGGAGATGTGGTTCCATATGCGTTATTTAACGTGCAGTCCGCACTCGGTTTTAGCCATGCCGGCCCAGCGGCCGGCCCGCGGGTCCTCGCCGGGCTGAACCGGTCTGGTGCAGTAGGTGCAGCCGATGCTCGGATAGTTCCGGTCGTGGAGCGGATTGTAGGGGACTTCGTAGAGCTTGATGTAGGCCCAGACCTCTTCCCACTTCCACTTGGCCAGCGGATTGAACTTGACCAGCTGGAATTTCTGATCCCATTCGACCAGCTTGGCATTCGCGCGCGCGGGCGACTGCTCGCGGCGGATGCCGGTGATCCAGGCTCTGTAGTTTTTCAGGATCCGCGTCAGCGGCTCCACCTTCCGCTGATTGCAGCACTCGTCGGGCTGGCGCTCCCAGAGCTTGTCGCCGAACTTCTCCGCCTGCCGCTCCGGCGTGAGGAGGGATTTCACCTGGATCGGCGCGATCCCGTATTTCTGGATCAACCGGTCGCGCGTGTCGTAGGTTTCCTTGAACAGGAAATCCGTATCGAGATACAGGATCGGGGTCTTGGGATTGATTCGATGGACCATGTCGATCAGCACGACGTCCTCCGCGCCGAAGCTGCTGGCCAGCACGATGTCGGGAAAGTACGTTCCGATCGCGTCGGCCAGGATAGCTTGTGGAGCCTTGGCCTCCAAGGTCTCGTTCAGGGCTTGGAGCGCTGGGGTCATCCGACCTTCTCCACCGTCACCTTGAAGAAGTTGTCCGCTGGCACTTCCGACAGCACCTTCTGCCCGTCGTTCCGCAACGACTGGGGCACGTTCTTGATCGGATCGCCCGCATCCAGCCAGACCTCCAGGATCTGGCCCTCGTCCATCATTTCCAGCTTGAGTTTCGTCTTCACGTAGTTGATCGGGCACATGACGCCGCGCAGGTCCAGCGTCGTCACGGACTTCGGGGAAGACTCCGAATCGGGAGCCGAAGGAATTGGCATGGCGCATTCTCCTGTTGCCTGTTTCTCGTTCAGGTCCTTCATCTTGAGCTCCTGGCTCATATCTTCTGTGAGAACTTTGCACGCTTCCACAAAGCCCTTTGCGTAGGCCATCTTCTCGGCGGCGAACGCGGCCGTCGTGTCCTTCGGGCCGAGGTCCCCGATCTTCGCGGAGGGAGCGACATAATCCGAGGCGATGCGTCCCGTCGTGCCGAAGCGCCGCTCGAACTCACTGAACGTCTCGGCATCCGTGTTGGGATCGATCCCTTCCACGACCAGCACTGCCTTGGCAGCCGCGAGTACGGCCCGATAGGCCTTGTTTACCGCCGCGGCGTGCTGCTCCTTGCCCTCGAGCAGCCGGGCCTGGTACAGCTCCTGCTCGGCTTCGAGGATGCGGTTCTCGATCATCTCCAGGGCGCCCCCCGCGCACTCGCCGGGGCCGAGGTCTTCCATGATGAACTCTGCTTCGCCTTCCCAATCGAAGTAGTACGACGGATCCTGCTCGAAGGTCGGCACGATGGTGTAGGGGATGAGCTCTTCTTTGAGCCTCGCTTTGCCGGTCCGCTCGATGAAGTCCAAGAGCCGTTCCCCCTCACGACGGTTCTGCCGCCAGAAGTCCAGAAGGTGCGAGACGGCGGACGGGACGTTCTTGGCCGGCAGCTTGACCGTCATCTGGCCGATCTTGGGCACGCCGTCGATCCGCCCGCCGAGGTGCAGCTCATAATGCGGCGCGAAGTGCTCGCCTATCCGCTTCCCGACGCCGTGGAGCCCGATGGTGGAAATGTGGTGCTGGGCGCAGGAATTGTGGCAGCCGCTAATCTTCACCGACTCGTTCCGGAGATCCTCCGGCACCTTGCCGGCGGGAAACACTTCAGCCAGGGCGCGCGCCAGGCCTTTGGAGGACGTGATGCCCAGGCCGCACGTATCGGTGCCGGGGCAGGCGATGATATCCTCAACGAGCTCCGCCCCGGGATCGCCCAGGTTCACCGCGACCAATCGTTCGTGCAGGCCCTGTACCTTCTCGTTCGGCACCCAGCGGACGCACAGATTCTGTTGGATCGTGGTGCGGATGTTGCCGTTGGAGAACTCGTCGATCAGGTCGGCCACCGCAAGCATCTGGGAAGAGGTGATGTCGCCCATGGGCAGGCGGATAAAGGCGGTCGAGAACCCGGCTTGTTTCTGCGGGACCATGTTTGTCCGCCGCCACATTTCATACGGCGTTTCCCCATGGCCGTTGCCTCCGGCTCCGCCGTTCCCTTTCGTTGATCCGTTTCCGCCGTTCGAGCGGACCGGCTGGATCAATTGCGGCGGACTGTCGAGGATCGTCGGCAGGTTCAAGCTACGGCCGTCGTAGGTTTTGCGAATCACGGCGTATTCAGCCTCGAACCGTCGCTTGAACTCCTCGAAGCCCAGCTTCTCGATGACGAATTTCATCCGCGCCTTGTTGCGATTCTTCCGGTTGCCCAGATTATCGAAGACTTTGATGATCGCGTCGCAGGTGGCTAATAGATCATCCATCGGCATGAACTCGCGCAGAACGTGCGCGAGCCGCGGCGCGGAACCCAGTCCGCCGCCCGCCGTCACCCGGAAGCCGATGGTGCCGTCTGGGTTCTTGGCCGCCAGGAAGCCGAGATCGTGGATGGGCGTCATGGCGCAATCGTGCCGGCAGCCTGACAGCGCGATCTTGAATTTGCGCGGCAGGCTCTGGTTGAGCGGATTGCGTAAAAGGTGCGCGGAGACGGCCTTGGCGTACGGCGTCACGTCGAAGATCTCACCCTGGCAGACGCCGGCCAAGTGGCAGGCCGTGACGTTGCGGACGGTATTGCCGCAGGCCTCGCGTGTCGTCACGCCGACCTCGGCCAGCCGCCGCATGATTGTCCCGACGTGTTCGAGCGAGACATAATGCAATTGGATGTCCTGGCGCGTGGTCACGTGGCCCACGCTGGTGGCGTATAGGTCGGCCATTTCGGCGATGACGCGGAGCTGCGTCGAGTTCAAGCCGCCGAACGGAATTTTGATCCGGACCATCTGCACGCCGGGCTGACGTTGGCCGTAGATCCCGTGCTGGAGCCGGAACGGTCGGAACATGTCCAGCGACAGCTCGCCGCTCAGGACTTTTGCGGCCTCTTCCTCGAACGACTCGATCTCCCTGAGGATCTCTGTGGGGATCGGCGTCGTCTGTGTGGATGGCGTCTTCATGGGTCTACTCCCAAGAGGGCGCATCAAGCAGCCCCCTACATAAAATCAGATGTGATACATCAACGCTCGTTGCTCTTCGAGATCGCGCGCACGCCGGCACAGGTCGGCCAGTGTGGTGCGGTTCAGGGTTTCCAGAACGTTGTCCTTGACCTCTTTCCACACGCCTTGGACGATGGAGCCGTGACTGGTGTGATGGCCATTCCCGTTTCCGCGACGAGTCGGCATGGCGATGGGCCCATCCACAGCCTGGATCACGTCGCCCACACGAATCTTGTCGGCTGGCTTAGCCAAGCGATAGCCTCCATGCGCGCCACGGGAGCTCTCGACGAGGCCGGCGTGGCGGAGCGCGCTAAGGATCTGCTCCAGAAACCGCAACGGAATGCCCTGCCGCTCCGCAATCGCCTTGGCTTGGACGGGAGCCTCGCCGTTGGCAAGCGCCAGATCGAGGACCGCCATAATGCCGTATTCTCCCTTGGCTGAGAAGTACATACGCTAATCCCTACTGATCCGATAGGAAAACATGGTTATAACTTTATACCGTACTATATCCGGTTCTGTCAAGAAATAATTATGAGGCCATTTGACTTCTTTTCGCTCAGCCTTATTCCATAGTTACAAGCGGCGCGTAGACGCGCTGAAAGGAGAGTTATGATCCGATTTGACCGACTGACCATCAAGACCCAAGAAGCCCTCGCCGAAGCCCAGAAGCTGGCCGAGCGCGCCGGACACCAGAGTATCGATGTCGAGCATCTTGCGCTGGCTCTGCTCCGGCAACGGGAGGGGCTCACGCAGAATCTGCTGGAGAAACTGGGCGTCGATCCTGCCGTGCTCGGGCGCGAACTTGAGAAAGAACTCAAGAAAATTCCCCAAGTCTCCGGCTCCGGCGCCAGCCAGGTGAGCATCACGCACCGGTTGAACGATGTCTTCTCGGCCGCAGAACAGGAAGCGGAGCGTTTCAAGGACGAATACCTCAGCACCGAGCATCTGCTGCTGGCGATCGCGGATGGGGGCGGTGCGGCTGCGGGCGTGTTCAAGCGGCAGGGTATTACGAAGGACCGTCTCTATTCGGCGCTGACCGCGATCCGAGGGACCCAGCGCGTCACCGACCAGGAGCCCGAGGAAAAGTATCAGGCGCTGGCCAAGTACAGCCGTGACCTCACCGACCTGGCTCGAAAGGGCAAACTGGATCCGGTCATCGGGCGGGACGAAGAGATCCGCCGCGTGATTCAGGTCCTCTCGCGCCGCACCAAGAATAATCCCTGCCTGATCGGCGAGCCCGGCGTGGGCAAGACCGCCATCGCCGAAGGGCTCGCGCAACGGGTCGTCAATGGCGATGTGCCGGAGGGCCTCAAGAATCGGCGTGTGGTGGCGCTGGACATGGGGGCGCTCGTGGCCGGCAGCAAGTTCCGGGGCGAGTTTGAGGAACGGCTGAAAGCAGTGCTCCGCGAGGTGGAAGAGGGCGCCGGCAGCATCATCCTCTTTATCGACGAGATTCACACCCTGGTCGGTGCCGGGGCGGCCGAAGGCGCGATGGACGCCTCCAACATGCTGAAGCCGGCGCTCGCGCGCGGCGATCTCCGCTGCGTCGGCGCGACCACGCTCGACGAGTACCGCAAGCGCATTGAAAAGGACCCGGCCCTGGAGCGCCGGTTCCAGCCGGTGCTCGTATCCGAGCCGTCCGTCGAGGACACGGTCTCGATCCTGCGCGGGCTCAAGGAACGCTACGAAGTCCACCATGGGGTGCGAATCAAGGATTCGGCACTCATTGCCGCGGCCATGCTGTCGAAACGCTACATCAGCGACCGGTTCTTGCCGGACAAGGCGATTGATCTTGTGGACGAGGCAGCCTCGCGCCTGCGCATGGAGATCGACAGCATGCCCACGCCCCTGGACGAGCGTATGCGCCGGATTCGCCAGCTCGAGATCGAACGAGAGGGAATCCGGCGCGATAAGGACGCCCCCGCGCAAGGGCGGCTGGAGAAGATTGAGAGGGAGCTCACGCAACTGCGCGAGGAAACCGAAGCCCTCACGAAACAATGGCAGGCCGAAAAGGAATCCATCAAGAAGATTCGCGAGATCAAAGAAAAGCTGGAGAGTGCCAAGCAGGAAGCCGAGCGCGCCGAGCGCGAAGGCGATCTGGGCCGGGCGGCCGAACTGCGATACGGTCGGATGACGGAGCTCACCAAGCAGTTGCAGGCCGAGAATACCCGCCTGCAGGGCCTGCACGGCGAGAGCCGCTTGTTGAAGGAAGAGGTGGATGACGAAGACATCGCGCACATCGTCGCCAAGTGGACCGGCATTCCGGTGACCCGCCTCATCGAAACCGAGACCAAGAAGCTCGTTCGCATGGAAGAGCGGCTCCGGCAGCGGGTGATCGGGCAGGACGAGGCGATCGTGGCGGTGTCGAACGCCGTCCGTCGCGCACGTGCGGGGATCCAAGACCCCAAGCGTCCGATGGGTTCCTTCATCTTCCTGGGGCCGACGGGCGTCGGGAAGACCGAGCTGGCGCGGGCCCTGGCGGAGTTTCTCTTCGACGACGAGCAGGCGATGGTCCGGCTCGACATGTCGGAGTACATGGAAAAGCACACCGTCGCGCGGCTCATCGGGGCGCCGCCCGGCTATGTGGGCTACGACGAGGGCGGGCAGCTCACCGAGGCGGTCCGCCGCCGGCCGTACACGGTGGTGCTGTTCGATGAAATTGAAAAGGCGCACCAGGACGTGCTCAATGTCCTGCTGCAGTTGCTGGACGATGGCCGGCTCACCGACGGCAAGGGCCGCACGGTGGATTTCAAGAACACCGTGATCATCATGACGTCGAACATCGGGAGCCGTGAGATTCAGGAGGCGGCGGCGGAGAGAGACGAGGCCAAGATGCGCAGTCGCGCACTCGAGGTCTTACGCGACCACTTCCGGCCGGAGTTCTTGAACCGCATCGACGACATCGTCATGTTCCACCCGCTCACGCAGGAGCAACTCGCGGCGATCGTGGACCTTCAAGTCAGGCAATTGGGACGCCGTCTGGAAGAGCATCATATCCAACTCGTGCTGACGGCCCAGGCGAAGCAGCATCTGGCACGGACCGGCTACGACGTCGTGTACGGCGCGCGCCCGCTCAAGCGTTTGATCCAACGCGAGATTCTCAACCCGCTGGCGATGAAGCTGCTCGACGGGACGCTCAAAGAAGGGCAGACGGTGCGCGTGGACGCAGCGGGCGGTGGCCTGGTCTTTTCGGTCGAAGCCTGAAAAGTGCTGACAATTCCCCGCCGACCTATTCTCGGTCTTGACAGGTTCCGAGCAGGCTGCTAATAGTACGCTCTTCTCAGGCCAGTTCATGCGGAGCGGTCATGTCTGCCCGACACGTTTTTCAGGTCCTGTTGTTGACCGCCGATCCCGACCTTGCCGAACTGTACCGTCACGAATGCCCCGACTGTGTGGTGACGATCGCCAAGGATGCCGCTGCCGCGATCCGTAAGACTCCCAAACATCGGTTCGATGCGGTCATTGTGGAGTTCCGAAAGGACTGGATGAACGAGGTGAAGGTTGTGACCGAAGCCATGAACCGCATGCCTCACG
This sequence comes from Nitrospirales bacterium, assembly GCA_036005325.1. GTDB lineage: Bacteria > Nitrospirota > Nitrospiria > Nitrospirales > NS-4 > SCTG01. The sequence goes on along the minus strand of DASYQR010000030.1, from coordinate 3,348 downwards.
TCGTCCTGGTCGGTGCGCGTCCCTTTTTGCGGCGGACAAGCGAAACCGTGAAAGGACTCTCCAACGGGCATCTCGTAGGACGGTCCTCCTCGAAACTGTTCCACGAACTCGGCTTCGATGAATATATCGGCGCCAAGCTGCGTGATTTCGTGCGGCGCATGAAGCTGGGGGCGGGGTCTGATCTCCACCCGTTGCTCATGAAAGCGGTGGAGAAGCCGCTGATTTCGCTGGTACTGGAAGAAACCGGCGGCAATCAGAACCAGGCCGCCGCGCTCCTTGGTCTCAATCGCAACACCCTCCGCAAGAAGATCAAAGCGCTCAAGATCCCGCTCGCCAAGAGATGACGGCAAGCGACGGTTTTTCCTGAATCCACGCAGGGTTTCGACCTTGACAATGCTGAAGCCTGCGTATTAGCATGGCAGCTTCAAGTTAGGCGCGTAGCTCAGGGGGAGAGCGCTACCTTGACACGGTAGAGGTCGACGGTTCAAGACCGTCCGCGCCTACCATAAAATTCCATTGGAGAACCATCGACTGTCACATGACCGCCACATCTGAAAGATCCACTCCTTGATCAGTCTGACCTATCCTGACGGAACCAGAAAAAACGCTCCGAGAGGCATGACGACGGGGGATGCGCTGGCGCTCCCGAGCGGCAAGCTGCCGGACGGTGTGATCGCGGCGCTGGTGGATGGCAAGCCGGTGGACCTGACGCATCGGCTGGAAGCCGATGCCCACATCGGCCCGGTGACCTTCGACATGCCGGAGGGCAAAGAGGTCTATCGCCACAGCAGCGCCCACATCATGGCCCAGGCGGTCAAGGACCTCTTCCCCACCGCCAAGCTCACTATCGGACCACCGATCGAAGAAGGCTTCTACTACGATTTCGCTTACGAGCGGCCGTTCACTCCGGAAGACCTCGAGAAGATCGAGGGCCGCATCCAGGAAATCATCAAGGCGAACAAACCGTTTCAACGCAGCGAAATGAAGCGGGAGGAGGCCATCGAATTCTTCAAGCGGCGGGGCGAGGACTACAAGTGCGAGATGATTGAAGGGTTCACCGATCCAACGGTCTCCGTCTACGACCAGGGCGGACTCATCGATCTCTGCCGCGGGCCGCACGTGCCGTCTACGGGGTACATCCACGCGATCAAGCTCCTGACTGCCGCCGGCGCCTATTGGCGCGGCGATGAGCGCAACCCGATGCTCCAGCGGATCTACGGGACCTCGTTCCCGACCAGGGAGTTACTGGACGCCTACTTGCACAAGCTGGAGGAGATCAAGAAACGCGACCATCGCAAGCTCGGCAAGGAACTGGATCTCATTTCGGTCACCGACGAGATCGGCCCCGGCCTGATCCTGTGGCTGCCCAAGGGGGCCACGGTGCGCTTGCAGATCGAGAACTTCTGGCGCGAGCAGCACCAGAAGCACGGCTACATGCTGGTCTATTCGCCCCACGTCGCCCGTCTGGATCTCTGGAAGACGAGTGGGCACACCGAGTATTACCGCGAGAACATGTTCGCGACGATGCAAGTGGAGGCGAGCGAATATCAGCTCAAGCCGATGAACTGCCCGTTTCATATCATGATGTATAAGTGCCACCTGCGGAGCTACCGGGACCTGCCGTTGCGCTACGCGGAGTTGGGCACGGTGTACCGCTACGAGCGGTCGGGGGTGCTACACGGCTTGATGCGCGTGCGGGGCTTCACGCAGGACGACGCCCATCTGTTCTGTCGCCCGGACCAGATTGAAGAGGAAGTCGCCCGGGTGCTGGACTTCACATTCTTCGTGCTGAAGACCTTCGGGTTTGCCGATTATCAGGTCTACGTGTCGACCCGGCCGGAGAAGGCCGTGGGCTCGGAAGAGGCCTGGGCGCAGGCCACCGCCGCGCTGGAGGCGGCGCTCAAAGGCCGCAACGTGGCCTTCAGCATCGATCCCGGCGAAGGGGTCTTCTACGGACCCAAGATCGACATCAAGATCAAGGACGTGCTCGGACGGGCATGGCAGTGTTCGACGGTCCAGGTGGACTTCAACAACCCCGAGCGCTTCGGGCTGGAGTTCGTGGGAGAGGATGGCCACCCTCACCGACCGATCATGATCCACCGCGCCCTGATGGGGTCGATCGAACGCTTCTTCGGTATCCTGATCGAGCATTATGCGGGTGCGTTTCCCACGTGGCTCGCGCCGGTGCAGGCCGTCGTCATCGCGATCACGGACAAGCACGCGGACTACGCTACGGATGTGGCGCGCCGTCTGACCAACGCCGGGTACCGCGTTGAAGCGGACCTGCGCAGCGAGAAGATGGGCCTCAAGATCCGGGAAGCCGAGCGGGCCAAGGTGCCCTATATGCTGGTGGCCGGGGACCGGGAAGCGCAGGACGGGACGCTGTCAATCCGCACGCGCGGCGGAGGTAATGCCGGGACGATGACGGTCGAGGCCTTCCTGGATCACGTGAAGCAGGATGTGGAGGGACGGGGCGTCGCAGGCGCCCTGTCCAAGCAATGAACCAGGTAAAAGGAGAGGTGCCCTATCGCAGTTCTAAAACTAAGGGTCAATAGAGAGATCCGGGTCTCACCGATCCGCGTCATTGGCCCGGACAGCGAGCAGCTCGGTATTCTGACGACGGCTGATGCCCTGAAGAAAGCTGAGGAGTTGGGTTACGATCTTGTCGAGGTGTCGCCCACGGCGCAGCCGCCGGTTTGCAAGATCATCGACTATGGCAAATACAAGTACGAGCTCAACAAGAAAGCCCACACTGCCAAGCAGCATCAAAAGGGCACGCAGCTCAAGGAAGTCAAGCTGAGACCGCGGACCGATCAGCACGATCTGGAGACCAAGGTTCGTCAGATGAAGGAATTCCTGGCCGAGGGGAACAAGACGAAGGTCACCGTGATGTTTCGGGGCCGCGAGATGGCCTACCAGCAGATGGGCCGGGCCATGCTGGATAAGGTGATGACCTTGATCGGGAGCGTGGCGCAGATCGAGCAGCCGCCTCGACAGGAAGGGCGGTTTCTGATGATGGTGCTTGCACCCAAAAAATAAATCATGTAAGGAGACCAGGCGATCATGGCGGGGCAAAAGCTGAAGACCCACAAAGGAGTGAAGAAGCGGTTTCGGAGAACCGGCACGGGCAAGCTCATGCGCAACAAGGCGAACAAGCGGCATATCCTGACCAGCAAAAGCCGGAACCGCAAGCGCAGGCTCAGCGCGCCGACGCCGGTGGCGCCGGGCGATGTGTACCGGATTGCCATCCTGCTACCCAAGTGATGAATCGAGGAAGGAGAGAACGCAACCATGCCACGGGCTAAAGGCGGGACGAAGACCCGCGCACGTCACAAAAAAAGACTCAAG
>DASYQR010000029.1:0-6166 GCA_036005325.1 Nitrospirales bacterium | reverse complement strand
AAAGCTAAAGTCTTTGGACTTCGGGCTCCAGACGGCAGCCCACAGCGTGCTCTCGAACATCACCGTGATGTGGGCAACCGGGGGATCTGCTGCATGGGAGAACATGACTTCAACCGGCGCGGCCTTCGAAGGGGAGGGCTTCTTCGAAACCTTGTGGGTTGACAACACTTTTCCGGTGCTGGCTTCAAGAACTGTCACAGTTTCCCCTGCATCACCCATATCCGATGGCTTCACCGTGCTGGTGATCATGACGCGGTCGATGCCGTTGTGGATGCTGATGCCGTGCGGATAACTGATAAAAGGAGGTCCCGGCGGTGGCGCGCTAATGGTCTTGAGCGGTTTGTCATTCGTCGCGTCACCCATGATGACCGTGCTCGAACCCATACAGGTGAGGTACCAGGTGCGATTGTCTTGAGAGAAGACAATGTCCTCCAAAACCTGGCAGTCTCGGACCTCCACGGCCTTCATCCGGTACGGGAAGCGTGTGAGATCGAGAACATGGAGGATGCTTTTACCCAGAGCGGTGACATAGGCCTTGCTCTGATCGCGATTATAATAAATATGATGGGCAACCAGATCGGGCGGCAGAGGGATGTCCATGAGCATCTTCCCAAACGTCGGGGACTTCGGGTCTACATCAATGACCGCGAGGCCCTCTTTGCGGACGATCTGCTCGGGTTTGGTCTCATAGTTCAGCATGGCGAGAATCTCAGCGTAGGCGGAAGAGGAAAAAGAGGCAACGATCAGTACTGCGAGTAAGAGGGACGAGTATGTCCGTTTCATGGCGCGCCTCCTCCAATTTGCCTGTTCGGAAGAATTACTTTTTGAAACCAGATAAGGATACGCTGGAGGGAAGGAAAAATCGACTTCGCGGGTGGCGGCGAGCGGGACCAGCGGGTGACACCGCATGGGCGCCCAGAAGCAGCGCGGGGCGTACAGACGGGTTCCGGGACTTCGACAGCGGCCCGACCCGTTGCAGGATAATGATGGGGTGGCGCCGAACGGGCGCCCGGGCGGAGCGGAAGAGCGTACAGCGCGAGTCTGCGGGGCTGCGACGCCGAAACGCTCTGAGCACGTCAGGGCTGTTCGGCGACAGGACCCCCGCATAAAAGCAACGGGTTCCCCGGCTGCGCTGGGCTATGCGGGGGCAGGACCCGCTCTTAAGCCTTGCGCTCTTTTAGTCTACCGGCGATAAGCCTCAGCGCCCCTTCGGTGCGCTTCGTCATGTTGCGGTCCTTGCCGATCTGTGCGATGAAGAATTTCAGATCATCCAGCGTATCGAGGTCGCGGCATTCCGGCAAGAGGCCCAGCGACAGACCCACCGCTTCAATTTTCTTTTTCGTCTCCGCGAACACCGACCCCGTGCTCCAGGCGATGCCCTCGAACAGTGCCGGAACCATTCTGCCGAGCCCGATCAGATAGTAACCGCCGTCCGCCGTCGGACCCAGCATGACGTCGTGACTTTTGATCAGCTTGAGCGCTTCAATTAAATGAGCGCGGGGCAATGTGGGCAGGTCCGTGCCGGTCAATAAGACCTCTTTGGCCCCTTGGTCGAAGGCGTCTTGCATGGCCCGCCGCATCCGGCTGCCGAGGTCCGGCCCACTCTGCGGCAACAGCCTGGCTCCGTAGCGCCCTTCCATCACTTTGAAAAACGGATGGGCGAGGTCCGGCGTGCCCGCGACATACAGCGTGATCCCCTGCAGACCCTTCGTCCGCTCGATCGCGTCCAGCACCAGCGTCCCGTGCAGCGAGGCCGCCTCATCTGGGTCCAACGGCGGACAGAGGCGCGTCTTGACCTCGCCTGGGATTGGCGCCTTCGCAAAAATAATCAGCGCCGTGCTCATCGCGCGTCTCCGTAGAGCTGTTTCAACCGATGCGGGCTGATTCCCAGGAAGTAGAGCAGCCGGAGCGTCCACATCAAGAGAATCGTGCGCAACGGACCATGCTGTTCCCATCGGCGTCCGGACGTCATGACACAGCTGCGCAGATTAGCGACCCGGCCGGCGCGCTTGAGGCGTTCGCTGAAGGCGACGTCTTCCATCAAGGGAATTTCTGGAAAGCCGCCGAGTGCTTCGAAGACTTTTCGCCGCACGAAGATCGCTTGATCGCCGGTGGCGATGCCGGTCACCCGCGAGCGCCAGCTCATCATCCGGCCGACGGCCCAGAGCAGACCGCGATCAGGGATGAGGCGGGCATCGAAGTGTCCTCCCACGACCAGCGAGTCGGCCAGGGCGGCGGTGATGTCGTCGGCGGCCATCGGCGGCAGCAGCGTGTCGGCATGGAGAAACAACAGCACGGCGCCCTTGGCGGCGGCCGCGCCGACGTTCATCTGCCGGGCTCGTCCCGTCGGAGCGGTGAGGATCCGAGCCGTCGGGGTCGCGAGTGCGGCAGCCGCAAGGGTCCCATCCTGACTGCCTCCGTCCACCACAATCACTTCCGTGAAGGCTGAGTCGTGGAGTAGGGCCAGCGTGGAGGGGAGTGTCAGCGCTTCGTTCAGGGCGGGAACGATGACCGAGATGGTCATACCTGGGGTGGAGGTGGCGGTGGATTGATACGCCGCACCGGCTTCTTGGCGAAGAGGATGAAGTAGGCGACCACAAGGATGGTGCCGTAGACGACCATAGCCTTCTCCCAGCGCGTGGCCGATCCGATGGAGCTGATGTGGAAGTGCAGGGTGAGGCCGGCAAGGGCGGCGGCGGCCATGAGAAAATACTTGTACGAGGCCGCGATCGTGCCGTTGATGAAGATCACGAGGCCGGCGAAGAAGATCAGAAAGGGGACGGAAGTGGCTTCCGACCCGCTGCTCACGGCCAGCAGGAGCTGCAGCCAGCCGAGTACCAGCATCACGAAGCCGACGAACTTCTGGACCGCCGTAGCGTGACGCTCGCCTTCGGCTTCCTCCTCCCGTTCGTCCCGGCGATCGTCCGGCTTGGGTTGCTGGTCCATCTCTTCTCCCTAGCTGTGGTACGGTTTGAACTGTTTGCTCAACGTCAGGCCTTGGAACTGGTAGGACGAGCCGATGTCCTGCCCGTAGACCTTTTCGGGACGCTCATGCATCCGTTCGAAGAAGACTTTGAAGAACGTCTGGCCGTCGTGAATCAGGAACGGCACATCGTGCGCCCGTACCTCCAACACGATGGAGGTCCCCCGTAGGTCCCCGACGCCGTAGCCGAAGCCGGGATCGAAGAACCCCGCGTAATGGGTGCGGAGTTCCCCGCAGGCAGCCTCATAGGCCACCATTTCTGCGGCATAGTCCGGCGGGACCCGGATGCGCTCCTTCGACATGAGGATGTAGAAGTCCTCCGGTTCCAGGAGCAGGGCTTCCTGCCTGTTCCGCGGGATCGGTTCCCAAAAATCAGTGGGATCGTAGTACCGCAGCCGTGACAGGTCCAGCACCTGGCTGTTCTTCTTGGCGCGGAAGCCGATGATCCCTTCCTCGCCCGTTAGATTGATCCGGAGGAAGAGCCCCTCGTCGAGCGCGAGGGCTTTCGGCGAGAGCGGCCCGCGTTCGTCATACAGAAGCGGGTCGGTCCGATGGCGCGACCGCAGTTCACTGTCCCCCACCGTCGGATGAGCGCTGAACACGCGAAGCTGATTGAGACACATTCCTGCCGTGACGCGCACCGAGAACGACCGCGGGACGACCTCCAGGTAGAGCTTGCCGCGGTAGCCGGGCCGGATCTCATCGAAGCGCGCGTGCGAATCGGTGATAGTGCGGGCAAAGACGTCGACGCGGCCCGTTGAGCTCTTCGGGTTCGTCTTGCCGGCCAGAGTTCTCGGCAGAGCCAGCTCTTCCATCAGCGGGATCAGGTACACGTGGCCTTTTTCCAGAACCGCGCTCTTTCTGAGGTCGAGCTCATACATGGCGAGGTCGCTCTGGAAGAGATCTTGGACCACGAGCCGCTGTTCGACGGGCAACTGTTCCGGCAGGAAGCTGCTGAGCATACGGTACGCGGTGTCGCCAAGGCGTAAGTCGAGGCTCGCTGGCTGATATTGCCCGGCGTCGATCGGAGCCTTGGCGGAGATGATCCCATCGCGGACCAGCGCGTGGATTTGTTGGTAAGCCAGGACTCCGCGATTGCGTTTGCGTGCTCTGCGTTTGGGAGCCGGTTTGCTCATGGGATGACGTACCTTGTGCTACCCGAGCATCGAATCGGCCAGGCCGCAGCCAGTGGACGGCGCGGCGACCATCGGCAACTCGCGGCGCTTGCCGTTGCCGTTTTCGTCCGGCTGAGGCGGCTGGGGATAGGTGTAGGTATTCCCCTCATAGTTGGTGAGGGTGGCCTGCTCCGGCGTGAGGCTCACGAGATAGTCCGACGGCAGCAGCGGAATTTTCCCTCCGCCGCCCGGTGCGTCGATCACGTAATGCGGCACACCCATGCCGCTCGTGTGGCCCTGCAACGCCTTGATGATCTCCAAGCCGGTTTCGATCGTGGTGCGGAGATGGTTCGTCCCGCGGGTTAGGTCGGCCTGGTAGAGGTAATAGGGCTTTACCCGCGCCAGCAGCAACTGGTGCACGAGGCGCATCATCACGGCCGGGTCGTCGTTGACACCCTTGAGCAGCACCGTCTGTGCGCCCAGCGGCACGCCCGCGTCCGCGAGCCGTCCGCAGGCGGCCTTCACCTCCGGCGTCAGCTCGTCAGGATGGTTGAAATGAAGGTTCATGTAGATCGGGTGATAGGGCTTGATCATCTCGCAGAGCTCCGGCGTGATCCGCTCGGGCAGGCTGCCGGGAACGCGAGAGCCGATCCGGATGATCTCGAGATGGCGCACGGTCCGCAACGCCTTGAGGATGCGCTCCAGGAGATGGTCCGGCAGCAGGAGGGGATCGCCGCCGGAGAGGATGATGTCCCGCACTTCCGTGTGGGCCTGAAGATACTGCACCACGCGGTCCAACTCACCCTGTTTGAGAAAGCCGGGTTTCCCCACCAGGCGCTTGCGCGTGCAGAACCGGCAGTAGATCGGGCATTGGTTGGTGACCATGAACAGCACGCGGTCCGGATAACGGTGGACCAGGTGAGGCACGGGGCTGTCCAGCTCTTCGTGAAGGGGATCGTCCGCCGGGCTGTCGTCGGCCAGCTCGTCCGGTTCGGGGACTACCTGGCGCCAGAACGCATCCCCCTTCTCCTTGATGAGTTTCATCCACATCGGCGTGATGCGCATCGGATACTCCGCCACCACATCGGTGATGGCGGCGGGATCCACGTCCAGATGCTTGGCCAACTCGTCCGGCTTCGTGATGCTCTTAGCCAGGGCCTGTTGCCAGGTCTCCATTGGAAGTACCTCTCGGGTGTTGGTTATGATCGCGCGGCCTTCGAGCCGTATGTCGCTTCCAAATAGGACAAGATGTCCTGCGTCTCGCTGAACACCTTGTCGCCGTCCTTGAGCACGGGCACGTAATACTGGCCCGACACGTCATAGACCTGCGTCCGATGCGGGCGCATGTCGGGCACGATCACGCTTTCATACTGCACGTCCAGTTCGTCCAGCTTCTGCTTCACGATCTGGCATTCCGGACACCACTCGACGCAATAGAAGGTCATCGCCGTCATGCAGTCGCCATCGTAGCGGAAGGGGGTGCGCAGGGCGCCATGACCGCGTCGGGCATGCCGTGGATCAGTTTCTTGTCCAACGGGCACACCGTCGCCAGGATGCCGGCCAGCTCCACGGTTTCGCCGGCGACGAAGTAATAAGGAGAGAGGCGGACTCGGCCCTGCATGGGAACGATCTCGTCCTTGGCGGGATCGTGATAGCTCACCGTCACCCGCCGTCCTTTGCGAAATTCCTGGAGGACATGGGGCACTTTCGTGAACGACGTCAGACCTCTATCCAGCGCGTCGGCCCATTCCTTCTGCGGCAGGTCATGGCCCACCGACACGCCGCGCGATCCCCAGGCCAGCTCCGAGAAGCCGGAAGGCTTGATCACGAACCGGCGCCCCTTCTGGCCGAGTCCCGCGAGGCTCTTCCACTCGGACACGCTGCGTCCCTCCACGGTGAGGCCGGGAATGACGGCGTACGGCGGCACGGGGCGGGGATCCAGAATCCAGGTTCGTGGCATCAATTGCTTGAGCAGATCGTACGTTTCTTGGCCCAGCTCGCGACGCCAGAAGGGCTCAAGGCTCGGGTGATGCAGGAGCGCGAAGGCCATCTTCTCTTCAAGCCACGG
>DASYQR010000028.1:0-5542 GCA_036005325.1 Nitrospirales bacterium | reverse complement strand
TTTCCCTGCCCTTCGATTCTATAATGCCGTTCTCCTCCATGCGCACACCGGAACTGAAGTCCACCATCCCCTTCTCCATTTCCAGCCCTTCCAACGCTCGGCTGGCCTCGCTGATCGAAATCAGCCGTCTCCTCACGTCGGCGGTTGACCTCAATCACCTCCTCAGCCTGATTCTGAAGACGTCCAGCCAGCTAGTCGGATCACGGGACAGCAGCCTTCTCCTCATCGACCCGGCGACCCAAGAACTGGTGTTCGTCATGGCGCAGGGCTCGGTCAGCGACAAGCTCAAGATGGTCCGGCTGGAGCCCGGAGAGGGAATCGCCGGATGGGTTGTGAAACACGGGAAGGCGGTGCTAGTGAATGATGTCGAGCGTGACCCCCGGTTCACGGCCAAAGTCGACAAGGCGACCGGGTTTCAGACCCGCGCTATTCTTGCCGTCCCGTTGCAGGAACGCGGGAAAACGATCGGCGTCATCGAGGTGCTGAATCCGCACAAGGACAACCAGTTCAACCAAGAGGACCTTGAGCTCCTGTCCGCGTTTGCCGCTCATGCCACGGTGGCCATCAGAAACGCCCGCCTCGTCACGTCCATCAAAGAAACGAACCGGTATCTGCAGGCGGAGATCGACGAACGCTACCGGAACCTCATCGGGAAAAGCACCAGCATCCAAACGGCGATCCGCGCCGCCAGGAAAGTGGCGGACGCCTCCGCAACCGTCCTCTTGCTCGGCGAAACCGGCGTGGGGAAGGAAATGTTCGCTCGCGCCATCCATGCCTGGAGTGCCCGCGCGGCCAAACCCTTCGTCGCCGTGAACTGCGTGGCGCTCGCGGAGGGCCTGCTGGAGAACGAACTGTTCGGCCATGAGAAGGGCGCGTTTACCGGTGCGCACGAGAAAAAGAAGGGCCTGCTGGAGCTGGCGGAAGGCGGTACGATTTTTCTCGATGAAATCGGCGACACCAAACCGGAGTTTCAGGCGAAGCTCCTGCGCGTCCTTCAAACGCACCAATTCGAGCGCGTGGGCGGAACGGCCCTGATCAACGTGGACGTTCGCTTCATCGCCGCCACCAACAAGGATCTGGAACGCGCCGTTCGCACGGGAAGCTTCCGCAAAGATCTCTTCTTCCGGCTCAATGTGGTGACCATCACCGTGCCGCCCTTGCGCAACCGCAGGGAGGACATCCCTGCCCTGGCCACCTTCTTCCTGGAGCGGTACAGCCGGGACATGAAACGCTCCAAGATGACCCTCAGTGCCGACGCAATGAAACAGCTCACGGACCACCACTGGCATGGAAACGTCCGGGAACTCGAGAACGTCATCGAGCGCGCGGTGGTGCTGGCCGTCGAGGATGTGATCGGCCCGTACGATCTCACACTGGGCTCCAGCAACATCTCTGACGCGTCGGTTGAATCACTGCTGGATCTCCCCTTCCACGATTCCGTTCTGGCGCACAAGAAAGCCCTTCTGCACTATGCCATCAACAAGGCCAAGGGCAACAAGACCCAGGCGGCCGCCTTGCTCCGGCTTCAGTCCACGTACCTGTTCCGTCTGTGCAAGCAGCTGGGCGTCATGTGAATTCCGAAGACTCTGGGTCCCAGAAGCGCCGGCGCAGGCTGGGCGAGGTCCTGCTGGATGAGGGCTTGCTGTCCCAAGACCAGCTCACTAAAGCCCTGGAGGAAGGCACCCGGACGGGGAAACGCCTGGGTGAAGTCCTGGTAGCCCAGGACATTGTCTCGGAACATGACGTCACCTGGCGCCTCTCGCATCAGTTGGGTTATCTCTTCGTCGATCTGACCAAGGAGAGGCCGGACCCCGCCGTCTCTGCCATCATTCCCGAACCTCTCGCCAAGCGCTATCAGGCCGTACCCGTCCGGCTCGACGGGAAGTCCCTGACCATCGCCATGGCCGACCCCCTCGACTTTGCGGCCATCCAAGACCTGTCCTTCGTGAGCGGCTGCACCGTGAAACCGGTACTCGCGGGTCGGTCCGCCATCAAGGAGACGCTGGATAAGATCTACAGCAGAGAGAATGCGGCCAGCCTCGACCGTTTCCTGGGGGACAGCACCGAGGAGTTCAGCGAGGAACTGCTGGAGGTGCTCGTCCAGGACAACCAGCCCACGGCGGCCGAGATCCAGAAACTCGAAGAAGCGACACGCCAGGCTCCAGTCGTCCGTCTCTGCAACATGATCATGACCCAGGCCATCCGCGCCCGGGCCAGCGATATCCACGTCGAGCCGACCAAAAAAGACACGCTCGTCCGATACCGCGTTGACGGGCTCCTCCGCGAGTCCGTGCGCTTGCCGAAGGGGGTGCATTCCTCGCTCGTCTCGCGCTTCAAGATCCTCTCCCAACTGGATATCGCCGAGCGACGTACCCCGCAGGATGGCGCCATGCGCGTGAAGATCGAACAGCGCGAGATTGATTTTCGCGTGTCCTCCATGCCCACCATGCACGGCGAAAAGATGGTCCTCCGGGTCACGGACCAGTCGAAGTCCTTGATCCGCTTGGAAACCCTCGGTCTGTCCGAGAAAGATTATGCCTCGGTCAAGTCGCTGGCCGCTCGCCACAGGGGAATCATCCTGGTGACGGGGCCGACGGGAAGCGGGAAAACGACAACCCTCTACGCCATGATCAACGCGATCAAGTCGACGGCGATCAATCTCCTCACCGTCGAGGACCCCGTCGAGAGCCATATCGAGGGCATCAACCAGACGCAGGTCAATCCGGATGCGGGACTAACCTTCGCCAACGCTCTCCGGTCCATCCTGCGCCAGGATCCGGATGTCGTCCTGGTAGGCGAAATCCGTGATCAGGAGACCGCCGAGATCGCCTTCCGCGCCGCCATGACCGGCCACCTGGTCCTCTCCACCCTGCATACCAATGACGCCCCGTCGGCCCTCACGCGGCTCATCGATATCGGCATTCCCCGCTACCTTGTGGCATCGCTGGTCGAGGGCGTCATCGCCCAGCGCCTCGTCAGGACGATCTGCCCCAATTGTAATGAGAAGACGACTCCTTCGCCGGCGACACTCATGACCTTGAGAATTCCGCCGGAGACTCTGACAAACCTGCAGTTCTACGCGGGGAAGGGCTGCTTCCAGTGTGGAAAGACCGGCTACGTGGGACGGACCACCATCATGGAAGTCCTCGACCCCACCGCACGGATGCGCGAGATGATCTCGGCTGAGATTTCGGAACAAGACTTGCGCCTCGCGGCCCTCGCGGCCGGCATGATCACACTGGGCGAGGACGGCTTCAACAAAGCCAAGGCTGGCATTACGACGCTCGAGGAGTTATTGCGCGTGATCGACGTGACGAATAAAACCGAGTCGCTTTGCCCGACCTGCGCCCGGGTCGTCGAGTTCGACTTTGCGGCCTGCCCCTATTGCGAGACAGTGCTCAGCCGCAACTGCCTCGGCTGCCAGCGCTCCCTCAAGCTTGAGTGGAAGATCTGCCCCTACTGCAGCACCGGCGCCAGGACGGCGCGCGAAATTTTATAAAAACGCCATCGCCAGTTCGTCGGCCATCATGATGCCGGCGGGACTCGGCCGGAGTCTCTCGCCTTCCCAGACAAGCCACCCCTCGCGGGTCAACTTCTCGATCGGGCGACGAAAGCGTTCGATCGGATCAAGGTGGTACCGGCGCTCCAAGGGACTCACGCGCACGCCCTCAACGGTCCGAAGGCCGAAAGCCATTGCTTCCCGCAGACGCAGGTCAGGCGTCCCCGTTTCCCGTTCCGCGACCGGCGCCAAGCCGGACGTCACGAGGCGATGGTACTCATCCAGCGACGCCACATGGCTGAACCGGTCTCCGTCCAGGTACGAATGGGCGCTGGGCCCGAGGCCCAGCCACTCGTGATCGGCCCAGTAGCCGAGATTGTGCTGACAGGCATGACCGGGCCGCGCAAAATTCGAGACTTCGTACTGGAGAAAGCCTGCAGCGGTGAGGCGCTCCCGCCCGATCCGGTATAGGTCGGCCATCCGGTCTTCACCGGGCACAGTCAGGCGACCCTGTTGTGCCTCCCGGTAGAACGACGTGCCTTCTTCGAGCGTCAGTCCGTAGAAGGAGAGATGGTCGGGCTCTAACGCGATCGCGGCATTCAGGGTGGCCAGCCAGCGGTCCGGCGAATGATCCGGAAATCCGTACATCAGGTCCAGATTCAGGTTGGAAAAGCCGGCCTGCCGCGCCCCGCCGACAGCCCGGGCGATGTCTGCAACGCGATGGGGCGTGCCCGCTCGCTCGAGGTCCGCCTCGTCGAACGATTGTGCGCCGAAACTGATCCGGTTGATCCCGCCCGCGCGCAGAGTCCGCAGATCAGCTTCCTCCATCCCGGCCGGGTTGGCCTCGACGGTGATCTCGACCATGGGAGCCACAGCAAAGCCTTGACGGCAGGCCTCCGCAATCGTGAGCAGTTGTTCGGCCGAGAGGGTGGTCGGCGTCCCTCCGCCGAAGTAGACCGTTTCGACCGGACGGCCGCGGAGCAGGTCAGCGCCGGCGACGAGCCGGATCTCCGCCACAAGATCTGCCAAAAAGGTCACAACCCGGTCGTCCCGATGGCCGCGCGTAAAGAACGCGCAGAATCGGCACCGCCGTTCGCAGAACGGGATGTGGAGATACAAACCCACGGCGTCCTGCCGCACGGGAATCCGACCGTTCATCGAGCGCTCACCACCAGATTATCGATCAAGCGCGTCTCCCCAATCCAAGCCGCCAGCAACAGCACCACGCGCCCGCGTACTCTGCGCACTTCATCGAGCGTGGTCGGATGCGCTACTGCAAGATAGTCCAGCCGCGCCAAGGGTTCTGCCCAGATCAGCTTGGTCATGGCCGCCTCGATCTTCTTTACCGACCGCTCCCCGGCCCGAATCAACTCTCTTCCGGCCAACAAGGCTTGATAGATCACCGTCGCGGCCTTGCGCTCCGCCGGTGACAGGAACCGGTTGCGCGAGCTGAGGGCCAGCCCGTCCGGCTCCCGAACCGTGGGACGCATGACGATTGTCGTCTCCAGGTTCAGGTCCGCGACCAGCCGGTCGACGACTACCGCCTGCTGGTAATCCTTCTGCCCGAAAAACGCCTGCTCGGGGCGGACGATGTTCAGCAGCTTCGTGACCACCGTGGTCACGCCCCCGAAGTGTCCGGGCCGGGAGAGTCCCTCGTAGCGGCGCGTCAGGCGCTGCACGGACACGGCCGTCTCGAACGCCGGCGGGTACAACTCTGGCGCGCGCGGGACAAAGACGGCGTCAACGCCTTCCCGCTCGCAGAGACGGAGATCCCGCGGCAGGGAACGCGGGTATCGGTCAAAGTCCTCCAGGGGACCGAACTGCAGGGGATTCACAAAAATGCTGACCGCCACCGCATCGCACGCCAGCCTGGCCGCGCGGATCAGCGCACGGTGCCCGTCATGCAGCGCTCCCATGGTCGGCACCAAGCCGATCGTCACCCCTTCGCGGTGGAGTCCTGCGGACCAGGCAGTCATGGCCTTGACGGATTGGATCCGCCGCATCACGCTTTGGGAAGGCCGCAGGCGCCGCCTTCACGTGTCC
>DASYQR010000027.1:0-14792 GCA_036005325.1 Nitrospirales bacterium | reverse complement strand
GCCCACAGGCCGAACGCGATCCAGAAAATCTCCCGGATGCGGCGCACGATGGCGAAGGTCACACCGGCGGCCTCAGTCAGTCCGAAGGCCACGAACACCAGCACCGTCCCCGCCTCCTGCCCGCCGATGCTGCCGGGAATGAAGGCCGTACCGCCCTTCGCGAACACGGCCAGCGCCTCGATGGCGACCGCCGTCAGCCAATCCACCGGCGAGCCCAGAAAATAGAGGATCAGGTACACTTCCACCGCACCAACCAGCCATCCGGCGAAAAATGACAGAAAGGAGAGCAGGAAACCGCGCCGGTCCCGACTATAAAAAGCCCGGATTGCGTCATCCAGCGCCCGTAACTTGTGCTCACGCGCTTTCAGCCAGGCGACTTTCACACCCAGTCGTTCCAGCACGCGGAGGAGCCCGATGAACACCCCCATCCGTTGCACCGCCAGGAACAGCCCGACTCCAAACCCGAGCAGACCAAGTCCCAGCAGGCTCGGCATCAACAGATCGGCAGAACGGCTGAGCAGCGCCGCGCTGAGCCCGACGCCGATCATGATGAAGGCGACCTCGGCAAACGTCATCGTGGTCTTGGCCGTCACGACCGAGGCCATGCCGTCCACCAACGGGACATTGTGACGGCTTAATAGGTAGGCCTTCATCGGCTCGCCGCCCAAGTACAGTCCTGGGGTCGTGTAGTTCACAGCCTCACCGGCCATGCGGGTCATGAACAGACGGTCATAGCGGATCTTGTCCGCGTGCCGGCCCAGCGTGTAGCGCCAGCCAAGGGCATCCAGCAGGTACACGGCGGCCGAGGGCAGCAAGATCCACAGGAGGTTGGCGCCCAGGCTGCCGAGCGCCGCCGCCAGCACGACCGGCCCGATGTGGACCACGAGTCCGCACAACACCGCCACGCCCAGCAGGAGAAGGACGAGCGTGAGTCGCGTCATCTCAGCGGGGGCTGATGTATAGTTTGGCCGGTTTGAGCTGCACGGCTAGGAGGGGCCAGAAAATGTTCGAGCCGATCGCCGCCAGCAGGAGAAACCACTCAACATGGCCGATGAGGGCCAGTGCCAGGATGAGAACCGAAAAGTCGCGGCTCACGAGACGGTTCAGGATGGCTTCCACGCGGCGACGACGATGGGTATCCAGCGTGTCCCGGACCTTGAAAGCGCGCTGCACCACCACAAACGCGGCCGCGTTCCCGATGATCGCCAGCCCCGCCAGCCCCAGCGCGAAGGTCCCCCAGCCCGACCTGTACGCCGCCCATCCCATGCCGGCATAGAGACCGATGTGTACGACGTTGTCGAGGGCGACATCCAATCGTTCGCCGAAGGAAGATTCCATGAACTTCAGACGGGCGACCTCACCATCGCAACAGTCCAGAACGGCCGAAAGCTGGAAGAGCAGCGCCCCCACGATGCCGGCGGCATACCCTCCCCCCGCAAACGTCACCGCCGCGAGCAGGCCAACCAGCGTGGCGAGAACCGTGACGGCATTCGGTGTGAGCGGGGTCTGCAGCAGCATCCGGGTGATCCACTTCGAGCATCGGCGATTGAAATGCCGGTCCACGAAGCCTTCGAGGCCGCCCTTGAGCGACCGGAGCAACGTCCGCTCAGCCGCAGCCGCACTCGTCCCTCCCTCGACGTTCACCTCCTGGTACCAATCCGACCCCAACGGCAGCACCTTCACTTGCCCTTGGCGTATTCCGCGTTCGAGCGCCGCCTGCAAGGGATACGGCCCCTCCTGGGTGCTGGCCCATCCGGACGACGTGAAGGTTTCAGGAACGGCCACCAGCTCGACAGCGGGAATCGGCTCCACGGATGTTTCCACCATGACCACCCCACCGCCTTCCGCACGGCCGCTGAGCGCTTTCCGGATGGCTGCCGGTTCCCCCGCTGCCAGCATGGTGTCATCCTTCACCACGACGATGGGTTCGTGCTTCCTGCCCTCTTCACGCACACGCGCGACGAGGCTCGCCGCAAAGACCGCGCCGGTGGCTGCAACCAGGTAGGGCCCGCCGAACATGCCCGCAATGCCTTCCCATGTCCTGGGATCGTCGGGAGAGAACTCACGGGTGGGGAGCCATCGCACGTCGGCCTTGACCCGCGTATCTCCTTGAATCTGATCTTTCAGGGCTTCCGTCTCGTCACCGGCCAGCACAACAAGCCGGGAAATGCCGCCGCGCTGCAAGGTGAAGAGTGTCCGTTGGAACAAGGAGAGGCCGCCCACAGAGGTCAACGGACTGGACGGCGCAGGCTCGCCCGGCCGATTGAAGACCCGCCCGGCGGCGAGAATCACGGCATTGTCGATGGCAGGATGATCCATACCTAATTCAGAGTTCGATGAAGAGCTCGGCACCCCTCTGATCAATGGGATAGATGGTCGCGTTGGCCGGACGACCGTTACTGTCGCCGGTTGTCAGGTCGAACTTCCATCCGTGCATGGGACAGCGGATAAAACAGCCCGCCCTCTCGGCCGCCGTCTCGATCGTGCCTCGGATCAGCGGTCCCTGCCGATGGGGGCACGCGTTGTTCAGGGCGTAAAAGCGACCTTCGTGATGGAACACCGCGACCTCCAGGCCGTTGATCTTGACGAGCTTGCGTTCGCCCTCGGGAATCTCAGCGGCCTTTGCCAGGAAGATCACGCGGCATACCCCCAGAGCTTCACGATCGCCGTCGTCACCGGCTGACTGTAAGCCTTGTACTTGAGCAGGGTATCGAGCCCATCGCACGTTCGCTCGAGATTCGTCTCCATCCCCGGAAAATCCGGCCACCCTTTGTCGCACTTCTGCTTCAGAATCCACTCCAGCCCGCGCTCGATCGCCCGATCGCACTGGGCCCGCGTGCCCAGGATGCTGCAGACCAGCATGATCGACCGCGTACAGTCCATCGTATGGTCCACGTTCTCGCCGTCCCACGAACCGTCGGCCGCCTGCACCGAGAGGAGCTTCAACACGCCCTTCTGACAGCAGTCCCGGACGTTCAGCTCATTACCGAGGACCAGATCAGCCACGATGGAGTCCTGGATCAGGTGCGCCGTGATTTCCACGCCGGTGGGATGAAATTCGGGATCGTACCATCCGCCGTCGGCGGCCTGTCGCTCGAGCATGAATCGCATGCCCTTGCGCCAGGCGTCTTTGATCCGGGCCATGGTCGGCTCATCCACGAGATTCCTGCCAACGGCCAGCAGGACATCGAAGAAGCTGATCGGGTGGCTGACGGCATCCAGGTCTGCCCAGGACGGATCGGACCATTTGCCGTCCTCTTTTTGGGTCTCCAGAAAGTAGCGCGCGCACTTCCGGACCGCCTCGGCGATCCGTGGGTGCTTCAAGTGCAGGTTTCCGCGGATCAGCATCAGCGCGCAGAAGGCCGTCACCCACGCGGCGCTCTCTTTATTGGAGGACATCTTCCCCCATCCTCCGTCCGCGTGCTGACAGTCGACCAGCGCGAGATACTCGGCCAGATGCTGCGGGGTGGTCTTCATGTGCAGCAACACCCGGAGCGCGTGCGCCACCAGCTCCAGGTCCTGGTCGCCCTTCGTGAGGCTCCAGTGCGGATGCTCGGTCATGAGGTAGTCGTACTCGCGGTCAATGATCGGCTGAACCTGATCCAGACGAATGCTCATACTGTCCTCTTCTCCAATGCTGTTATCCTCGGAAGGATGTCCTGCTCAGCTCGTGTGATGTCCTCCGGGAAATCGATCTCGATCCACGGCTGCCCGCCGATCTTCTCGTACCCGACAGGGACGGCCCGAAAAAAGGCCTCCCAGGTATCTTCATATTCCATGTCCAGATCACCCTTCTTCACAAACGGCTCCATCGCCGCCACCAGGGATTCGCTGTCGCGGCGGGTGACCTTCAGGAACCCCACCCCCTCGCCGAGGAGATCGGGAGGCTGCGGCGGCAGCGTCTTCGTGAGGGCCGTCACCCGGCCGTCCCGGATCACCGCCATGCGCTCCTCCGCATCCTGACGGACCGTTTCATCGATCAGTAGTGCGTTCGGATACGGTGAATTGACCAGCCGCGCCATGAACGAGGCCGGGCACAGCACGTCGGCATCCATGATCAACAGGTCATCGTCAAACGCCGCGCGTGCGAGCCACAGGGAATACAGGCTCCCCCGCTGATATTGCTCGTTGACCACGTACCGGACGGCCAGGCCGCGGTAGGCCTCGCCGACGGCGGCCCGGATCATCTCCTGTCGGTGCCCCACGACGAGCACGACGGTCTTCACCCCCACGTCCAGCAGCGCGTCGAGGTAGCGGAGAAGGAGGGACCGCCCGCCGATCTCGATGAGACATTTGGGCCGATTCCCCGTCACGACGCCCAGGCGCTTGCCGACCCCCGCTGCCAGAATCACTGCCTTCATGGATCACGCGCCGCTCTTGACCTCGGGCTTGCCCTCGATTTTCGCGGCCTCCGCTTCGGCCTTTTCCGATGCCACTTCGGCTTTCCTGGCTGCTTCCTCCGCCTTCGCTGCTTCCTCGGCGGCCTTCTCCTCAGCCGCTTCCCGCTCCTCTTTTTCTTTCCGCTCGGCGCCCAAGCGGTCCATCTCTCCCATCCGCTCTTCGCCCAGCTTACGCGCTTCCGGCAGAATCTGCTCGAACGCATCCAGGAACGCCGTGATGTTGGCCTCGGTCACCGCGCCCATGTTGGCGACGCGAAACAACTGCTGCGCCAATTGCGCCTGACCGGCATAGATCACGTACCCCTGCTCCCGCAGCAGGTCGTGCAGGTGATCATAGAACATCCCCTCCGGCAGCGTGAAGGCCGTGAGGGTGCTCGACCAGAGGGGCTCCCGCAGGTAGAACTTGATCCGATTGGCGCGCATGCGGTTCCGGATGAGGCGCGCCAGCTTCCGGTAGCGCGCGATGCGATTCGCGACCCCTTCCTCCAAGAGCTCGCTCAGCGCTTCATCGAAGGCGTAGTACAGCTGCACTGCCGGCGTGAACGGGATGGAGCCTTCCTCCTGATGCTTATAATAGAGGGGCAGGTGGAAGTAGACCGACCGCTGTTCATAGGTAATCATCTTCTCCATAAGGTCCCGGCGCACAAGGACGAAGCCGACGCCGGGAAAGCCTTGGATGCATTTACCGGAAGACCCGGCGATCACGCCGACATTGTAGGACTGGAAGTCGATCTCTTCCCCGGCGAGACTGCTGACGCCGTCGACCAGCAGAAGGCGATCGGCTTTTTTGACGATCGCCCCGATCTCCTTCACCGGGTTGAGCATGCCGGTGGAGGTCTCATGGTGGACCATGGCCACCACCTCGATGGCCTTGTTCTGCCGGAGCGCGACCTGCACGGGTTCGGTTTCGAACCGCTGATCCCACTCGCCGGCAATATCCATGTTCTGCATCTTGTGGGCGTTGGCGATATCCGAGATCCGCTGCGAGTACACGCCGTTCTTGACGACCAGGATGCGGCGTCCCGGAGGCAGGCAGGACGTCAGCGCCGCTTCCACAGCCGCCGTGCCCGACCCCGTGATGAGGATGGCCACGTACTCCGGACCCGGGGCAAAGGCGCGGACGAGCTTGTCCCGGATGCTCTCGATCAGGTCGGAGAATTCGGACTCGCGGTGGCAGATGTCCGGCCGCAGCAGGGCCTGCCGTACGCGGTCGGACACGTTGACGGGACCTGGATTCAATAAGATCATGACGCGGTTCCTTTCATCGCGGCCTTTCGGAACCGGTCGGTCATGGCCGCAGGCTCGATCTCGACCCGCCCCACGTCATCCGACAACTCCGACACTTTCACGAGCAGAAAACTCGGGCCGTCCTCCTTCAACATCGTTTTTGCCTCATAGATCGCATCGTCCAGCTCACGCACCCGCTCTACGTTCCGGTAGCCCGCGGCCTTGGCCACCTGCTCAAGACGGACGGACTGTGAGATCGTCGGCTGGTTGCCGGTGCTGCCGTAGGCTTCGTTGTCAAACACGATATGGACGAAATTTTTCGGCTTCAACGCACCCACCGTCGCGAGGGTCCCCAGGGCCATCAGCACATTGCCGTCACCGTCGAACACCACGATCTTACGCCGGGGCTGCGCCAGGGCGACCCCCAGGCCGATCGCCGGAGCCAGCCCCATTGAACCGATCATGTAAAAATTCTCCGGCCGATCGCGCAGCGCAAACGCTTCACGCGACGGGAAGCCGTTACAGACCACGGCGAGCTCGTCGGTGAGCAATGCGAGCACGGCCCCGATCGCGCGGCTGCGGCTGGTCAGGACTCCTTCTTCGGGCCTCACGCGAGGACCCCTTTCGTGATCAGCAAGGCAACCGGAATACGTTGCGTCATAAACGCTTGAGCGGCCCAGCCGACGTCTTCCCGGACGGTTTCGGCCCGCACCGTGCGGTGGGGAATGCGTACCAGATCCAGTTGCTTGGTCATCACCTGCCCCATGACCATGTGTTCGGGAGCGTCTTTGCCGTCGTGCCCGCGCCAGGAAATCAGCAGCAGGCACGGCTGCATATAAATCAGGTTCAGCGAGATCAACGCGTTGAGGGACGTCCCCAGCCCTGAGTTCTGCATCAAGACCGCCGGTATCTTCCCGCCCATGTAGGCGCCCGCCGCCATGCCGAGCGCCTCATCCTCCCGGACCGCCGGAACGTAGGCCCGCCGCTCGATCAGCACGGCGATGATCCCGGCCAGCGTCGAATCCGGCACCCCGGTGAAGAAATCGAAGCCGACCTCCTGGAGCAGGCTGACAAAATCTTTGGCGGGAAACGTCATAGAAGCTGCATTATAGCCAACCGCACAGGGACTTCACAAGGCGGATCCTGCTTCCCTTGACACCTCCGCGGCCGACGGATATTCTCGGTCCGCTATGTCCAAGGAAATGGAGATCAACATCCGGCCGATTTTCGCCACCCCGCTCCTGGTGTTCACGATCCCCGACCACGAGCGCATCAACAAGGAGTTGCGCCGCGCGATCCTCGAGCGAGAGGCATCCACTCCGGCCGAAGCGGACCATGAGGTGATCGGGTGGTCATCTCCCCATGACATGTCGATGTTCGAGTGGGCCGGCCCTGTGATGAAAGATCTGCTGGCCCCCGTCGTGGAAGTTGCCACCCAGGCGACGGAATATTCCGAACGGGCGCCCACCCTCGAAGGCTCGCATCCGCAGTGGCAGGTCGTGGAAACCTGGGCAAACGTGCAGCGCAAAGGGGGCATTAACGCGGTGCACCCGCATCCCGGCACGTTCTGGTCGGGTGTGTACTACGTCGATGTAGGAGACATTGCTCCCGACGGCAAATGCGGCGGCGATCTCCAACTCTTCGACCCTCGCGGATGCCTGGCGACCATGCTGGCCCCATTTCTCCGGTATGCCGTGTCTGAACTCCACGACGCGGGGAAGAGCATCTCGCTGACGCCGGAGACCGGCACATGCGTGCTGTTTCCCGGATGGCTGTCGCATGCGGTCGGCCTGTACCGAGGTGAGCAGCCGCGGATCAGTATGGCGTTCAACCTGGACCCGATCATCGAGGAGTTCACGGACTGGCGCTTCAACGCGCCGTCGAAGCCCAAGTAGGAGAGGATCCGGCTAGTCCTTGGGCGTGATGTCGATGACGTCGCCGCCGCGACGGGTGATGACGGCCACCTGGCCACGGTCGCTGAGAAGGGCCGTCACCGTCCAGCTCACAATACTGATGAGCAGCGCCCCGAACACCGCCGTCCAAAATCCCTGCACCTCGAACCCTTTGACCAGTTGAGACGTGAGCCACAGGCAGAAGGCGTTCAGCAGGAAGATGAAGAGCCCCAGGGTCACCAGCGTGAACGGCAAGGTCAGGAATAGCAGCACCGGCCGGACAAAGGCGTTGATGAGCGCCAGCACGAGCGCCGCCGCCAGCAACGACAGCCCCCCGCTGACCTCGATCCCCGGCAGAATATAGGCCGCCGCGAGGATCGCCAAGGTATTCGCGAGCAGTCGGATTAGAAAACCCATCACGGACCTCCTTCGGCGTTACGCGCCTTCCTTCATTCGTAACGTTCTCACGGCGTCGGCCAAGTTCTTCCCCGCGCGCTCGCTGGCCTCTGCAAGCGCCCCCTTCAGCGCTGCATTCATGCCTGTTTGATACTGTTTCCCCGCTGCAGACTCCAAGAACTCGATATAGCGATCGAGCTCGACGTCGCTCAACGTTTG
This sequence comes from Nitrospirales bacterium, assembly GCA_036005325.1. Taxonomy (GTDB): domain Bacteria; phylum Nitrospirota; class Nitrospiria; order Nitrospirales; family NS-4; genus SCTG01. The sequence goes on along the minus strand of DASYQR010000027.1, from coordinate 6,658 downwards.
ATACGCGAAAAGCCCGGCCGCGGTCGTCATGGACAGGATGTTCTGTCTCAATTGGGGCCGTTGTTGCTCCAGTTGCTTTTTCAATGTGTCCGTGCCGACCTGGAGTTCTTTGGGTTGGATCGCATCCAGCGCCGTTGCCACTGCCATCATCGCCGTCTCTGTAATACTCAGCGACAGGTCGGTCGCCTGAGTCGCGCTGTCCAGCCGCTGTATCAACTCCAACCGATGCGGCGGCAGGGAGACACTCTTCAGTCGTCCAGCAAGAGCTTGAATCTGTTGCACAGCATGCGGAGTGGATGCGGCTTCCTCCAGACTTGTAATCTTTCTCCCCAGTCCTGATTCCAGCCAGTCCAAAGCTTTCTGCATGATCTCAACAGTCAGATTCGCTGTCGCCTGCTTCACAGCGCTCTTCTCTATCTGCTCGGCGCTAAAGGCGCCCCGCATCGCCTGAGAGAAGGACGCGTAGGTGTCCGCGGGCATCTGGCCTTTTTGCTCCGCCAATGAAGATAAGATTTGGGGCGGGATCTGCCGGATCTGCTCCTCCATGCCGGACAATTTCATGAGCTTGGGGGCCAGGACTTCCTTGGTGGGGATCTCCGCGCATGCCGCTGATGCCAGAGACGCAATCACCAAGACCATCATCGTTGCAGCTTTCTGCATCAGATCACACCCAGTTCGCGGCCCACCTTCTCGAACGCTATCACAGCGAGCGCGAGCTGCTCCGTCGTGTGCGCCGCCGAAGTCTGGACGCGAATGCGGGCTTCGCCCTTCGGCACGACGGGATAGCTGAAGCCGATCACGTAGACTCCCTCCTCCAGCAAGCGGTCCGCCATCCGGACGGCCAGGGCCGCGTCGCCGAGCATCACCGGCATGATCGGATGACTGCCGGGTTTCAGTCGGAATCCCAGTTTCATCAATGCCTGCCTGAGAAACGACGCATTCTCCTGCAGACGGACCCGCAACTCGTCGCCCTGCTGAATCAGCTCCAACGCCTTCAAGCCCCCCGCGCAGATCATCGGCGGAATGGCATTCGAGAACAGGTACGGGCGCGACCGCTGGCGCAGCAGCTCGATCAGCTCCCGCCGCCCCGAGGTGAACCCGCCCGTGCCGCCGCCGATCGCCTTGCCCAGCGTGCTCGTGATCAGATCCACGCGATCCGCCACGCCGGACTGCTCCGGCGTGCCCCGGCCGCTCTTTCCGATAAACCCGGTCGCGTGGCTGTCGTCCACCATCACCAAGGCTTCGTAGCGTTCGGCCAGCTCGACGATCGCGTCCAGGCGGGCGAAGTCACCGTCCATCGAGAAGACCCCGTCCGTCGCGATCAGACGGAGACGTCGCCCCGCAGTCTCGCGCAGTCCCTTTTCAAGATCCGCCATGTCCCCGTGCGCGTAGCGGTACCGTTGGGCCTTGCACAGCCGGATGCCGTCGATCATGCTTGCGTGGTTCAGCGCGTCGCTGAGCACAGCGTCTTCCTCTCCCAGCACTGTCTCGTAGAGGCCGGTGTTCGCGTCGAAGCAGGAGCTATAGAGCATGGTGTCGCCGGTGCCGAGGAAGGCGGTCAGGGCTTGTTCGAGCCCCTTGTGAAGGTCCTGTGTCCCGCAAATGAACCGCACGGAGGCCATGCCGTATCCGTGTGTCCGTACCGCCTGCGCCGCCGATTCCACGATCGCCGGATGATTGGCCAAGCCAAGGTAGTTGTTGGCGCAGAGGTTGACGACCGTGCCCTGAGCGACTGTGATGTTGCCGCCCTGCGGGCTCAGCAGGACCCGCTCGGACTTGTAGAGCCCTGCGGCACGGATCTCCGCCAGCTGCTGTTCGATAAGAGGCTTGGCCTGCTTGTACGCCATCGTCGTTAAGGCCGAAGGACAACCTTGCCGCATTGTCCCTTTGCCACCAGATCAAAACCCTCGGCGAATTTTTCCAGCGGCAGCACATGGGTGACGACCGGCCGGACGTCCAGGCCTGCCTTGAAGAGCCCTGCGAGGCGATACCAGGTCTGAAAGAGCCGTCGACCGGTCACCCCGTACACACGGATTCCCTTGAAGATGATCTCGTTCGTCATGTCGAAGGAAACCGGCGCTTCCGGGATGCCGAACAGCGTGACGCGCCCGCCGTTCCTGACGCTTTGAAAGCACTGGTGGATGGCGGTGGGGCTCCCGGACATCTCCAGCGCCACATCCACCCCTTCCCCACCGGTCACGCGGCTGATGAGGTCGGCGTCGTTCCTGGCCGGATTGATCGTGTAATCCGCGCCCAATTGCTTCGCCAGACCGAGCCGATAGTCGCTGACGTCCGACGCGATGATCAGCCCCGCGCCGGCGGTTCGGGCCACCGCTGCCGCGAACAGTCCGGTCGGGCCGCAGCCGGTAATCAACACCGCTCGGCCCGTGATGTCTTCGACGAGCGCCGCATGCACGGAATTGCCGAGCGGCTCCTGCAGGCAGGCGAGTTCCGGCGGAATCTCCCGCGAGGTCTTCCAGAGGACGCGCTCTGGCAGCCGCACGAATTCAGCGTACGAGCCGTCTTCGTCAATTCCCAGAATGCGGTAGTTCTTACAGACATGCGCGTTACCCGTGCGGCACTGAAAGCACAACCCACATGTAATATGCGACTCGGCCGCGACATAATCACCGACGGCGACCGCCGTAACGCCCGGGCCGGTTTCCACGACCTCGCCGCAGAGTTCGTGGCCGATGATCCGCGGCGGATGAACGCGGCCCTGGGCCCATTCATCCCAGCGATAGATGTGGTTGTCGGTCCCGCAGAGGGACGTGGCCATGACCCGCACAACCACCTCTCCGGTCCCTGCCACCGGCTTGGGAACGTCCAGCAACTCCAACCCGGGAGCCTGTCTGGTCTTGACCAAAGCCCGCATGCTAGAGGCTCGCGCCCTTGGCCGGTTTGCGTCTCACGGATTCGGTCCGAGCCTTCTTCTTACGTTTCCCGCGGAACGTCCGCAGCTCTTCCTCCATCGCATTGAAGGTCGCCCGTATCGCTTCCTCGAATGTCTTCTCTGTTTTGCTGGCGGTAAACGTCCCGCCCCGCACGTTGCACACGAGCCGTGCGCTGGCAACCTTCGGACCCTTGTTGTGATGGCTGTTCTTCTCCAGTGTCATTCGCGCATGCAGGATGTCGTCGTGGCCTTCTTGGAGGTCCTGGAGGCGGATTTCAATTTCTTGCTGCCAACTTGGTGCCATGGCCACGTTACGGCTTTCAGTTCGAATGTCCATCATCTTCTCCTCGGATAGTGGTGTTAACGCTCCGCGTCCCGGGATACCATGCCATTATCATCTTATATTAATCCGAAACCTGATTCAGCGCGAGATGAGATGCACGGCCGAGGCTTTGACGGTGGCCGTGACGGGCGTCCCTGGCGTGAGGGCCAGATCCCGCTCTGCCTGGCGGGTCACCAGCGCTGTCAGCGCAAAGCCGCACTCCACGACGAGGCGGGATACCGCCCCGGCTGGACGGATCTCCACGACCCGCCCTGCCAGATGATTGCGGGCGCTGCTGCTCGGACGAGTCCCGATTTCGAGGGTCACGTCCTCAGCCCGAATGCAGAGATAGAAGTCTTCACCACGCCGGCTCGGCTCGACCGCCCAGAGCCGCACACCGCCGACATCCAGCGCCGCCAGATCATCCATCCGCTCGACCACTCGACCGGCCACGACCGTTTCCACGCCGACAATGGCGGCAACGTCCGCGTCGGCCGGCCGGCTGAAGACTTCGTCCGGAGGACCGACCTGGAGCACGCGGCCTCCGCCCATCACCGCCACCTCGTCCGCCAGCGTCAACGCTTCCACCCAATCATGCGTGACACACACGGCCGGAATGCCCTGCCCGCGCAACAGCCCGCGCAGCTCGCCCCGCACCTGCTCGCGGGTGGGTGCATCGAGCGCCGACAGCGGCTCGTCGAGCAGCAGGAGCCGAGGGCGGCGGGCCAGCACGCGCGCGAGCGCGACCCGCTGCTGCTGTCCCCCGGAAAGCTGCGCAGGGCGGCGGTCTTCCAGCCCCTCGAGTTGCAAGAGACGGAGCATCTCCGCAAGCCGCGCGCGTCGCTCTTTCGGGTCGAGGTCGTGGATCGCATAGGTGATGTTCCCGGCAATGGTCAAATGAGGAAACAGCGCGTAGTCCTGAAAAAGATAGCCGATGGCACGAGCCTGCGGGGGCGTCTGCACTCCGGCCTCCGCGTCGAACCAGGTCTCGCCGGCGAAAGTGATGCGCCCGCGCGATGGCTGTTCCAATCCAGCCAGGCATCGCAAGATTGTGGATTTTCCCGATCCGGATGGCCCGAACAGAACCAGGACGTGCGGCTTCCCCACCGGGAGCCGGAAGGCCCCATGAATGGAAGGACCGCCGTTATACCGCTTCTCGAAGTCGGCGGTCATTTCATCGGCCATACGGCCCACAAGTTCCGGTTCAACGCGTAGACGACCGAAAGGATGAGAAAAGACACCACCAACAAGAAGAGGGCGGTTTGTCCGGCCCCCGCATAGTTCAGCGCCTGTACCTCGTCGTAAATGTCGATGGACACAGTGCGCGTCACCCCTTCTATATTGCCGCCGACCATCAAGACCACCCCGAACTCCCCCATCGTATGGGCGAAGCTCAGGACGACGCCGGTGACCACACCGGCAAGGGAGAGCGGGATCGTGACGCGGAAGAACGTCGCGAGCCGAGAGATGCCGAGCGTCCACGAAGCCTCGACCAGCTTGGGGTCTACGGCTCCAAAAGCCGCCGTGAACGGTTGCACCGCAAAGGGTAGGCTGTACAGCACCGACGCGAGCACGAGACCTTCAAACGTGAACACTAAGGGATGGCCCACGACAGCCTGGTACCACTGTCCGACCGGGCTCTTGGGCCCGATCGCGACGAGGACGTAGAAGCCCAGCACCGTCGGCGGCAGGACCAGCGGCAGGGCCACGACGGACTCCGCCAGGAACTTCCAGCGCCAGCGCGAATAGGTCAGCCAGTAAGCGATCGGCATGCCGACCACCAGGAGGATCGCGGCGGTCAGCGCCGCCAGTTTTAGCGTCAACAGAATCGCGGTCCAGTTCACCGATCAGCGCTCCTTGATGATCATCACTTCCGTGGCCTTCATGAGCGCCACGGCAGTATCGCCGACCTTGAGACCGAGCTGTTCGAGAGCATCGCGCGTGATCACCGCCGTGATCTTGTGCTCGCCCACATCGAGGTTCACCTGCGCCAGAATCGCGTCCCGCTTGATGGCCGAGACCTTCCCGACGAACTTGTTCCGTCCGCTGACATCTTCCCCTTCCGCTTTTTTCCCCAGCCACTTATCGAGCAGGGATTTCTTGAATCGGTACCGTCCGCCGATTTTCGAGCTGGGAATTTTTCCTTCCCACATGTAGCGGTAGAAGGTCGGCAACGTGAGACGCAGGTACTTGGCGGCCTCGCGCGCGGTCAACACATCTCTCGGTCCGTCAGCGGCGTCGGATCGGCTTTTCTTCAGCACGGTTCACCTCTTCGAAGCTACGAATGCTAGGCAGAAAGACGAGAGAAGTCAATTAAGACAAGACGGTAGAATGGCGGAATCTTATCAAAAAACACGCAATGTTCATTCGGAGGTAATAACCATATGCACCTCTTGGGATTTGTTTCCGGACAACTGGAGCCAGTATTTGACGCCTGCCTTCAGCGGGAAACCCAGGCTTTTCTGGACCGTCCCACAGTGGAGACGCGGGGCCAATCTGATCCGTTCCAGCTTGGTATCGCCGTCCAGCATTTCGAGCCAAAGATGCGTGCTGAGCGAGATGCGGAAGACCCCGTCACGGGGCACCGAGATCGGCAGGAGACCGGCAAAGCCGGCGGTCGTTTCCGGCCCCTCGGCAGGTTTGGCGGGAAGTGAGACGCGTTCCACCGGATGCAACGTGATTTCGAACCGCTCTGCAGCGGGCGTCAGCGCCGCTGCCGGTCCCCGCGCGGCCTGCGCGTTGACCTTCGTGCCGGGTTTGGCCATCGCTGAGACCACTGCCGCCGAGTTCGCGGGTAGGTTCGCGCACTCATCGTGGCCTGTTGGATGTTGCGCCGTTTGCTGCGGAAGAATGAAGCCATACCGCCTGAAGACCGCGGTGCCTTCTGGGCCCTTGATGTAATCCAGAAACGCTCGAGCTGTTTTCAAATCCTTCGCCGCCTTCAAGACAATGGCTCCCTGCTCAAGCCGCGGATAGGCTTCCAGGGGAACTTCCCAATACGTTCCGGTCTCTTTCATGGCCGGCGCGACGGCCAACGACAGTGCGATGACACCGATATCAGCGCCGCCCGTCTGGACGAACTGGGCCGTCTGCGAGATATTCTCGCCCAGCACCAACTTATCCTTCACCGCTTCATAGATCTTGTAATATTCCATCGCGGCAACGGCCGCCCGCCCATAGGGGGCATGCTTGGGGTTGGCGATGGCGATCTTCTTGACCGACGGATGCTGCAGGGCCTTGATCCCTAACGATCCAACGTCGATCGGAGAGTCCTTGGACACCCAGACCACGATCCGCCCCACCGCATACATGTAAAGCGTCCCCGGCTCCGTCAGGCCGGCTTCCTCCAGTTTCTTGGGATAGCCGATGTCGGCCGAGAAAAACACATCGAACGGCGCGCCATTGGATATCTGGGCAAAGAAATTCCCCGACGATCCCAAAGA
>DASYQR010000026.1:0-3599 GCA_036005325.1 Nitrospirales bacterium | reverse complement strand
ATCCAGACTTCCACGATGTGCGCCGCCATGGTCGCATAGAGACTGCCGGTCCGCAACAGTAGAATGCCCCAGACGAGGCCGTCCAAAACCGCGATCACGTGCAGGTGCTGGAAGACGCGGAGCATGAACGGATCGTGGGCGAAGACTAAAGCTGAGACCACGACGGCAGCGATCTTACCTGCATGCGAATCGCCGAACAGGGTCAGCAAGCGGCCCATCTGAAATCCCCGGAAGTTCAACTCGACCAGGACTCCGATCCCGGCGATGCCGAGCGGGAACATCACCCAGACAGGCGCTTGGGCATGAGGCGTCGCCCGCAGAAACGTGATGTCGCCGCCGAGCGCGGGAATCGTCCATAGAATAAAGCTCAGGTTCACCGCGCCCATCGCCACGCCCACGAGGCCTCCCCACTTCAGGCTGGGCCCGATCGTCTGGGCATCTAACCGGAGCGCTGTTTTCCATCCGGGGTTCAACAGGATCCATCCGATCAGGGCAGCATACGCCAGAAGCTGCGGGCTGAAGGTGATCCAGAGATTCTGCTGCAGCGTTGCAGGAAGGAGGTAATAGGAAGGCGTCGCGAAGACGGGGAGGAGGACCAGCCAGGACGCCCGCTCGGAGGCCACCTACCGAGGCGACGCTACCGGTGGCAGATCGGCGGCCTGGAAGCCCGGCGGCGGATGGTAATACGACAGGGCCTCGGGCATCCACTCCTCGAGCTGTTTGATCCGCGTGCCGTGGCCGGGATGGGTTGAGAGAAACTCGGGCGGTTGACCTTTGGAGGCCTGCTCCATCCGCTCCCAGACACGCACCGCCTCGTGCGGGTCATAGCCGGCCTGCGCGGCTAAAAGCAGGCCGATGTGGTCCGCTTCGGACTCGTGTTGACGACTGTATGGAAGGATGAAGCCATAGTTCGCCAGAAGTCCGCCGGCGAGTGCGGCCATTTGCGGGTCATAGCCTTGCGATGCCGCACCGACGGAGAGCGCCGCGACACCCGCCTGAGCCGCGAGGCCTTGACTCATTCGCTCCCCTCCATGGCGCGCCAGGGCATGGGTCACCTCGTGCCCCATAATGGCAGCCAAACCGGCCTCGTTTTTCGCGACCGGAAAGATCCCCGTATAGACCGCAATCTTGCCGCCGGGCAGGGCAAAGGCATTCATGGTCTTGTCATCTTTGATGACCGCGACCTCCCACTCGAACTTATTGGCTGTGTCGGCGTACTTCGATTTTTTCGCGGCTGCAATGATTCTCGCCGCGACGCGCTTCACGGGCTCGACTTCACGTGGATCGTGCGACTGCGGCGTCTTGGGGTCTTGAAGGACCTGCTGGTAGGCCTGTGCGCCCATCTTCATTTCTTGCGAAGCAGGAATCACCATGAGCTGGGAGCGGCCGGTGTAGGGGTTGGTCTGGCACGCGAGTAGGGCCAGGGCGCAACCCACGAGAACGGAGAGCCTTCCTAGATCGCGGCGCATACGTTTACCCTACCGTATTCTCCGTGCGGCTTGCAAACGTCCTTTCGTCGCGGATCTGCGGAGCGAAGCCGCACCCGTCGTCAAGCGGGGTTTGCCTGTGTTAGGCTGTCATCATACTAAAGGCGGGGAGAATCGTGGGACAGTTCAAACTCGTGTCGGATTTCAAGCCGGCGGGTGATCAGCCGCAGGCGATCGACCGGCTCACCGAAGGCGTCGATCGCGGACTCGCCCATCAAGTGCTGCTGGGCGTGACCGGGTCCGGCAAGACCTTCACCCTCGCCAATGTGATCGAGCGCGTCCAGAAGTCCACGCTAGTCATCGTCCACAACAAGACCCTGGCGGCGCAGCTCTACCGCGAGTTCCAGGGTTTCTTTCCCGAAAATGCAGTGGAGTATTTCGTCAGTTATTACGATTATTACCAGCCCGAAGCCTACATCCCGTCCACCGATACCTACATCGCGAAGGACGCCTCGATCAACGACGCGATCGACCGGATGCGCCACTCGGCGACCAGCTCGCTGTTCGAGCGTGACGACATCATCATCGTCGCCTCCGTGTCCTGCATCTACGGCCTGGGCTCGCCCGAGGTGTACCACGGCATGTTGCTGTACCTGGAAGAGGGCGAGGAGGTCCGGCGCGAGGCGATCCTCAAGAAGCTCGTGGAGATCCAGTACCAGCGGAACGATCTCGACTTTCACCGCGGGACCTTCCGCGTGCGGGGGGATGTCGTCGAGATCTTCCCGGCCTCATCGGAGGATTTGAGCCTGCGCATCGAGCTCTTCGGCGATCAAGTGGATGCCATCCACGAAATCGATCCGCTGACCGGCAAGTCGCTCCGCCGCCTCTCCAAGGTCGCCGTCTATCCCAACACCCATTACCTCATTCCGCCGGACCGGTTTGATCGGGCGCTCAGCGGTATCGAAGCGGAACTGGACGAGCGAATCGCGACTTTCAAGCGGAGCGGCCAATTGCTGGAGGCCCAGCGCATCGAGCAGCGGACACGCTTCGATCTGGAGATGATCCGGGCGATGGGTTACTGCCACGGGATCGAAAACTATTCGCGTCACCTGAGCGGGCGACAGCCGGGCGAGCCGCCGCCGACGCTCCTGGACTACTGCCCGAAGGACTATCTCCTGATCGTGGACGAGTCGCATGCGACGATTCCCCAGGTGCAGGGGATGCAGGCCGGCGACTACTCGCGTAAGAAGAGCCTGGTGGACTATGGGTTCCGCCTGCCCTCGGCGATCGACAACCGGCCGCTGACCTTTGCTGAGTTCGAGCGGGTCGTCCGCCAGGCGATCTATGTGTCGGCGACTCCGGGTCCCTATGAGTTGGGAAAGGCCAGGGAGCGAGTCATAGAGCAGATCATTCGGCCCACAGGTCTGATGGACCCCGCCATCACGGTGAAACCGGCCAAGGGGCAGGTGGATGACTTATTGGCCGAGATCAAGAGCCGGGTCGCGCAGGGGGATCGGGTGCTGGTGACGACGCTCACCAAGCGGATGGCGGAGGACCTGACCGAGTATTATCACGATTTGGGCGTGAAGGTGCGCTACCTGCATTCGGACATCGACACGCTGGAGCGCACCGAGATCATCCGTGATCTGCGTCGGGGTGTGTTCGATGTGCTGATCGGCATCAATTTGCTCCGGGAGGGTCTCGATATTCCTGAGGTCTCGCTGGTGGCGATCCTGGATGCGGACAAGGAAGGATATTTGCGTTCGGAGCGGTCCTTGATCCAAACGGCCGGCCGTGCGGCGCGCAATGTGAACGGGGCGGTCATTCTGTATGGGGACATCGTCACCGAATCCATGCGGCGCACGGTCGAGGTGACGACTCGGCGCCGGAAATCGCAGGCGCAGTTCAACCGGGAGCACGGCATCACGCCGGAGACCATCAAGAAGGGCATTCCGAAAACGTTGTACGAAGCGTCGGAAGGCGACTATGTGACCGTCCCGATGGCCGCCGAGGAGGCGCCGGCCTATCGGCTCGACGGTAATCCCGGCCCGCTGTTGAAGCGCCTGGATGCGGAGATGAAGGCGGCGGCCAAGGAACTGGATTTTGAGCGCGCCGCGCAGATCCGCGACCAGATCAAAGCCCTCAAGCAGCAGGCCCTAGAGTTGGGAGTCA
>DASYQR010000025.1:0-19257 GCA_036005325.1 Nitrospirales bacterium | reverse complement strand
CTCCCGAAGCGCCCAGTCTTCGTCCTTCAGCGCCGCTATCTCTTCCAGTACCCGATCACTCATATGCTGGATTGATCAAGGTAGCACACGGTTTTCCAGGCGGTCAACTTGCACAGACAAGCGGGTGACGCTGGTAGGGGGGCCTTTGTTCGCACCCTCCCCACCCCGGACGCGCCGAGACACGTCTTTTTCCCGTGGCCTAGGGGCCAGTCTTCGCAGCCGAAGCCGGTAGGAGAAACCGGCGGCAGGACCCGCGCATATGGTCTTATGGATGAGCTTGGCGCCAGTTCTTGCCGACGCCGACATCTACCTTTAAGGGAACCGCCAGACTCACCGCCCGCTCCATCTCCTCGACGACGATCTTGCGAACCCGTTCGACTTCCGTTTCAGCCATTTCGAAGATCAGCTCGTCGTGGACCTGCAGGATCATCTTCGCCGTGGCACCTTCTGCCACCAACCGCCGGCTCACTGCCAGCATGGCAAGTTTGATGACGTCTGCCGCCGTTCCCTGGATCGGCGTGTTCATGGCCATGCGCTGGCCGAATCCCTGCTGCGTCGGATCGCCACTTCGCAGCTCCGGGATCGGCCGGCGGCGGCCCAGCATGGTCGTCACGTACCCGTTCTGCTTCGCCTCGGCGATGGTCCGGTCCAAGAACGTCTTCACGCCTTGGAACCTCGTGAAGTAGGCTTCGATATACTTCTTGGCCTCCTGTTGCGAGATCCCGAGCTGGGCGGAGAGCCCGTACGGGCTGATTCCGTAAATGATACCGAAGTTCACCGTTTTGGCGACCCGGCGCATGTCCTTCGTGATCTGCGCCACGGGACAGCTGAAAATCTCCGCAGCCGTAGCCGCATGGATGTCGTCGCCCCGGACAAAAGCGCCGATGAGGACGGGGTCTTGGGAAAGGTGTGCGAGGATGCGCGGTTCGATCTGGTTGTAATCCGCCGAGAGGAGGACCGCGCCCGGACCCGCGACAAAGGCTTCGCGGATGCGTCCACCCCACTCCCCCTTGACCGGAATATTTTGGAGATTCGGCTCGGACGACGAGAGCCGCCCCGTCGCCGTGACCGTTTGGTTGAGCGACGTGTGCAGACGCCCGGTCTCGGCATGGACCAGCAGCGGCAAGGCATCCACATAGGTGGACTTCAACTTGCTAAGGCTGCGGTAATTGAGGATCTCAGCCGGCAACTCATGCTGAAGCGCAAGCTGCGTCAGTACGTCTTCATCGGTCGAGTAGCCGGTCTTGGTTTTCCTGATCGGCGTGAGCTTGAGCTTTTCAAACAGGACCTCGCTGAGCTGCTTGGGCGAATTGACGTTGAACTCCGTGCCTGCCTTTCGATAAATCTCGTCAAGAATGCCCGCAAGCTGTTGCTCGAGCTCTTTCGCCAGGCCTGCCAACACCGTGGTGTTCACCAGGAATCCGTTCGCTTCCATCTCCCCCAGCACGACGGTGAGGGGCAGCTCGATCTTTTCGAACAGATCGCGCAGTCCGCCGGCGGCCAACTTGTCGGCCAGGATCGGCTGCAGGCGCGCGACCGCCGAGGCCGCGCTTCCGATGCGCATCGCGGCTTCCTCACGATCCGGTTGATCGAAGAGGTCTCCTTTCTTCGGCTTCCTGACCGGCGTGGCATGACCCAAGGACTCAGCGAGGTACTCCTGCGCTAGCGTCTCCAGCGCGGGACTCCGGCGGTTGGGATTCAGCAGATAGCCGGCCACCATCGTGTCGAAATGCGGGACCGGGAGGGTGCTGCCGGCCCGACGCAGCGCCAACCAAGCGGCTTTATAGTCGTGCGCGTCCACCCTCAGGGCTGGGGACGCCAGCACAAGAAGAAGAGCTTTCAGGCCGGACGCTCCGGGGAAATAGGCCGGTTCGCCCGGGCAGGGGCACACGCCGATGCCAAGCAGGTCCGCTCGGAGCGGATCATTTCCCGACAAGTCGCATTGAATCGCCACCTCGCCGGCGGCCTTGACGGCTTCCACAACGCGTGTCTGCGCGGAGGGGTCATCGAGGACATCGACCGGCTGCGCAGCTTCACTCTCACCGCCCTTCGCGTTTGGGAGCGCCTTCAGCAAACCCCAGAATTCGAGCTCCCGGTAGAGCGCGCTCAGGTCCTCATTGCGGACCGCCCCCAGCCGAAACCGCTCGCGATCAAAGGACACCTGACAATCCGTCACAATGGTCGCGAGCTTCCGACTCTGACGCGCGTCTTCGGCATGTGCCTCCAACAGGCTCCGGAGCTTCTCCCCTTTTACATCGGAGAGATGAGTCAGAAGATTCTCAATCGTGCCGAACTCCGCGATGAGCTTCTTCGCCGTCTTCTCGCCGACACCCTTGACGCCTGGAATATTGTCTGTGGCATCGCCCATGAGGCCCATGATTTCGACGACACGCGCCGGTTCGACTCCAAATCGGGCAAGGCAATCCTCTTCGGTCAGAGTCTTGTCCTTCACCGGGTCGAAGATGCGGACCGCGGGAGAAAGCAGTTGAAACATGTCCTTGTCGCCGGTCACGATGACCACATCCAGTCCCTCGCCGGCGGCCTGCACGGCGAGCGTGCCGATAAGATCGTCCGCCTCGTAGCCCTTCAACTTCACCACGGGGATCGCAAAGGCCTCGACGAGCTTGTGGATGTACGGAATCTGCTGCGACAGCGCATCGGGCATCGGCGGCCGATGAGCCTTATACTCCTTGAATTCTTCGTGACGGAGGGTCGGGCCTTTCTCATCGAACACCACGGCCAGGTAATCAGGACGCCGCTCCCTGATGATCTTCTGCAGCATCGAGGCGAAGCCATAGACGGCGTTCGTCGGGAGTCCGCTTGAAGTGGAGAGATCGGGAAGAGCGTAGAAGGCGCGGTACAGGTAGCCGCTGCCGTCGATGAGATAGAGGGCCGGTCGCTCCGTCATCTGGCCTCATCGTAGCACCGCCGCTTACCCGGGACAAGCGGGTTTACTCGCACAGGCGTCGCCTGTATAATGCTGTCCATCATGACTGTTCCGGTACGGATATCCAAGCACTCGCGAAGACTCATGCGTCTTCTGGTGGCCGCAGCGTTGGGGTGGGCGGTCCTGGGCTCAGACGTTGCACCAGCCGCCGGACCAACGACCAACTCACCTCAGGTTGAAATCAAAAAACACTCGACAGGCAAAGAAGCCACCATCACGCAGGGCGAGAGAGAGTGGTTCATTTATATTGATGTGGACGATAACCGCACCATGATCATACGGACCGAGTCCAACAAGGGCCAAGAGACGAAGAACAATCCGGAGATCGTCGAGCGCCCGATGTCAAACGCCGAAGTTGACCGGATCATCAACGACTGGATCAGCGGCATCAAGTCGACGCTGCAGCCCTGATCGACCAGAGTTCCCCGTGAAGAAGCCCAAGTTCGTCATTTTCGCGCACGGCGGCACTTACGACAAGCTGTACCAGGCTGCCACCATCGGTATGACCGCCGCGGCCATGGGGAAGGAGGTGTACGTCTTTCTCATGTTCTGGGCGATCAAAAAGCTGGCGATGGGCGAGTTGGACCGGATTGATTTCTCACCGGCTTACGAAGACCATGCCGAAGAAGTGGCGCGGGCCATGATCGAGAAGAAAGTCCCGAAGATCACCGAGATGTTCGCGGAGGCCAAGCAGGTGGGCAGTTTCAAAATCATCGCCTGCAGCGCGGGACTGGAATACATGGGCGTGAAGTACGAGGATCTCGCCCCCAAGGTGGATGAAGTCATGGGCCTGCCGCTCATCCTGAACCTGGCCGCCGACGCCGAGACGACGCTCTTCATCTAAAGAACGTTAAACGTTATTCGTTAATCGGACCTCACGTTTAACGTTTCACGATTAACATCTTTTCACCGGGACTTCACAACTCCTACCCGCTCGCAATAACTCGTCAGCTTGCACTCGCTGCAGCGCGGGGATACCGGCGTGCACAGGTTCTGGCCGAACGGCACCAGCAAATCATTGTAGACGATCCAGTGGCGGCGGGGAAGCTTGCGCCGCAGCGCCTCCTCACTCTGCGCGGGCGATTTGGTCCGGATGTACCCCAAGCGATTGCTGATGCGGTGGACGTGGATATCAACGCAGATGCCAGGCTTGCGGAACCCCAGCGTCACCACCAAATTGGCGGTCTTACGCCCCACTCCTTTGAGCGTGAGGAGCTCGTCGATCTCGTCTGGAACCTGTCCGCCATAGCGTGCCAGGAGATCGCGGCAGATGTCGTGGATGTGCCGCGCCTTGGTCCGATAAAATCCGACCGGATAGATGGCCCGCTCAATCGTGCGGCGGGGAACTGCCAGCATCGACCGCGGAGTGGTGGCGAGCCGAAAGAGACGGGTGGACGCCTCGGCCGTCGTCTGATCCTTCGTGCGAAGGCTGAGGACGGTAGAGATCAATATCTGAAAGGGATCGCACGACGCCTTGGCGACAACGCCCACCACAGGCTCCTTCCAGCGGCGGATTTCCCGCTTTAGGATCCGGATGCAGGCGTCGATAGACTGATCTTTCACGAGACTCAACCGTATCTGGGAGGGGAAAGAACGATCAGATCAGATAATGGAAAGGTGCAACTACTCGGACTTGTGCTTGGCCAGCCACTTCTGGCGACGGCGCTGGGCTTCCCGCTCCTTGTTCTTTTTCTTCAGGCTGGGCTTTTCATAGAACCGACGGCGCTTGAGCTCCCGGAAAAGCCCTTCACCCGCCAGTTTTTTCTTGGCGATCTTCAGGGCCTTCTCGACATTGTTGTTAAAGACTTTAATTTCCATCCAGCCTGCTCCTACCTCAGCACAACAGCGGGGAATTTAGCACAGATTCCTTCGAAAGAGCAAGCATACGCGAGGCATAGGTGTGCGAGAAGAAACCAGTGGATGGCTGGGGCAGGTTGGATCGGCGACGAACTGAACTACGGGAGGTGTCAGCCGCGGGCCGGAGCCAGCGCCGTCACCGTGCATCCCTTCACTTGGCAGGCGCTTTCGCTGCCCAGCGCACCGATCGGGTGTTCCGGGTTGTCCGTCGGGTGGTACCGATGGTACCAGGTACACTCCAAGCCGTAAGCCGCTATGGCGGTCGGCGTGTACTCAAACCAGAAGTACCGGTACTTCGCCGCAGTGGCCTCCCGGTTGAGTTCCTCGACAAGATTCTGATCGGCACGGCCTACCCGGTCGGCCATCCGCCCGTTGCGCGACACAATGTAGGTGCCGGGCGAGACCTCCGTCACAAAGAGGTGGATATACTTCAGGTTATAGGGTCCTGACATGCGCACCTCCCTTTCGTCACCTTAACCGCAACCTACCAGCAGCGCGAATAGCCGCAGCCGTAGCACTTCTCACAGTTCTCTGTGTGCACCAGCGGACTCTTGCAATCCGGGCACGGCAGGCCCTCAGGACGCATTGCGAGCACTCCCGCAGCGGACTGCTGGAGCTGCTGCTCCGGCGGGTGATAGCTCGCCAGCGCCTTGGCGATGGCGTCCCAGAGCGAGAGGACTCGATTCGCGCCGACGCCGTAAGGATTGCCGTCCTGGATGCCGATCAGCTGCCTGGTAATCTCGTGCATTGGGATCCGGTAGCGAAGAGCCAGGCTGATGAGTCGGCAGACGCACTCCAGATCGGCCTGGATCATGCCGCCGGCTTTCGCTACCGTGGCGAAGGTCTCGAAGGGGTGGCCGTTCATGGAATTGATGGTCAGGTACATCTTCCCGTAGCTGGTATTGATCGCAATCGTTTCCCCCTGTACCCGAACCGGTCTCTCCCATTTGGTCGGCTGCGATCCAGCAGGATGAGCCGCCGCCAATTGCTCCATCACCATGTCGGCGGCGTGGGATGAAACCGGTTCCGACAAAGCAGGCGTGTTCTCGCCAACGGATTGGACCGTCCCTGCTGCTTCTACCTTCGTAACTTTCATTGAGACTCCGACGTTCATGACCTGCTCTTCGCGGCTCCCGTCACGATACACCGTGATGCCCTTGCAGCCGAGCTCATAGGCCATCAGGTAGGCGGCCATCACATCATCCGCGGTAGCGTGATCCGGCATATTGATGGTCTTGGAGACCCCGCTGTCGGTGTGTTTTTGGAAGGCGGCCTGCATTCGGACGTGCCACTCCGGCGCCACATCGTGGGCCGTGGTAAAGACTTCCTGCCACCGCATAGGAATTTCAGAGATGCCTCGGGCCGAGCCGTGATTGGCCAGGATCTTGTCCATCAGTCCGTCTTTCCAGAATCCTTCCCGCTTGGCCGTCTCGATAAAGTCGTCGAGGACGTAGGGCAGGTGCTCGCCATCCATCACGTTCTTAAACCAGATGAGGCTGAATTCGGGTTCGCACCCCCCCGAGGTGTCCGCGATCATGCTGATCGTGCCGGTCGGCGCCACGGTGGTCACGTAGGAATTCCGCGCCCGCTGGCCGCGCGCCTCGTGAAGCGAGCCCTTCCAGGATGGGTACACGCCACGCTGCTCGGCCATGCGCATGGATTCGTCGTAGCCGAGATCCGAGATGAACTTCATGATCCGGGCGCCCATCTCCACACCTTGCTCCGAATCATATCGGATGCCCAATTTGAAGAGCATCCGGGCAAACCCCATCACGCCCAGGCCGATCTTGCGGTTGTCCTTGGTACACTTCTCGATCTCGGGAATCGGGTATTTGTTCATATCGATGACATTGTCCAGGAAGTGCACGGACGTTCGGATGGAGCGCTCCATGTGGGCCCAGTCGATCTCGTACCGGCCGTTGTCGGTCCTGGTCAGATGGTTTTCGACATTAATGCTCCCGAGATTGCACGATTCGTATGGAAGAAGCGGCTGCTCGCCGCATGGATTCGTCGCCTCGATCATCGCATAGTGCGGGGTGGGATTCGTCCGGTTGGCCTGGTCGATGAAGAAGAGCCCTGGCTCGCCGTTCCGCCAGGCCGACTCCGCAATCTTATTCAGGACCTCGCGGGCATTGAGCTGTCTGACGACCTTGCCGGTCCGGGGACTCATGAGATCGTATGTCGCACCGTCCAGCGCAGCCTTCATGAACGTGTCCGTAATCGCGACGCTGATGTTGAAATTGGTCACTTCTTTGGTGTCGGTCTTGCACGTGATGAACTCCAAAATGTCGGGATGGTCCACCCGTAAGATTCCCATGTTGGCACCCCGCCTGGTCCCCCCTTGCTTGATGTGCTCAGTGGACTGGTTGTACACCTTCATGAATGACACGGGGCCTGAGGCCACCCCTCCGGTGCTTTTGACCATGTCGTCCTTGGGACGCAACCGGGAGAACGAGAACCCTGTCCCGCCGCCCGTCTGGTGGATCAGCGCCTGGTGCTTCAGCGTGTCATAGATACCTTCGATCGAGTCCTCGACGGGCAGGACGAAACAGGCAGCCAGCTGTTGCAACGGCCGACCGGCGTTCATCAGAGTCGGCGAGTTCGGCAGGAAGTCCAGGCGCGCCATCAAGGCATAAAACTCCTCTTCGATCTTCCGCACCTCTTCCGGCTTTGCACCGTAGCGGGCATCCGCCTGGGCCAGGTTGTGCGCCACACGGCGGAACATTCCTTCCGGCGTTTCCACCACCTTGCCGTGCTCATCCTTCGCCAGATACCGCTTCTGCAGGACGCGCAAGGCATTCGGCGAAATTCGGATGGGCACCTCTCCCTTCACTGCCGACTCAACCGCCGATGCGCTGGCACGCTCCGTAGCCTTCATAGTATTCCTCCTTAGTTCGCCTTCGTCAGAACAACATCACAATAAAAACGGGCGGATGGTCCTCGACTACACCCGCCCGAACGAATCAGCTGAGAACCGGTTCTGCCTCTCCCATCCGACGTCGTCGAAGGACAAATGGCGGCTGATAGCGGGCAATCCACCGTCGGGCTTGCTCCCTTGCGCTGCGGAGGCCGTCGGTCTGGTACCATTCAAAATACCGGACTCCCGGGACATCGTTGATCCGCAGGTGCCCCATCAAACGATCCCGCAGACGACGAGAGCCCACACTTCCAATGTACAAAATGTTCTGGTTCTGATCCCGCAGGACGTAGACGCCGTTGACGGGAGGCACACCGTATAGGTTATTGGGGTTCCATCCCTTGGGCTGCTCGACTCTCGTGACCATAACAGCTACCCCTACGACCTACTGAATCTTGAGACTGGCGTGAGCCATGATCACAATGTGTAGCATCGTAAACCATGAGGCTTGTACCATACCGAAAAAGCACTGTCAAGAAAAAACTACCATATGTTGAGACCAATGAAGTGAGGATGTCTATATCTTGTGGATAGAGCCTGAATTCACGTACGGAGAAACTGTGGACAAAACGACAAAGATTGTGGATAAGAAAATGTGAGGGGGCGCTATTTTGACTTCTTCACGTAGGTCTTGTAGTGGACAGTGCCGCCGTTCTGCTCCTCTTCGAGGCCAAGGAAGTGGTGACCGGTAGTTTCGCACCAAGCCGGCATGTCCTTTTTGATCCCTTCATCATCGGAAATCACTTCGAGTACCTGACCAACCGTAAGCTCTTTAATCTTCTTCGAAGCCTTGATGATCGGCATGGGGCAAAACAACCCCAGTGTATCGAGCGTCACATCAAAGTGCATGGCTACTGCGCCTTCCTTCGGGATCTAAATGAACAGGTTGACCTGTGCCTCTTTGGCTTCGGCGAGGTAAGTAGAGACGCCGGCAAATTGATCAATCCCGTCGATCAAGGTGTCTTTGGTGATCCCCATGAGGCCGAGCGTGGTTGTACACGCGATGAAATGGACACCAAGATCCTTGGCTATTTCCATCAATTCAGGAACCCCAGGCATGCGATTCCGCCGCATCACCAGCTTCATCATGCGGGTACCCAGTCCCCAGAAATGAAAGCGAGACAAGGGCAACGTGTCGGCGCCTCCTTTATTGAGGAAACCGAACATCCGCCGAAGCCAATCGGCAGCTTTGCTCGACACGCCGGGGCGCCTGATGGCATTCAACCCCCAGAACGTGAAGAACATCGTGACCTGCATCCCCATGGAGGCCGCGCCGGTCGCAATGATAAAGGCCGACATTACTCGGTCCATATCACCGCTCAGGACAACCAGCGTGACACGGTCGGGCCGGCGTTCTTGCAATTCCGCCAGCGCTACCTGAGGATCGAGTTTCGTGGTGGGCATGCTTCGTACCTCGCAGAAAAAGACTCGGGGAGGCTGGGGTCGCATGACTCCACATCCTCCCCGATTCCCCTCTAGCATCGCGTATGAGTACTATAATATGTGCTTCTCGAGCTTGTCAAGGCAATGAATTTGCTCATAAGACATTGAATAATTAAACAAATTTAAGCGTTTCGTTGAACGCGTGAATCGAGGCAGGATTCGATCCCTGCTTCCCATTTTTTTCAATTTCTTGTATCCTTCCACTGAGTCCACTCCCCCACAAGCTATGTACCGACCATCACCTCTCTCGACAGTCCTCTTCTTGGTTCTGCTTCTTGTGGTTTTCTGTCTGGCGTCGGCCCAGGCCACCCACCAGCGAACCCTCGTCTCCACTCCAGACCTTGTCGTGCTCGATCAGGCCGGCAAAATGGTGGGGGCGACCAACTATCTGGTCATTCAGATCGACCGGCTCTCTGACTCCTCGGGCCCTCGGGTGCAATTCGACGAGTGGTCCCGTGCTCTCGGGACATTTAGAGGAGCTGCGGTGAGCCAGGATTGGAAGGGAGCGGCTCTGACAGCAATTGAGGCGGCGGCGCGAGCCACCGGTGAGGATCCCCGGACATGGCTCGTGACCGTGAAAAATGTCAGCACGGCCTATATGACCGATGGACCGAGCGCGAGCGCTACCCTGGCTGTGGCGATTGCCACGGCGGTACGCCACACCAAGATTCTTCCGAACGTGGCCTTGACCGGCGGTATCGAGCGCGACGGCCGGATCACAGCCGTGGGAGGCATTCCGGAGAAAATTCAGGGAGCGGTGGCGGCCGGTATGACCACGGTTTTGATCCCCAAGGGTCAAAGCCGCACCCGTGACTGGGATGTGCGCCCACTGTCCGAAAACCTTCGCATCACTGTTCTCGAGGTCGGCACCCTCCGCGAAGCCTACGAAAAGATGACCGGCCAGGAGTTTTAGTCGTCGACATAGAGATCATCGATCTCTTTAGTCACAATCTCTTTTAGTCCCGGTTGCCCCTTTCGAAGCATCGCATAGCCCTCTTTTCGAATCCGCTCAGCTTTCTCGGCGATCACGCGTGAGGGCATCCGGTAGTGCTGCAAGACAAGGCTGAAGATTTCGATGGAGGTTTCGAACTCTTCCGGCACCACCTGATCGGCACCCATCGCCCGCAGATCCTCAATCTCGCGCAGGTAGCGGGTCCGAGCAATAATATGGATATCAGGATTGAGCTGGCGGGCCACCTTGATTGTCCGTCTGGTGGCGATCGGATCGGAAATCGCCAGCACCAAGGTCCGCGCCTGCTGGATGCCAAGACGACGGAGCGCCTGCGGATGGGTGACATCTCCGAAGGAAATCGGGACTCCTTTCGCCTGTTCCTGCCGGACGGTCTCCCCATCCATCTCGACGACGACGAACGGAACCTCGGTTTCCCGGAGCACCTGGGCTAGATTTCGCCCGTTCACCCCGTAGCCGGCGATGATCGTGTGGTCCCGAAGATGACGGTGTGTCATCTCGTCCTGGTCGTGCGTCCGATCCGGCACCCAGCCCCACAGCCGTTGAAAGGCCTCTGCGCGTCGGGCGAGAGCGGGAGACGCCTGGATCAAAAACGGCGTAAGGATCAGTGTCAGGACCGACACAGCCAAAAAGACCTGGAACGACTCGCCGGTCAGCAAACCGACATCCTTGCCGACCTTCGAGAGAATGAAGGAGAACTCCCCGACCTGGGCAAGCGCGGTCCCCGCGAGCACCGCGGGCCGCCAGGCATAGCCGACGGCCACGGCAGCGAACGCGGCCGTGACGAATTTCCCCGCGACGATGACCAACACGAGACCGGCCACCAGCAAGGGATGCGCCAGTAACACGCGCAAATCCAACAGCATGCCGATCGAGATGAAGAACAGGCTGTTGAAGCTGTCCCGGAAAGGGAGGATTTCGGCCATTGCCTGGTGACTATATTCCGATTCGGAGATGATGAGCCCGGCGATGAACGCACCGAGGGCCAGGGATAAGCCGGCCAGCGAACTGAGCCAAGCGATGCCCAGACACACCAGGATGATGGTAATCACGAACAATTCCCGACTGCGGCTCCGCACAACCTCGATCAGCAAGCGCGGAACCAGAAACCGCGCCGTGATCAGGATCAGCGTCACCAGCAGAATTGCCTTGGTCAGCGACCACACCACGTCCACTGCTCCACCCTGGCCTTGACTGCCCAACACCGGCGTCAGCACCATCATCGGCACCACCGCCAGATCCTGAACGATCAAGATGCCGATCGTCAGGCGGCCGTGAGGAGAATTGGTCTCGCCGCGCTCCGTCACCATCTTGAGGACGATCGCCGTGCTGCTCATGGCGATCAGGAAACCCCAGAACACCCCTTGATTGAGCGGCAGACCGACAATCATGCCCACCAGAACCGACAGCCCGATGGCCGCGCCGATTTGGATAAACCCTCCGCCCACTATGGTCCGAAGCGAAGTGATCCGGGCCAGGGAAACCTCCACCCCGATGGTGAACAGGAGCATCACCACTCCAACCTCGGCTAGGACTTCCACGCGAGCGACATCATCCACGACGTCAAGTCCGTAGGGACCCAACAGGGCACCAGCGACAAGAAAGCCCACGACGGCGGGCACGTGCAGCCGGTTGAAGCCATACACGACCACGATCGAGGCGCCGAAGAGAACGACGAGGTCGCGCAGGAAATGCAGTTCAGTCATACAGAACGCGCTCCAGTTAGCGACGACGCGTTCTTACATACACGGAAGGACTGGAACGAGCAAGCTTATTGCGCGGAATAAGGGGCGCGCAGCGGTGCAAGAAAAGGGGATTTGGTGGGGGATCTGACTATTGGGCAGTCCAGCCGCCGTCGATGGTAAAAACGCTGCCTGTGACCCATGAAGCGTCATCCGATGCGAGGTACAGGAGCATCCGCGCCACATCATCGGGGGTTCCGAACCGGCCAATCGGATGCGCCGCCATCATCATGGCGTTCATCCCCGGATCGGCGATCGCATCGGCCGCCATGGGCGTGTCGACCAACGCGGGGCAGACGCAATTGCATCGGATCTTTTCCTTCGCGTAGTCGATCGCCAGCGCCCTGGTCAAGGCCAGCATGGCCCCCTTCGTGCTGCTATACGCCGCACTTTTGGCGATGCCGACCATGCCCGCGACCGACGACACGTTGATGATCGAGCCGCCCCGTCCCAGCATATGTGGGATTGCGGCCCGTGTGAATCGGAAGACCCCGGTCAGATTGGTATCCAGAACCTGCGCCCAATCCTGATCGGTCGTCTCATGCAGGAGCGCGCCGAAATTACCGATCGCCGCATTGTTGACGAGAATGTCAACCTTGCCGAAGGTCCGCACCGCCTGATCCACCGCCGACTGGACATGCGCCTCGTCGGTCACCGACCCGGATACCGTCAGGACCTTGCCGCCGCTGGCCAGAATCGCCTTGGCCACGCTCTCCAATACCTCTTTGCGCCGACCCGTGATGACCACCTTGGCCCCTTGATCGGTGAACAGCTTGGCCGTGGCTTCTCCGATGCCTGTCCCGCCGCCGGTGATGATCGCAACTTTCCCGTTGAGCTTCACGCACCCTCCTCGGGCCGGCTGGGCGGGTCGGCTTCCTGTTCAGCATCCGCAGGCTTGACACATGCCAGCCCCGGCTCCACTTTGCGCGCCACCGTTAGGAACCCGCTGTGCGCCACCATCCGGTGATCCGGGCGGACGCTTCGTCCCTCGATATTCCAGGTGCGGAGCAGGGTCTCGAACGTTTGGATCATCGAGAAGACTTGCGCGCGATGCAAGGCCTCCACGGTCTGCATCACCTGGGGGATCGTCGGCACGTAACTGAGGTACACCCCTCCCGGGCGAAGAGCTCTGGCGGCGTGAGGGACCACCTGCCAGGGCTCGGGGAGATCCAGGACCACTCGATCCAGATCGGTTTCTTCGATGTTTTCGTAGGCGTTGTTCTGCCGCAGCGTCAGGTTCGGCACCGGACCGAGATAGCGTTCGATGTTCTTCATCGCCGTGCGGGCAAAATCCTCGCGCGCCTCATAACTGATCACATGACCCCGATCCCCCACAGCCCGGAGCAGCGCCATAGTCAGGGCCCCCGACCCGGTCCCGGCTTCGAAGACCCGCGCACCGGGATAGATATCGGCCCATTGGAGGATCACGCCGAGATCCTTGGGGTAGAGCACTTGGGCTCCGCGCGGCATCTTCAAGACGTATTCCGAGAGGGTAGGCCGGAGGGCCAGCATGGGACGGCCACGCGACAACGAGATAAGAGACCCGTCGGGTTTCCCGATCAGATCATCGTGCGCAATGGTCTCGCCGCTCAGCTGGAAGATGTCGCCGGCCTTCAGCGTGAATGCGTACTGCCGGCCTTTCCGGTCCACTAAGTGGACACGGTCTCCATTACTGAACACAGTCATAGGGCCATCTTACGGTGTGGATGGAAGAAGCGTCAACTGGGTTTGATGGGACCGGCGGCGTTCTCGCCTTGTTCCACCATTTTGCGACGCACGAGCGACTGGCAATGCGGGCAGCGAACGCGAATGGTGTTCTCGTCGACCCATTCGATGGACTCGTCCTTGACCCACATCAGCTTGCTGCAATAGGGACAGGGCTTCACCGGGAGCGGCATCACTCTATACGTCACGCACGGCCGCTTTGGCCTTTTCGACGAGATCGGGCGGCAATTGGGGCATCTGGTGGGCGATCATCGCGTGCATCTTCAGTTTGGCGAGTATGTCGTCCACCGTATTCCCCTGTACCTCGAACTTGCAGCCTTCTTTCAAACAGGTCAACGCTTTGGGCATGACGACACCTCCTGTTCAAACTCAGATGCTTCCCTCTTGTACCGCATCCGATGGACGTTTCGCAATGAGGGAAGGCGTCAGGAGCCGACGGGGGCCGGGCCGTCCTTTTTCGCCCGGGCCATCAGCTTGCAGTAGGAACAGATTTCGGCGGTGGTCGGCTGGCCGCAGGTGGCACAGGGACGCAATGCGGCCTGGTCCTGCTCAGCCATAGAAGGACGAGTCCGCTCTTCGGACTTTTGCTTGGCCAGGAACCCCCAATAGAAGGCCTGCTTCGTCCCGGGCGATTCGCTCTCCAGACGATTGAGGATGTCCTTGTAGAGCAACATCTTGGCCCCTTTCGCATTGGGGCATTCTTCGACGATGTAGTTAATCTTGTTCACGATCGCGTAGGCGGCGATCTCTCGCTCCGCCAGCCGGAACAGCGGCTTGACCTTCTTCGCAAATCCTTCCACCGAGGCCGGCAGCGTCGGTCCTTGCTTCTCCAGATATTCCGTCTGCCAGTGCAGCACGTTGCCGAGCAACCGCGACGCCTCGTCGTCCAAGTTATGTCCGGTGGCCAGCACGTTATACCCCAACTCCACCGCCGTGCGGTTGAAGTGGTAGCGTTTGAGGGTCCCGCACACCGAGCACGTCGGCCGGTGCACGAGATCGGCCAGGTCGTTGATGCCCGCGCCTTCGTCTTCCTTCAGTTCGTGGACATGCAGTGGGATCCCTCGCGTCAGGACGAAGTGCTCAACTCTGGC
Source organism: Nitrospirales bacterium (assembly GCA_036005325.1). Lineage (GTDB taxonomy): Bacteria > Nitrospirota > Nitrospiria > Nitrospirales > NS-4 > SCTG01. The sequence continues at coordinate 4,565 of DASYQR010000025.1, read as the reverse complement.
CTTGGATTGCCGCGAGTACTCGCCGATGCCGAGATCCACATAGAACGCGTCGGCCTGGTATTCGAGCTTTCTCAGAATATCCAGCAAGCTTAAGCTGTCCTTGCCGCCCGAGACCGCCACCAGCACGCGATCGGTCTTCGTAAACATCTTCTCTTCCGTGATGGCGCGTTCCACCTGCGCATGGATAAATTCCGTGAGGCAGGTTTTGCAGAAGGCCGTATGGTGGCGGGGAATCTCCAGCACTGCCCGTTCTTTGCATTTGCGGCAGCGCACCGGTTTACCCCCCCGACATGACCGGCCGGATCTCGACGCGGTCTTCGTCTCTGAGCATGTCGTCCCCCGTCATCAGGTCGTCCCCTCGCACGACGAGCACGGTTTCAGGAAGAAGGCTCAGCTCCTGGAGAAGCTCCTTCACGCGCCGGGGGCCCTTGACCTCCACCTCGCGTACCGGATGGTTCAACATGACCTTCATCGAATAATTAAACCTCCGCGTCCCGCAGGAACGCGGCCGCTTCTTCGGGCGGGACCGGATTGATATAAAACCCCGTGCCCCACTCGAAGCCGGCCACCTGCGTAAGTTTGGGCATCACCTCGATGTGCCAATGGTAGAACTCCTCGGTCTTCTCATGCAGGGGAGAGGTGTGCAGGACAAAATTGAACGGCGGGGTTCCCAGGGCCCGGTCCAGCCGGCGCAGAGTGTCCGAGAAGATCCGCGCCAGCGCCTCGAACTGGAATTTCTGGCTCTCCTCGAAATAGGAGACGTGCCTCTTGGGCAGAACCCAGACCTCGAACGGGAACCGCGGCGCGAACGGAGCGATCGAGAGAAACTCGCCGTTCTCCCCCACGACCCGGCTCCGGTCCGCCATCTCCTGCCGGATGATGTCACAGTAGATGCAGCGCTCGTGGTCCTTAAAATGCTCGCGGCAGCCGGCAATCTCATTCATCACGGTGGTCGGGACGATGGGGAGTGCGATGAGTTGCGAGTGCGTGTGTTCGAGCGTGGCCCCAGCAGCCGCGCCATGGTTCTTGAAAATCAGGACGTAGCGCAGTCGAGAATCTTTCCGCAGGTCCAGGATGCGGTCACGGTAGGCCCAGAAGACGTCTTCAAGCTGTTTCTCGGAGAGGCTGGCCAGCGTCGCCTTGTGATCGGGAGACTCGATGATCACCTCGTGCGCACCCACCCCGTTCATCCGATCATAGAGCCCGACTCCCTCGCGTCCGAGGTCGCCCTCGATCTGGAGTACCGGGAATTTGTTGGGAACCACGCGGAGACTCCAGCCGTCGTTGTTGGGTTTGCCGTTGCTTCCGCGATACGCGAGAATTTCCGGAGGCGTCTGCGCTTCATTTCCAGGGCAGAGCGGGCAGAGCGGTTGAGTCGACATCGGGGAAAGAACCTTCCCGAAATCGGTCGGGCGGTGCACCCGCTCGGTCGAGATAATCACCCACCGTCCAACGACGGGATCGCGTCTGAGTTCAGGCATAGTTCCTCACATCGTTCATCGTTAATCGTTATTCGTTGAACGTTTCACGTTGAACATCTTCTAGAGGTCCGCAATCTCAAGACGAACTTCCATCCGCTCAACGCACCCGGGCTGCAGCGTGAGCGGCCATGAGGCCAGGAGCGCGGAACCTTGATAGGTGCGCTCGGCCCCCTCTTCGGACAGCGAGACCGTATCGATGGGCATGTACCAGATGTCCCCGGATCGGTCAAGGTGAAGAATCACGCGGATCTGACTCCACTCATCGACCATAGAGAACCGCGCTGTCCCCTGACATTGGCCTCGCTCGCGCAGCCGGACCTTGCCGGCGCCCGGCACCTCATAATAGCGCTGCGGGTCGTCTCCTGCCAACAGAGTCAGGTTCAATTCCACGCCAAAACGTAGGGTGAGCGGCGCCTCCCCACGGTACTCAATAGCATAGACTACGCCTATTGCCGCTTCCCGCGCTCTCATCTGATACATCTTGCGCACGGCGATGGGATGAGCCCGGCCATCAAGCTGCACCGTCCCCTGGTAGGTCAAGGGAATGCGCAGCTCCCCCTTCTTTGCCGTGGACTTACCCGCTTCCACTTCATAGACCCCCTGCAGGCAATCCCCCCGTTCCTCGTCGTCGATCCGGTCAAACGCCTCCCAGGAGATTCCGGGAGAGAGAAACCGGTCGAGAAAACTGAGCCGTCGGTGCCGGTCGTAGGAGAGCGCTTGGTGAAGACCCTGCTCCTTGACCTTCATCTGATCGTGGATGGACGCGGGCGCTCCCTCGCTCGAACCCTGATGCAACGCAGCCTCCGCCAGCTTCCGGTGGTACGTCTCCTCGCGCCGGGCGAGAACATCCGAGAGATTAAAGTTCTTGGGGCGATAGTCCAGCTCCAGCAGACTTCCCCCGCAGGCCGGCGCCAGGAGCACGCCGAGCCTCCGGGTCGAGATCACCAGTTCCTCATGGCCGTCCCTGTCCAGATCGGTCCGCCTCATCTCAATCCACTCACGGCCCTTGTGCAGGGCCTTTTCAACGTGATTCTCGGCCTCGATAAGATTCCGGTAGGTCTCGTGCCGCAAATAGTTCAGGTAGATCCCGCCGAAGAGCCCGTGCCAATACGCGTCATTGCCTTGCGCGCGCCAGACCAGCCGGGTGGCTTTAGGCACGTCGGCTCCCGACGGGAACGCCCGCGCCACGCGCTCGCTGACGTCCAGCATCCGCTTATGCATGTGGTTGGACTCCGGGTACTTGAGCAGAAAACCGTCCCAGAAGCCGCCCCGCAAAAACGGACGGAAGGCAGCCAGCCTACCAGCTCGCTCCAATTCAGCACGCCGATCGTCCAGCTCCTTCGCAGCATCGACCGGCAGGGCCCATTCCATCAGTTCGTCATAGGAGGCCGAGGGCAGATACACGCGGCCTGTGGGCGGATGGTCGTCCAGATATTCGCTGAACGTTTGCAGGCGGAGCCACTCGGCGTTCTGTTCAAGCAGGCTGAAGGTCCGCTCGAGATAGCGCTCCTCGAACACCCACTTGTAGGTATCCGGCCAGAGCCCGAACTTCTCCCCATCGTCGGCATAGGTGACCGCCGCACCCGGTCGTTGCTCGGCAAGTCGCGTGAGGAACGCAATCAGTTCCTCCGGGACGCGGAACGGAATCAGATAACGTAAGTCTTTGCTGATCGGGAAGATCGCCAGCGGAGCGCCCTCTTTCTCCGTCAGGTAGTACCCCGAGAGGGCATCGGGGTTTAGCCCTGCATGCATGAAGTGCGAATCGTCGAGAATCGTGTACTGCAGTCCTGTCGGCGCGAGTTTCTTGGCAAGCGCACCTTCCCAGGCCCGTTCGGCCAGCCAGAGTCCACGGGGGGCGGCCCCAAGCCGATTGCGTAACCATTGCGAGAGCAGCGCGACCTGTCCCACCGCGTCACGGTCCGGGATCACGGACAGGATCGGTTCGTAGAACCCGCCGCCGAGGATCTCAACCTGGCCGGCTATGACGAGTTTTGCCAGACGGTCGAGAAAACCCGGCTCCTCCTTCTCGAACCACTCCAGCAGCGGGCCCGTGTAGTGCAAGGTCAGTCGGACGCGCGGGTGCCGCTCCAGCAGGTCAAGGAACGGGCGGTAGCAGCGGTCGTAGGCGAAGCGAAACACATGGCCGAAGTTCCCGACCGGTTGGTGATTGTGAATACCGAGCAGCAGCGTTACCTGGGGCATGTCAGGCTCTCCACATGGAGCCTTCGAAGGTGTGATCAGGAACCGTAAAGGCCAGCGGCTGGTGTGGCGGAATGCGATCGAGCTCGAGATCGCCCTGCATCACCTTGACGACGAACCGGACGCGCATGCCTGGATCCAGGCCTAGATCCTTGAACGGCACCGCCAACTCAATCACTTTCTTTCGTCGAATGGTGTCGTAGGCGCGCCCAGGCGAAAAGGCGGTTCCGTCAGGACTTTGAAACAATGTGAACTGCGGCGGGTCCGGGAGGTCGAGCCGGAACACCAGTTTGGCCTGCTTCGGCTCGATGAAATGCACGTGCACATCCGGCTGCCCCTCGGTTTCCTCCAGAAACTCATCCGGGGAAGCTTCGCTCTCAGGGATTTTCCCGAAGGGGAGCGCATCGAGCCGCAAATAGAAGCGTTCCAGATTAAAGCCAAAATAGATACGGTGGAAGTATTCTGTCCGGTTATGCATCGAGCTGAGGTGAGGACGTCCGTCTACGTAACCGGCCCCCTGCCATTCGTAAAAATCGGTGACGGTTCCGTCGAGGGTCGGTGCGATTAACGCGGTCGGCTCTCGGCCTGCAATCCTGACGGCCTGACGCAGCACGGGGGTTTTCAGGAACTCCGGCACCTCTGTATGCACGATCCGGTACACGTTCGCCAGATGCAGCCGAAACAACTGGTCGAACAACCCCTTATAATCCGTGTCGAACTCGTCCCCGTACCACCAGTACCAGTCGCTCCCTTCGGCGGCATACAGCTCGGACCAGGCCGCTCGAATCGTCTCAGCCGACATCCCGCCCGCCCGCTCTCGTTGTTGCAAGAAACGTCGGGTTCTCCCTACTCGATCCCACGCATCATTGTCTTCGGAATGACCCA
>DASYQR010000024.1:0-6342 GCA_036005325.1 Nitrospirales bacterium | reverse complement strand
GGAAATCGCCGCGCAGATTCCCAATGTCTTTATCATCCCCATGCCGGATTACCGGCCGAAGTATCCGAAGGTGGACCCCGAGGAGGTCATCAATCCGAACCACCCGAACCTGACCATCTGGGGCAACAAGATCGAAGCCTGCATTTTCGTCGGTCTGCACTGTCACTACGCGAACTTGAGCCTAAAGATGATTCGCGCCGGAACCAACTGCTGCACGGCAGCGCTCTGCGCCGAGCAGGGCCATGAAGACGCGATGCTCAGCGTGCACGATATGGATGCCGCGAAGCTGCGGAAGGTGGCGCAGATCTTCAAACGGGTGCGTGAAGAAATGAAAATCCCGCTTCCGGCCGACGGCAAGACTGTCCGCTATACCGGCCTGCAGAGCCGCGTGAACGGGGGCGAAACCCACGTGAACCCGCTGTCGTTGAAGATGGCATCTCCTCCTCCTACCGGTGTGCGCATGCCCCCGGAAGGGCAGAAGCCCCATTGATGAATGAAGGAGCGATGAATATGAGCAATCCTCTCGAACCCGAAGTGAAGACCAACCCGCAAGGGGATCCGATAACTTCCGTCGAACCCGAACAGAAGACCAATCCCCAGGGCGATCCGATCACCTCCGCCGCCCCGATCAAAATCGGGAGCGGCTCGAAGGATCCGCACGAGGGAGCCAAGAAGCAGCGGGTCGTGACACCTGAGTACATGTTCTTTGAAGCGCCGCGCAAGCGCGAGTTCATCACCGGCAGCGAGGCGGCAAAAGAGGCGGTGCGGCGGTCCAACGTCGATTTCTCGGTCGCCTATCCGATCACTCCGCAGAGCGAAACGATGCAGTTGATCGGCGTCCTGTACGGAGAGGGATACGTCAAGGAGTACTATCGCGGCGAGGAAGAATATGGCGTCATGTCGGCTATCGCCGGCGGTTCCAGGGCCGGGATCCGTTGCTTTACGGCAACGGCCGGTCCGGGGACGCTCCGCGGGATTGAGCCGATCGCGTCCTGGCCCGGACACCGGCTGCCGGCCGTGGCGATGTTCACGTGCCGCGTGGTCAACGCTCCGTTGGCGATCCAGCCCGACAATATCGAGGTCGCGTACCTCTTGAACTGCGGCATGATCGTCTTCCATGCCGAAAACCAACAAGATTTGTTCGACTTCATCATGAAGGGCTTCATCATCAGCGAGATGAACGACGTCACTTTGCCCGTCGGCGTGGCCTGCGATGGCTTCTTCGTGACGCATGCCCGCAGCTATGTGGACATGCAGGAAAAAAGCATCAAGCTGCCTCCGCGGCAAGCCTGGAAGGGCGCGGTCCCGGTACTGGATGCCGAAAATCCTCCGGCCCGCCTCTCCCGCGACGCGCCGGTTCAAAAGAGCAACTTCATGGCTTACAACATCCACGCCGTGTGGCAGCAAGAGGTGTGGGCGGCGGTGGAGCGCTCGCGCCGATACATCGAACAGTACATGGGCGGCCTGTGCACGGCCGAGAATGTGGAAGGCGCCGAGGCGGTGATCATCGCCGCCGGCAGCGCCTGCGCCCAGTCTCGTGAGGCGATTCGGTTGTGCAAAGATCAAGGGGTCAACGTCGGCCTGATCAAGGTCCGGTCGCTGCGCCCGTTCCCGATCAAGGAGTTGCGCCAGCTCTGTGCGAAAGCCAAGGTCATTGTGATCCCGGAGTTCAATTACGTCGGCTGGCTCGCCAAAGACGTGGCGGCGGCGATCTACGGCTATTCCAATGCCAAGATCGTGGCCGGTCCGCACGTGTATGGCGGGATGTCCATGCCGGTCGAGATGATCGTGGATGAAGTGATCGGCGGCCTGACCGGCAAGAAGTCCATCGCGGTTCCCGACTCGGCCATCATGGGACGCGACGTCAACCAGGCCGAGGTGGCCCATTTCATGCAGAACATCTGACGTCAGGATTTTCCGAGAGGGAAAGGGGCCATCCTGGAAACCGGGTGGCCCCTTTGCTTTTGGGGGTGCTATTCCTCGATCATCTCTTCGCTGTCCGGCATACCGTACGCCACGAATTTCGCGTAGCTGAGATAGATTGCCGTGCTGTCGCGCATGGCTTTTGCGCCCTGGGTCATCCGATCGAGCTTGATCGGATCGGACGCCTCCGACTCCCGCATCGTGGCGACCTGGCGTTCCAGGAGCACGTTGAACTCATACATGGCCCGCTCGATGTTGATATAGGCCTCTTTGATCTGATCGGTCATCAGACGTCCCTCAAGATAGGTTACAATGTGTGACGTGTCTACGACCTTACACCACCCTTGCGCTGGGGGTCAATCTGAGCCTATGACGACCGGACACGCACTCTCCGCGGAATTGCTGGCGGCCATCCAAGGCCGAGCCGGGGATCCCGATCGGGACGCGATTGAAGGCGTCCGGCGGCTGTCCACGTTGTTCACGATCGAGCGGGAAGCCATGCAGGAGGCCTATCTGGCCGACCCCCTCCTTCGCCGATCCTATCTGCTGTATTTCCTGCCGGTCAATCTTGCCAAGGTGGCCGCTTTGCTCCGGGAAATGCCGGCGCTGCCTCAACGTCCTCTGCGGATTCTGGATGTGGGCAGCGGTCCGGGCGCCGGAGCGCTGGCGGTGCTCGAGTATCTGGCGCGGCAGGCGCAAGGCGGGCAGCAGGGCTCGGAAGTGATCGCGGTGGATCGCAGCCGGGACGCGCTGCATGAAGCGGAATGCCTGTGGTCGAGCATATCGGCTGCGCGGACCGGCACGCCCACTTGCGCGCTCCGATCCGTGTCGCTGGATGTGGAACGGCCCGGCGCTCACGCGCCTTGGAAGGCCGGTCCATACGATCTCATTATTTTGGCCAACAGCCTGAACGAGCTCTTTCAGACGGCGGCCGATCCCGTCGACGGCCGCGTCAAATTTCTCGAAGGGCTCCTCGAGGCCCTCGCCTCCGATGGAACCCTGATGGTCATCGAGCCGGCCCTCCGCGAGACCACACGCGCGCTGCATCAGGTACGCGATCGGCTTGTGGCGGCCGGCCGGGCCACCGTCTACAGTCCCTGCCTTCACGAACGGCCCTGTCCGGCCCTGGTGCGCGAAGATGACTGGTGCCATGAAGAGCGGCCGTGGACTCCTCCTGCGATGGTCCGCGAAATCGATCGTGCCGTGGGTTTCATCAAAGATGCGCTGAAGTTCTCATACCTACTCTTGCGCAAGGACGGTCTGACGATCACAGAACGGCGCCCCGACGTCTATCGGGTCGTCAGCGAGCTGCTGGTGATGAAGGGCGATCGGCGTGCCTGGTTGTGCAACGAGACAGGCCGTCCGCTGGTGGGGCGTCTGGACAAAGCCCGCACGGAGTCGAACGCATCGTTCGATCTCTGGCACCGGGGGGCGATCGTTCGCGTCGATCAGATCGAGCGGCGCGGCACGATGGGCCGCATCGGCAATGCAGCGAGGGTGGAGCTCATCCGTCCCGTGGAGTGATCCTTATTCGAAGGCTTCCAGGGAGGAGTTCTCGAAGAACGGATTCTGGCAGGCATTACAGGTGACGAAATAGAGCGCGCCGCGGACGGACGGCTGGACCCAGAAGTCCAGGCGCCCGCCGCTCTTCTCGCATTTAGGACAACGCATCCCTTTGAGCCAGTAGGCCACGTCCGGCTGACTACGCATGTAGCTTTCCATGTCCATGTGCACCGGCATGCTGTAGCGGCAACCCTTGCAGAAGGCCTTGTATTCGCCGTCCGTGATGCGGGAATCGCGGGGGATCATGAAGTCGTTGCTGGCTTTGCACACGGGGCAGGTGAGGTCTTTCAACCGCGCTTCCACGTTTTCGAAGTCCATGGTCCTGCAGTATAGCGGAGAGTTGTTACCACCTGCAATCTGCCTGTCTTGTTCCGGGCCACACTCCCGGCTTATACTTTCACCATGCATTTGATCAACGAGCACCTGGCCGTTGGAAACGCCGAAGACGCGGCGCGCCCCGCCCGGCTCATGACGGGCGTGCTGAATGTCGCGGCGGAAAACCCGATCGAACCGCCGGTGGGATGCGCCTATGCGTGGATTCCGTTCACGGAGTTCACCGAAGCCGACCCGACCCAGCTCGATGAGGCGGTGGCATGGCTGGAGGAGCATGAGGCCGGCAACCGCTTGATGGTCTGTTGCCGGGTCGGAATGGGGCGGTCCGTGTCGGTGGTCATCGCCTACCTCTGCCTGGCCAAAGGAATGCCGTATCAAGAGGCTGTCCAGGAAGTCTCCACGCGGCGCCCCGGCGCGACGCCCCTCCCCAACCTGGAAGCCACGATCCACTTCGTCCGCGCTCTTCGCGCGAAGCGGAACGGGGGCTGACATGCCCGAACTGCCCGAGGCCGAGACGGTCGCACGTCAACTGCGGGAGCGGCTGATCGGCGCGACCATCACGGCCTGCAGCGTCGGACGGGACGACATTGTTCGAGAAGGGCTGTCCACCCTTTCCTGGTATCGGGGGGCGCGCCTGGCGGCGACCTACCGTCTCGGCAAGAGCGTGGCGCTGGAGTGCGAGCAAGCGGGCGACCGACGCTTCATCGTCTTCGAGCTGGGCATGACGGGACTCCTGTTCTTCACACTGCTGAGTCCGTCCTATCGCAAACACACGCATCTCACGTTTTCGCTGACCGGCTCCGTCCCGGCGTTGTACTACTGGAACCCCCGACGATTTGGGCGGGTCTACCTTTTGGATCAAGCCGGGCTCGAACGGTTTTGCGCCAGACGGTTTGGGATCGATCCACTGACCGTGCCCTGGGAGGAGTTCCGCGCGCTGGTGGGACAGCGGCGAGGGCGGCTGAAGGCGCTGCTCATGCACCAACAGGCGATCGCCGGCATCGGCAACATCTATGCGAATGAAATCCTGTACCGCGCCCGCCTCCATCCGTACCGAACGGCGAGCCGGCTGCAATCTCAAACAGTCAAGCGGCTGTACGACAGCATGAAGGAGGTTCTCACGGAAGCGATCGTGGCCGGCGGCTCCAGCGTCAGGGATTTTCTGGCGCCGGACGGGACCAAGGGGGACTACTGGAAACAGCACGGCGTCTACAACAAAGCCGGACAGCCCTGTCCGTCCCAATGCGGCAAGACGATCCGGCGATTGAAGGGCGAGCGCAGCTCCTTCTACTGCCCCTCCTGCCAGCCGAAATAAAACCCGCATTTTGCTGCTTGACGGCACGCACTGAATTTCCGTACACTAGCGTTATCCGTTTAAATATCAGCATCTTATGAACTATCACCGAAGTAAAGAGCTAGGTCTTTTGGTTCGTGCAGTAGGCCCTTTGACTGATTGAGTTGGCTGTGCAACTTCGATAGACTACCGTCCTCTCGGATCGGGGCATTCACACCCAGGAGAAACCAGTAATGGCGAAAGTGCTTGAAGGCCCCGGGATGGGGCTGATGAAGAAATGGGGCATTCTTGTCCCCAATTATGTCGTCGTGTCATCGGTCGATGAGCTAACCAAGCTCGGTCAAGCCAACGACTGGCTGAAGACATCCAAACTGGTCGTCAAGGCCCACGAGGCCCTCGGCTCGCGGTTCAAGCTGGGCCTGGTCAAGGTGGACCTGGACCTGAAGGGCGCCCAGGCGGCTGCCAAGGAGATACTTGGCCGCCAGGTCGGAAGCATCACCATCTCCCAGGTCATCGTCTCGGAAATGATCCCGCATAAGGAGGAGTACTACGCGGCGGTCAAATCCACCCGCGAAGGGGCCGAGGTGCTGGCGGCCAATTGCGGCGGCATCGAGGTCGAATCCAACTGGGACCGCGTCAAGAAATTGCAGGTCGAAGTCGGGGAGACCCCTTCGGCCGAGGTCTTGGAGAAGCTCGCCAAGGACGCCGGGTTCTCCAAAGAACTGGCCAAGAAAGTCGCGGATTTCACCGGCAAGCTGTTCGCCTGCTTCGAGAGCGAAGACGCGCAATACCTGGAAGTGAATCCCGTCGTGGTGCGCCAGAGCGACGGTGAGCTGGTCGCGCTGGATGCCGTGACGCTGCTGGACGCCGACGCCAAGTTCCGGCATCCCGATTGGAACTTCTCCTTTGCGGCCGAGTTCGGCCGGGCCTACACGAAGAACGAGACGGAAGTCATGGCGGTTGACTCCAAGATCAAGGGATCGGTGAAGTTCATCGAGATTCCCGGCGGCGACACCGCGATGCTCCCGGCCGGTGGCGGCGCGAGTGTCTATTACTCGGATGCGGTGGTAGCCCGCGGCGGCAAGCTCGCCAATTACGCCGAGTACTCCGGCGATCCGCCCGATTGGGCCGTGGAAGTCCTGACCGAGAAGGTCTGCTCGCTGCCCGGCATCAAGAACATCATCGTGGGCGGTGCCATCGCCAACTTCACCGACGTGAAGAAGACCTTC
>DASYQR010000023.1:0-3939 GCA_036005325.1 Nitrospirales bacterium | reverse complement strand
GAGCCCGCCTTTTTCGAGATGTTCACCGAGGCGGCGCAGAACATGGTCCTTGGCAGCCGCCGCTTGAAAGAGATGATGGAGTCCTATGCCGACGTTGATCAGAAGGCCCGGGAGATCAAGCGAATCGAGTCGGCCGGAGACGCCATCACTCACACAATCATCCGGAAGCTGAACCAGACCTTCATCACGCCGATCGATCGCGAGGACATTTACGCGCTGGCCAGCGCCATCGACGACGTGCTGGACTGCGTGGAGGCCGTGACCGACCGGTTGGCCATCTACAAAATCGAGAAGCCGACGCACGAGGCCATCCAGCTGGCCGATATCATTTACCGATCGTGCGAGGAACTCGGCCGCGGCATCGCCCAACTGGGCAAGGTGACCGACCTGAATGCCTGCTTTGTCACGGTGAACAGCCTTGAGAATGACGCCGACCGCATCACGCGGGACGCCATCGCCCGCCTGTTCGAGAGCGAAAAGGACCCCCTGGCCGTGATTAAATGGAAAGAGATCTACGAGAGCCTTGAGGAGGGGACCGATCGGTGTGAGGATGTGGCCAACATCCTCGAGCGCATTTTGCTCAAGCATGTCTAGTCCGTGAGACGCTATCCTGCCTGCGTCGTGAGAAGCTTCCCATCTGATCATGTTTGATCCCACCACCCTCCTTGTGTTCGTGGTGATCCTTGCCCTGGCGTTTGATTTCTCGAACGGCTGGCACGACAGCGCCAACGCCATCGCCACCGTCGTCTCCACCCATGTCCTCAGCCCCGGGTGGGCCGTCCTGATGGCCGCGGTGCTCAACATCGCCGGGGCCTTCATGTCCACCGCCGTGGCCAAAATGATCGGCGGAGGAATCGTCGATGCGTCGGCCATTGCGCAGACGACCGTGATCGCGGCTCTTATCGGGGCGATCGCGTGGAATCTTTTCACGTTGATCCTGGGGCTGCCCACCAGCTCCTCCCATGCCTTGATCGGCGGGATCATCGGAGCGGCGCTCGCTCAGAGCGGGATGTCCGTGGTGAAGCTGTCGGGACTGCAAAAAGTATTGGAAGCGATGTTGTTCTCGCCGCTGGTAGGATTCGTGCTGGGGTACTTGGTGATTCTGGCCGCGTATTGGGCCGCGTCCAGGGTTCCGCGTGGGACGGCCAATCGGACGTTTCGGCGATTGCAGTTGATCTCGTCCAGCTTCATGGCGTTCAGCCATGGCGCGAACGATGCGCAGAAGGCGATGGGGATCATCACGCTCGCGCTGGTCTCGGCAGGCACCATCAAAAGCGTGGAAGTTCCCATTTGGGTGATTCTATCCTGCGCCGTGGCGATGGGGCTGGGGACGGCGGCGGGCGGCTGGCGCATCGTCAAGACACTGGGGATGCGCATCATCAAGATGGAGCCCGTTCATGGCTTCGCCGCCGAAACCAGCGCGGCGTTGATTCTGCTGGGGACGGCGCACTTCGGCATGCCCGTCAGCACCACGCACACCATCACGTCCTCCATCATGGGCGTGGGGGCGGTCAAGCGACTCTCCGCGGTCCGCTGGGGGGTCACGATGCGGATCGTCTACGCATGGCTGTTCACGCTGCCGGGTGCGGGACTGGTGGGATACGGGATGACGCTGGCCTTCCACGCTCTCCGCTGAAGATCGTTAGCCTGCTATACTGAAGCGATCATTCCACCCTGCGGTGATCCATGCGGGTCGAGGAACCCACAGAACCCCTCCCTTCTCCGCTTCCGGCTCCGGCCGTTTCGGACGCGGCGGCTGCGGCGGCCGCGATGGAGAAGCGTGCCGCCGAATACCATACCCGCGCGGTGGCGTTTGCCCGCGCGCTCCGGAAGCCGCCTTTTCATCCCGAGACCGTGCATCGCCTGCGCACCCACTTGCGGCGATTGCAGGCCTATGCGGAGTTCTTGCGGCGTCCGATTGCCGCGCGGCGTTTGGCTCAAAGTGTGACGTGGCTGAGCCGGCTGCGGACGCTCGATGTCTTTCGGCGGTATCTGCGTCGCCGTAAGGCTGCCGCCCGGGATCTGCGTCGTGTGGCCTGGGCGTTGAGAGAAGAAGAGAAGATGGTCGCCTCTGCCGGACGTCTCGAGGAGATCAGGCCCATGCTGGCGAAGATGGCGCTTGCCCGAATGCGCCGGCCTGTGGCGTTTATGGAAAAGCATCTCTCGGCGTTGCGCCAGGAGAGCTCTGGGCAACTCGCCGCAGCGTTACGCAAGCTCTCGCCCGAAGCCACGCGTAAGGAACTTCATCGTCTGCGTTTGCTGGTCAAGTCGCTTCGCTATCAGGAGGAAATCGCGTTGGAGACCGTCTGGGGTGACCAACGCAGAGTCGCGGCCTTCAAGCGGCTGCAGCGGACGTTGGGTGATTACTGCGATCGCGACCAGTTCCGACGTTTAGCGAAAAAGATGAATCTGGCCTGCCGGCGCGAGATAAAGAAAGAGTATCGGCAGTACCAAAAGAAAGCGCGGAAAGCTGTCCGCCGATTAGGACCGCCGGAGGAGCCGCTAGCGGCCGGCGATGACGCGCAGGAACTTGGGGGGAAGAAGCCATAGCAAAGTCCCGGCGCCGGTTTTGGGGGCGCCGGTGAACCGGATGCAGCAGGCGCCGGCCTTCTTCACCTCGAACGTGGCGGCCATCTTTCCCGACACCATCGCCGAGATGGTCGTGCTGATGTGCGGTTCGTGCCCGACGCACAGGACGACGGGTTTGTCGGCGAGGTCGGCGAGCCGCCTAATGAGCCAGTCCGGTGAGGCGGCAGGCGCCAGCTCCTCCGCCAACTCGACTTTCGCGTCGGTGATCAGTCCCTTCTTGGAGATTTCGGCCGTCTCGCGGGCCCTCAGCAGGGGACTGGAGAGAATCACGTCGGGGCGCACCTTGAGGGTCCGCAAGCCCCGCACCACGTCCTTGGTGCGATCGGCGCCCTCGGCCGTCAAGGGGCGGTCCGCGTCGTCGCCCTTCCATTCTTCTGGATCGACGGCCAGTCCGTGCCTGAGAAATATCAGTTCCATACAAGAAAACCCATTATAGCGAGGGGCGGGGGGCGAAGTCACGCCCGTAAAAAAAAGAAAGTATTGACAGATCTGTCCTAGATGTGTAGTATGTCGACCTACTTAATCAACATTTGAGCCGGGCATGAAATTCTCGAAGAAAAGCGAATACGGCCTGCGCGCCCTGATCGAGCTGACGGCCCATTACGGCCAGGAACCGTTGCGCCGGCATCAGATCGCCGACCGGCAGCACATCCCGATCGTGTTCCTGGAGCAGATCCTCCTGGCGCTGAAGCACGCCGGCCTCCTGGCCAGCACCCGGGGCGCCTCCGGCGGCTATGCGTTGATCAAGCCGCCCGCCAAGGTTACGCTGGGACAAGTGATCCGGACCTTGGATGGTCCGTTGGCGCCGATCGGTTGTGTCAGCAAGACGGCCTACAAGAAATGCCGGGATTGCCCCTATGCGAAGAAGGCATACTGCCCGCTCCAGGATGTGATGGGGGAGGTGCGGAACGCCATCGCCGATATTTTGGACAACTACAGCCTCGAGGACTTCATTTCAGGTACACATGGTTATGGCCAGCGTTCTCCGCGTCGTGAGGCGGCGCGCCGTTAAATTGGAGACTTGATGATGCCATCATTGGATACCGCCGCGTTCGTGCTCTTGGGAATTACGTTCTTTGCAGCCTTCGTGAACGGGGCGCTGGGGTACGGATTTTCCTCGCTCACGGTGCCGGTCGCGCTCGTGTTCTACACCAATCGTATCCTGAACCCTGCGCTGGTTCTGATCGAAGTCCTTATCAACCTGTATGTTCTCTTCATCAATAGGGCCAGCGTTCCGGCTGTTTGGAAGCGGGTCTATCCTATTCTCATCGGACTGCTGCCCGGCATCGCAATCGGCAGTTACCTGCTCACCTCGCTGCATCCAGGCTGGATCAAGTTTGTCACCTATAC
>DASYQR010000022.1:0-11558 GCA_036005325.1 Nitrospirales bacterium | reverse complement strand
TGGTATCGCTCCTCGGTGTCCCACTCGTCGCGTTGGCGGAGTCGCCGAACGCTCCGATCACTGTCCCGCTGATCAACCCCGTTGGAGTGGACAAGAGCGGTCCGCAGCCGCAGGGGCTATTCAGGAAAGTCGTCACCGCCAGAGGGTTCGAGATCGACGACAGCCGGGCCGGCCTGCACACTGTCAAGGCCATCGGCGCAGCGGATACGTTTCCTGCCGATACGCCGGAGATCTACGTCGTCATCGAGTTCCTGCAGTCCAACTTCGATATCTTTCGGCTTGTCGGGCGGTTCATCCTGGAGGACCCCGGCGGGAAACCGGTCGGGATGCTGCTGCACACCGACAAGGCCCAATTCGAGAATGAAGACACGGGAGGGTATCTGGTCATGAGGCGGCCGCCCGGCGGATTCCCCGCCGGGAACTACCGGGTCGAAATCCATTACGAGAACGTGACGGAGATGAGCCTGTTGAAGCTCGCCAAATTCAAAGTCGTCCCGGCGGCCGGTGCTGCCGGCCAGAAGCCATAATGCCGCTCACTTCCCATACGGCGTCGCCGCTTGAGGTGAAGGTCCGCCCCGCCGCACTGGACGATCTTGAGGTGCTGGTGCGGTTCAACGCCGCCATCGCGAAGGAGACCGAGGGCCGCACGCTCGATATGGAGCGGTTGCGGAAGGGGACTCGCGCGGTCCTGGAGTCACGCGAGCGCGGGTTTTATCTGGTGGCCGAAACCGGCTCGGTCGTCGTCGGCCAATTGTTCGTCACCTATGAGTGGAGCGATTGGCGGAACGGCTTGTTCTGGTGGATCCAGAGCGTGTACGTCGAGCCTTCAGTTCGGGGCCGCGGCGTGTACCGCGCCCTCCACGCGCATGTCCTGAGTGACGCCCGTGCGCGCGGTGACGTGTGCGGTCTGCGTCTCTATGTGGAGAAGGAGAATGAGGCGGCGCAGGAGGCATACACCCGGTTAGGGATGACGATGACCCCCTACCGCGTCTACGAACAGGACTTCGTGTTGTAGGGGCACGGCGCGTCGTGCCCCTACAACCTTGACGTAGCAAGCCACGATACAGTACAACACAGGGGTGTCTCTCCAGATTCTCTGCGAGAGTGGCGGAACTGGCAGACGCGCGAGACTTAGGATCTCGTGGGCAACCGTGGGGGTTCGAGTCCCTCCTCTCGCACCAATGACGACATCGCGCTAAGGCTTCACCGATGAAACTTGACGTGACAGAACTGGGTCCCGTGAAACGGGCCGTCCGGATCGAAGTGCCGGCCGAGGATGTGACCAAACGGTTCCGGGACGTCTACGCCGAGCTCAGGAACCAGGTCCACATCCCCGGCTTTCGTCCCGGGAAGGCCCCCCAGGCCTTGCTGGAAAAGCGGTATGCGAAAGCCGTCGAAGACGACGTCGTCCGCCAACTGATACCGGAATATTACAGCAAGGCCATGAAGCAAGCCGGGTTCAGCCCGGTCGCGGTGGATCTCCCTCCGCTCGAACGCATCAAGATCAAGGCCGGCGCGCCGCTCGTCTTCACCACCACCGTGGAGATCAAGCCAGTCTTCGAGCTCCGGGAATACAAAGGCGTCACGCTCAAACAGGACAAACGGACGGTCACAGAGGAAGAGCTCGACAAGGCGATGCAGGTGCTCCGCCATCAGCACGCTCAGATCGAAGTGGTCAAGGAGGACCGGGAGATTGTCGCGGGGGACATCGTGCAGGTGTCCATCGAGCAACTCGAGGGGGCGAACCAGCCGGCGGGGTTCAAGCCGGAGGCGCATCTCATCCGGGTCGGAGACAAAACTCCGATATATGGGGTGGTGCTCGACGAGGAGATCCTCGGCAAGAAAAAGGGCGCGGCCATCGAGGTCGGGGGGGCGGGTCAGACGGTGCGGGGCACGATCCAGTCCCTCAAGCAGAAAGTCCTGCCGGAGCTCGACGACGAGTTCGCCAAAGACCTTGGCGACTACAAGACTCTGGCCGAGCTGCGTGAAAAAGTGAAGGCGCAATTCGAGCAGGGCCTGAAGCGGGACATCGAAGAGTCATACAAGGACCTGCTCATGAAGCGGCTCGTGGAGATCCATCACTTCGATATTCCGGAGTCGCTGGTCCAGCGCGAGCTGGACGCCATGGCCCACTCCGAGCAGACGCGGCAGCAGCGCCTCCGGCGCCTGGCGGCGCATGGCGCGGAACACGATCCCGGCGCGCCCCCGTTCGACGCCCGGAAGTTCCGGGAGGAGAGCCTGCCGATCGCCCAACAGCGCGTCAAGCTCGCCTTGATCCTGGAGGCCATCGCGCGCAAAGAGGGGCTCGCCGCGACCGACGCGGACGTCGAATTTGAGTGTCAGCAGATGGCGCGAGCAATGCAGGCCAATGTCGCGGAGGTGGTGAAGATGCTCCAGGCCAGTGGTGAGGAGGCGCTCGAGGACCTCCGGTCGCGCATCGTTGCAGAGAAGGCCTTGCAGTTTGTCTATGAAAAAGCGATCATTCAGGTGTGATGAATTTCGAGGGGAGTGTGAGATAATGCCTATGAAGGAGTCGGCCCAAATGCTCATTCCGATGGTCATCGAACAAACCAACCGGGGCGAACGCGCCTACGACATCTATTCCCGTCTCTTAAAGGATCGAATCATCTTCATCGGCATGCCGATCGACGACAACATCGCGAACCTCATCATCGCCCAGCTCCTCTTCCTGGAAGCGGAAGATCCCGAGAAAGACATCAACCTGTACATCCACTCGCCGGGCGGCATGGTGTCGGCCGGACTGGCGATCTACGATACGATGCAGTACGTCAAGCCCGCCATCGCCACCATCTGCGTCGGCCAGGCTGCGAGCATGGGGGCGCTGCTGCTGGCGGCCGGGTCGAAGAACAAGCGCTACGCGCTGCCGAACGCGCGCATCATGATCCACCAGCCGAGCGGGGGATTCCAGGGCCAGGCCTCGGACATCAGTATCCAGGCCGAGGAGATCATCAAGGTCCGCAAGCGGCTGGATGAGATCCTGGCGAAGCATACGAACCAACAGGTCGACAAAGTACATAAAGACTCAGACCGCGACTATTTCATGTCCGCCGAAGAGGCCCAGGCGTACGGTCTGGTCGATGAGGTCATCGTGCGGGCGCCGAAGAGCCTCAGGCCGTCCAAGGATGGATCCGACAAAAATTCTGATATAGTGAAGTAGGGCAGGAATAACCGAGGAGAGGCGATGGCCAAACAAGAAAAGACCGATGCCCAATTGCGGTGCTCCTTCTGCGGGAAAGGGCGCGAGGAGGTCCGGAAGCTGATCGCCGGGCCGACGGTCTACATCTGCGATGAGTGCGTAGACCTCTGCAACGACATCATCGCGGAGGACCTGGAAGAACGGCAGGAAGCCGTCTCCTCCAAGCTGCCGAAGCCCAAGGAGATCATGCGCACCCTGGACCAGTACGTCATCGGCCAGGAGCGCGCCAAGAAGGTGCTGGCGGTCGCGGTCCACAACCACTACAAGCGCATCTCCTCCAGCACGCTCGACGACGTGGAGCTCCAGAAGGGCAATATCTTATTGGTCGGCCCGACCGGCACCGGCAAGACTCTCCTGGCCCAGACGCTCGCGCGCATCCTCGAAGTCCCCTTCACGATCGCCGACGCCACGACGCTGACCGAAGCCGGATATGTCGGCGAGGACGTCGAGAACATCATTCTCAAGCTGGTCCAGTCCGCCGACTACGATGTGGAACGGGCCGAACGCGGGATCGTCTACATCGACGAGATCGACAAGATCAGCCGCAAGAGCGACAGCCCCTCCATCACGCGGGACGTGTCGGGCGAGGGCGTGCAGCAGGCGCTGCTCAAGCTCATCGAAGGCACTGTGGCCAATGTCCCGCCCCAGGGCGGACGCAAGCATCCCCACCAGGAATTCATCCAGGTGGACACGGGGAACATCCTGTTCATCTGCGGGGGCGCCTTCGTCGGGTTGGAGTCCATCGTCGAGCAGCGGCTCAACCAGAAATCTATCGGCTTCGGCGCCGAGATCCGGGGCAAGCACGATCGGCGCACCGGCTACCTGCTGTCGCAGGTCCAGCCGGAAGACCTCCTCAAGTACGGGCTGATCCCTGAGTTCGTCGGACGGCTCCCGGTGGCCGCCACGCTGGACGAGCTGGACGAGAAGGCGCTCATCCGCATCCTGACGGAGCCCAAGAACGCTCTGCTCAAGCAGTACGAGAAGCTGCTGGCCTTCGAGAAGGTGAAGCTGAAATTCACCGAGAACGCCATCGCCGCAACGGCCCGCAAGGCGTTCAAGCAGAAGACCGGCGCGCGGGGCCTACGCTCCATCCTCGAAGAAGTCATGCTGGACGTCATGTACGAGATCCCCTCCCAGCGCGAGATCCGCGAGTGCGTGGTCACGGAGGATGTGATCGAGGGCAAGACCCAGCCCCTGCTCATCAGAGACCACGAGAAGGGCGTCAAATCCGCCTAGCCGATTAACCAACTCTTCCCTTTTCTACGCGTATCTTCCGCTTCATAGTCATCTTGGCTCTGTTGCTGGCGTGCTCCGTGGCAGGCGTCCTGCTCTACTGGTTCGTGACGTTGCCGGACGTCTCGATCCTCACCCAGGCCGACCCGCCTACCACGACCTTCATCGAAGCGAGAAAAGCGGAGGTGGTCGGAACGGGCCGCTCGTTCATGCTGCGCTGGATATGGATGCCGCTGCCGCGCATTTCCCCGCACCTCCAACGGGCCGTCATCGTGGCCGAGGATGCGACGTTCTACCGGCACGAGGGGTTCGATTGGGAAGGCCTGAAGGAAGCCGTTACGCGCAACTGGAAGAAGGGCACGCTCCACCGGGGCGGCAGCACGATCACGCAACAATTGGCGAAGAACCTTTACCTCTCCGCCGATAAAAGCCTGTTCCGGAAGGTGCATGAGGCGTTGATCACATGGAAACTGGAGCGATTCCTGACGAAGAAACGCATCCTCGAGCTCTACCTGAACGTCGCGGAATGGGGCCGCGGGATCTACGGCGCGGAGGCCGCCGCGCGCCATTATTTCCACAAGGCGGCCGAAGACCTGAGCCCGGATGAGGCGGCTCTGCTCGCCGCAATGCTGCCCGCGCCCAGGCAATACGACCCGCTCCAGATCACGCCCTATCTCGCCAGGCGCCAGAAGGAGATCTTGTACTGGATGCGCAAAGCCGACCGACCGATAGGCAAAAACCATTCGCCCTGAGCCTCTCGAATGGCTCTTGCTGTTCCTTCTCCCCGCCAGCGGGGCAAGGTGCGTTACTGTTCTAGTAGCTGCAGCGTTTCGTCGAGGTGCTTCTTCAGGTAGGTCATGAAGGGCGTGCCGCCGGTGCCCACGCCCGTCGGATTGCTCAGGCTCCGCTGGCTCTGCTGGTGGATGTAGCGGTCGGCGTAATCGTAATGGGTCTCGCGGAACCGGGCGAGCCGCCGGATGCACTCACAGAATGCCTCCCAGAGCTTCGGGTTTTTCTGCTTGCGGTCACGCACGTAGCCCCACAGCACGGTACGATCCTGCTCGTCATGGAAACTTTCCAGCGTCGCGATGAAGGCACGGTGCTTGGGCGGCATGTACTCGCGCATCTCCTGAAGATAGTGCGTGAGCGGGCCCGCTTCGTGGCGCACGCCGAGCGCCGCATCGAGCGACGGGATGATGCTGCTCTGCGCGCCGGTCTCGCCGCGGAACTGCTGCGGCTTGTCGTGGAACTCCTCGACGCCCTCGTACACCACCCCGTGCGGGAGCGCGGGATTGTCTTTCCAGCCGTGGATGTAGGGCCGCACCCGGTGGAAATAGATGTAGGGGTCGCACCCCTCCGGCATACGCAGCAGTGTGTTGTACATCCGCTCCTTGGCGGCGGCCGCGCCCTGCAGGCCTCGCATGACCTCGTCCGGATCGTCCCCGCACGCTGCATTGATTGCTTGCACGAGGCCCGCCAGCGCCGGACCGGCTTTGGCCTCGATGTCCACGTGGATCAGCACGAACCATTCCTCGTCCAGCCCGCCGAAGAAATTCTGCAAGAGCGCGATGTTGCCCAGCGCGATCGGCTGGGCGGGATCGAGCCGCCGCCAGTTGTCCAGCGCGTAAGAGGCGTAGGACAGCACAGGCGGTCGCCCCAGCCGCTTCATGACGTGATGCCAAGGGACGGCCAGCGAGGCGGGAAGCCGGCCGGCGGGCCGGTGCGGTTCTTCCCAGACGTAGCCATGGCCGGCGAACGACAGAGTCCGAGCGGCGCAGCGGAGTTCGTCGGGGTTGCGCGCTGCTTCCGGCCCGGACAAGAGCGACGGGTGCGTCTGCACGTATGATCGGAACTGTCTGGCGGCCAGGAGTTTCGGCAGTTCCCGGCCTAACTCATTCAAAGGGGAATCTTCGGAGAGTCTGGCCAGCGGGTCGCGCGAGGACAGGAACCCGTGCTCGGGCGAGATGTCAAAGTCGGTCAGGTTGAGCGGAGAGACTTTGGGGAGCGCCATGTTTCAGTCTAGCACAGCCCTTTTCCCTCGACTCCCTGCAGCTTCTCGACGCGCACGCCGATCAGGCGGAGGCGCTTGCGGCGCGGGTTTTCACGACCGTCCAGGAACGGCATCAACAGTTTGAGCGCTTCAAACTGCAGGGCGTTCAGCGCATGCGTAGGCGCGGCCAGTGTATGGGAGCGCGTGTGTGTTTCGAAGTCGGCGAACCGCACCTTCACGACCACCGTGCGGAACGACTCAAAACCGTCGCGGGCTAATCGCTGCAGCACTTCCTGACAGAGCGTCTTCAGTCGCTCCCCGATGAACGCTGCGTCGCGCGTGTCCTGATCGAAGGTTTCTTCCTCGCCGATGGATTTCGGCTCGTAGTGTTCCTCGATCGGTGACTCATCCCGCCCGCGGACCTCATCGTAGAAATCCACCCCGCGCTTGCCGAACATCTCCTGCAAATTCTGTCGCGTGAAGCGTCTGAAATCCTTCACGAGCCTGATCCCTAGCTTCGCCAGTTCGGCCTCCGTCTTGGGGCCGATACCGGGCATCTTTCGGACAGGCAGGGGCTCCAGGAAGGCCTCGGCCTCCTCTTCGCGGACGACCGTCAGCCCGTCCGGCTTGTGTTCATTGGAGGCGATCTTGGCCACGAGCTTGTTAGGGCCGATACCGACCGAGGCCGTGAGCCGCTCCTTGGCCTGGATCTCTTGTTTGATGGCGCGGCAGACTTCTTCTGCCTTGGCGTACGATCCGGCCAGGCTCAGATCGCAATAGATTTCATCGATTCCGGCTTCCTCCACCACCGGCGCGAAGCTCCGGACGATCCCCATCACCCGCGCTGAGACCAGGGCGTACTTTTTCATGTCCACGCTTAAAAATACGACGGGCGGCTGGCCTTTTTGTCTGGCGTCTTCCGAGAGGCGCCAGGCCGTCGAAATCGGCATGGCGGAGTGGATGCCGTATTCGCGGGCTTTGTAGTTTGCGGCAGCGACGACGCCGCGGCCCTTGCCGTCTTCCGGGTCGGCCCCGACGGCGAGCGGCAGCCCGCGAAAGCGTGGTGTATCCCGTTCCTCCACCGCCGCGAAAAACGCGTCCATGTCAATGTGCGCGACGATCCGCATCAACATTTATTGTATGGCGGGTCCTGCCCCCGCATAGCCCAGTGCAGCTGGGCGTTTCGCCGTCGAAGTCCCGGAACCCGGCTGTACGCCCCACGCTGCATCTGGGCGCCCATGCGGTGTCACCCGCAATTTAAGTGAAGGCGTTGGGGTGAGTTACTGGCTTAGGGCTTGCGACATTGGCTTTTGGCGCAGGTGAACATGAGCCACCCGCCGTCCGGCGACTTGCATGTGAGGTACGACCCGTCGACGTTCTTCTTCCATCCATTCAGATCGCACTGCTTCCAGGCGTTGCCCTCGCCGTACCATCCCGTCACGGCGAAGCGAGCGCCTGCGGCGCTCGGTGGCATATGACCGAAGGTCGTTGGTCCTCCGGCAGTGTGGCAGGTGCTCAGCGCTGTCCACTCCTTGCCGGCCAGACGATACAGAACGATGGCCTTCTTCGGGGATCCATCGAAATCGCATCGGTATTCGAACGAGCCCTTGACGGCCACGGCCCACTCAGCCTTCACCGAGGCCCCTCCCGGGCCGACCCCGAACGTGGTGTGGCCGGGGTCGATCCCCCAAGCGTGATCGGTCGCGACCGGCAGCAAAAAGAGCAGGCCGAGGGCGATCTTCAGTCGCACAATAAGTACTCCAGAATCTCGTGCCATGAGTCCACCCGGCGGATGTTGGAGTGGGCAAGCGGGTCGGTATTCCAGGGCCGCGTGAGCAGATAGACTAAGGCACCGGTCCCCGCGATGCGATGGGCGTGCTCGTGGCGGTCCTCGATGAAGGCGTGGTAGGGGATGCCCAGCGTGTGCTTCTCATCGTTGAAGTGAAGCTGGTCGTACGGGAGGCCCTTGGCTCTCAGCCAATATTCCGTTCCCGCTTTGGACTCCGCGTTGCGGCTGGTGACCAGCGCGATCTCATAGCGGTGCGCCAGCCGTTGCATCGCGGCCTTCGCGCCGGGCACGACCTTCAAGGCGCGGCATCTCTCGATGTTGAACAGACGGAAGACTTCGACCAGTTGCGCCTCGGTCACCCCGTGAAGCTCATATCCGTACCGGGTCATCTGCTCTTCGCTGAGCGCGATCCCGCACATTTCCCGGATCATCGCCCGCAGGCAGACATCCGACTGGGCCAGGACGTTGTCGATGTCCACCCCCAGGATCGGTTTCCGGCGTGGGATCATGACTTCCCGTTTCCTCCGATGTCGTTGAGCGCGGCGGCGGCGAGGCGGCGGACATCGGCATTGCTGTCCTTAAGGGCTGCGGTGAGCGCCGGCTTGGCGGCCATGCCGCCGAACTTGCCGAGCCGGAACGCGGCCTCGACGCGGACTCCCGGGTCCGGATCCTTGGTCAGCAGCGCGCTGAGCGGCGCGACCGCCTGCTCGTCGGCGATCTCGCCCAAGGCGGCGACGGCCCAGCGGCGGACCTTGGCGCTCCGATCCGTCAGGAGCTTGGTCAGGGCCGGAACGGCCGGCCGGGCCTCCATACTGCCCATCATCGCGGCGATCAAGCGTTTGGTGTCTTCCGGCGCATCAGGCTCAGCCAGCCGTTCCAGCAACAGTTCGATCCCGACTTGCGTGTAGCCGGTGAGTCCGAGGGTTGTGGCGGCCGCTTCACGCACGTCTGGATCACGGTCGAACAGCAGCAGGGCCAGGGGCGAGAGGTCTTGCTCTATGGCGTCCTCGCTGAGCACTCCGAGCGCCCAGGCTGCGTTCCGGCGCACGCCCGCGTCCGGATCGCCCAGGGCCTCGAACAGAGCCGGCACCGCTTCCTTGCGCGCGATCTTTCCGAGGGACTGCGCGGCGTTACGCCGCAGTTCCGGGTTCTGATCCTTCAGCAGCGCCACCAGACGCGGCATCACTTGCTCCGGCGTGGGGTCCGTGTAGTTCGTCGCGACAATGCACGCGTTCAGGAGCAGACTGATGAGCGGAAGCATCCACAGTGCGGAAGAGGAGCGGCAGGATGGCATTACTTGGGCGGAGGTTCTTCGACCTTGGGGCTTTCCTTGACGTAATCAATCGAACCTTGGATCTCTTTCTGGGCGGCCTCCACTTCGGCCTTGATGGTGTGCATCGAGGGATCAATGGCGCGGCGTACATCGTTCGTCGCTTCGCGGAAGGTGCGCAGCGCATCGCCGATCCCCGACCCCAGGTTCTGGAGGTCCTGGGGCGTTGGCATCTTGCTCGCCGGTTTCTGCGCGGCTGGAGCCGGCGGGGGCGGCTGCATGCCGGCTGCTTCCAACGCCTGCCGATCGACACCAGAGGCCTCTGGGAGGTTCGGGGCTTGTGCCTCCTGCTGCTTGGCTTTCATCGCGGCCTGCTGGGCCATGACGCGCTGAACGGCGGCCTTGTTCACTTCCGCCTTGAAGGCGGGTTGAGTCGGCGCGCCGGCTGCTGCCGGGGCGCTGCCGGGGGCGGGAGCCGGTGGCGCGACGGGCGGAGGCGTGACCGGCTTCCAGGCTTGCTGAGCTACCATATAGGCGGTCGTCCCCGGTGTCGCCTCCGGTCCCACCTGCGGTGGAACAGGCGGTTGTGCAGGCTGGCTTGGTTGCGCGGTCGCGGTACCTTGTGCGCCGGCGGCCGGAGTCGCCGGGGCCTTGCCTACGACCTGCGCGTCCACGGCCTGGGCCTGCTCGGGTGCTTGTGGAGGCGGCTCGGCCTCGCGGATTTCCTTCTTGAAACCCTTGAGGGCCTTCCCGACTCCCTCACCGATCTTCGGCAGCTTGCCCGCGCCAAACACGATCAGGACGATCGCGAGGATCAGGATCAGTTCTGTCACGCCCATTGATCCAAACATACGGTTACTCTAACTGTCGGCTCTACTGGGTGTCAAGGTTGGGTCAGACTCTCCTCTCCCCTGGAGAGAGAGGATCAGAGTTAAGATTTAATGCTTAATTATTATACCTACTCAACTCTCGCTTGGAAGTGCCGCCTAACGCTTGAGCATGAGCCGTGATCTACCCATCCGCTTAAGCGTTCACCGAACGGCGTCGCTTACGGTAACCCATCAAGCCGACACCCAAAAGACCAACCCCCAATAAAGTCAGGGTGCTGGGTTCGGGGACGACTGCCGTGCCCTGCGCGACCCAATCTCCAAATTTGAATAAGTCTCCTACCACAGGCTGGCCGTCGGGGAAAGTTTCAACGGTAACCAACCCGATAAAATCTCCCCCCTGCGGTACAGCAAACTGGATGGACAAACTTCGATCAATAGTGGGGTCACTGGGATCAGACGGGAAAATGGTCGGGAAAGTAATCCCAATGCTTCCACCATCCAATCTCGTACCATTAAAAGACGATATCTCAGACAACCCCAAAGTCCCACCAAGGGATAACACATTGCCAGAACCGAGACCAAAAACAGCATTATCCAAAAACAAGGCGATCAGATCTGACTCAGCCGTTGTGCTCCAACCACTGCTGGCACTCGCAGGTGGCGACTGAATTTCTAATGTTCCGATGACCGCAACCGAACCTTCCTCACGATACTCATAAATCACGCCAGCGAAACAGGCAATGCTAGAAAGCTCGAAAAATAAAAAACTGAGCGCGCACAGATACAGGCCCAAACCTCGCTTTAGGAAGTTCAATCTTTTCATCCTATCCTCCTTGCTTCACTCCGACTCGACCCTATCCCCACCAATCAGTTTTGGGGTTCCGGGAAATCCTAGAAGCTTTTTCAGCGCTAAGCAAGAAATTTTCGGCCCCCTGATGCATGGAGAGGATTAAAGGGGACATTCAACTTTTCTGATATCCTCCGTGGCCAGGCGCCCTAGAAATGACCAATAAGCAATTGGCTGGCAGCTCGCATCGGTTCGGTCAATACGTAAAGTAGAATGTCCCCTTTTCTGCCGCCCTCCCCTTTTCTGCCGCCCTGACGTTGAGGGTCACCCCTTGCATATGTCAATGATCCGTAGGATCGAGGGATTTGTATTTGGAATTGCGGTTGCGCCAGCAACAATAGCCACCTTGAGCCCATCAGGAGACACGGCGAGTCGCCACACT
>DASYQR010000021.1:0-6386 GCA_036005325.1 Nitrospirales bacterium | reverse complement strand
GAGAGTGGCAGGAGAATGCACGTAATCGATCCGCGCGTTATCGATCGTCAGATTCTTGAGTTTCGCCTCAGTTTCGCCCTCGGTGGTGGATTCCACATGCCCGTCGGCGGAAAGGATGCCCCCGCGGAGCTGAACATTGTATCGGCCGGTGACGGGCAGCAAATGCTCCAAGGGCACGTGGTCTAAGGCGATATTGGCATCGATTCCGACGCGGGGCTCGGCCAAGAAATTCGCATGGCCATCCAACCGGATCCTTCCTGAGCCGAAGATGTTTCCCTGGAAATTGATGTCAGACGGATAGACATCGTCGGGGAATTTAATATTGCGAATGTTGCCGGCCCTGAAGTTCAGGTGGGTGAGATGCAGCGGCTGCGAAGGGTCCTGGTCCACATAGGTCACGTCGGCGTCCGTCACTTTGAACTCGTTGATATCGATCGGATAGAACGAGTACACCGCATCCCGCCATCCTTTCTTATGGATCGGGACCTTGTCCTGGACCTCCTTTTGGGCCTGGGGCAGCGTGATATAGAGCGTCGGCCGCTCGATCAGATAATCGCTGACGAGCACCCCAGAGAGAATGTGCCGCCATTGGATACTGAAATGCCATTTCGGGATGTTGGCGACGGGAGGCTCGGGATGATCGGTCTGGATCATCACGGCGTTCTCGAGCTCAAGCGACAGGTTGGGGTAGAGATGCGCTTTGCCGATCACAAAGTGATAGCCCTGCACATGCGTATTCAGCTGGCGCTCAATAAACGCCCGCAGCGGCTCTTCGAAATAAAGAAGCGCGCCCCAGACGATCAGCAACAGTACTGCGAAGCTGACGGCCAACCAGATGAAGAACTTTCTCATTCTTTAATATAACGCCGGGAGAGCACGCTGGACAACCGCCCCGTCACAAGTGGAGAAAAACCTTGGAGAAAAAACAGCTAGCAGCTGATGTTCAGCTTGCAGTCGATGATGGCCGGAGCGTGACCGTTGCCGTTGACGCCGGCAGGAGGAATGTCCGCGGGATTCATGGACAACGATCTCGTCTTGGGCAGAGATGGCAAGGGAGGAGGGGTCGAGGGCTTGGAGGCGGCAGATGACGCGATCGCCCCATCCTTGACTGGTTTCCCGTTGATGGAGGACAGGAGGGCCTGACCGTCTTTCCGAATCTTGGCCTTCGGGTAGTTCGTCAGCAGCGCGTTCAACTGCTCGACCGCGCGTTCCGGCGAACCGAGGTCTGTATACGTCTTTGCCAGGTAGTAGAGCGCCTCGGCCGAGTCATCCGAGTCGGGATAGAGGGTGACCACTCGCTCAAACCGGTGCAAGGCTGCCAGGTAGGCGCCCTGGCGATAGTAGTGTTTGCCGACATAGAGCTCGTAGGCGGCGGTGTTCGCGCGGCCCTCTTTGATCTTTGCCCTGGCGTCAGCCTCGTACGAACTGCCGGGATAGTCCTTCAGCAGCTTCTCCATTGCTTCGATGGTCAGACGGGTATGTTCCGGATCACGGTCTTGGGTGGTGACCTGCTTGTAATGGCACAGGCCCAGGCGATACTGGGCGTAGGACGCGAGCATGTGGGCTTTGTGGAGGTCGAGGAAATGCTGGTACTCGACCGCAGCCTCCGCATAGTCCTCTTTCTCGAAGAAGGCTTCGGCCCGTTTCATGATGACGTGCGGGTCATAATTGCGTTCGACGGGATCGATCTTCAGGACCTGCTCGTCGGCGTTGGCGATGGGTGTCGCCTGGTCTTTGGCTTGGCTGGTTTTGGAGGCGCTGGAGCAGCCGACCAGCACGAGCAAGACCACCAATGTCGAAGCGAGGGCTACATGGACGCGCATACGGAGAAACCTTTTAGCAGATAAGCGATTGGAAAGCAAGAAGAAATTGACACCGGACGAGGCGGGGCTCCATAATGCCCTCCGGTAACAACGTGTATTGCAATCGTCTATGAACGCCAGATCACGCATTGTCGGGACGGGAAGCTACGTCCCGGCACGCGTCGTCACCAATCAAGAGATGGCCGGTCTGACCGGCCTGACCCCTGCGGCCATTTATCGGCGGACGGGCATCCAACAGCGTCGGTGGGCGAGCCCGGAGGAGGCGACGTCGGATCTGACCCTCCAGGCCGTGACGGCCGCGCTGGATGCGGCGGGTGTGCGGGCGACGGAGCTCGATGCGATCATTCTCTCCACGACATCGCCGGATACGCCGATGCCCTCCTCGGCCTGCCACCTGCAGCGGATGCTGGGCGCGAAGCAGGCGTTCGCCTTCGATCTGGCGGCCTCTTGCTCGGGATTTCTGTACGCCTTGTCGGTCGGGGACCACATGATCCGGTTGGAACAGGCCCGCCGGGTGTTGGTGGCCGCGGCTGAGGTGAAGTCGCGCTACCTCAATTTTAAAGAACCCAACACGGCGATCCTCTTCGGCGACGGAGCGGGCGCCGCGGTGCTCTCCAGAGGAGAGGAACATCACGGCGTCCTGTCGGTCACGTTACGTGCGGATGGGTCGTATGCCGACTTGATCCAGATTCGTGCAGGAGGATCACGTCTGCCTGCTTCCGAAAAGACGGTGGCCGAAGGATTCCATGCGATTCACATGCTGGGGCCGAGTCTCTTCCGAGTGGCGGTGCGTCGCCTTGAAACCGCCGTCACCGAGACGTTGAAGACACAGAGCCTGACGGTCCCTGACGTCCGCTGGTTTCTCTTTCATCAGGCCAACGGCCGCTTGCTGGAGAAGGTGACGGAGCGGCTGGGCATACCCGCCGCGCAGACATTCAGTGTGATCGAGCGGTACGGGAACACGTCGTCGTCCTCGCTCCCGCTCACGCTAGATACGGCGGTGCGCGCGGGAAAGGTCAAGTCCGGCGATCTGGTCTGCCTGGCGACGATCGGCGGCGGACTCACCTGGGCCACCGCATTAATCCGATGGTAGCGAGAAAGGGACTGGCGAGTATTAGGCTAGTTCTCTGACTTCCGTTCGAGGTTCTCGATGCGCTGGCGGGTCTGGTCCTGTTGCTGTTGGAGATGATCGTAGGAACTGCGGATGAGAGCGTGCGTTTCCTGGAATTGCCGATCGATTTTGGCTTGATCCTGCGCGTATCGGCCCTCGACAAATGTTGCAAAGCCTTCGGCAACGAGTTGCACTTCGTGGCGGAGCCCTTCGACCAGCACGCCGGTATGACGCTTCAGCTCGTCAAACCGTTGATCGATCGAACCAAAGCGCTCGTCGTGTGAATCAAGCCTTTGCTCGACACGATCAAAACGGGCAGTCATCACATCGAAGCGGGCGTTGAACCGTTGCTCCTGCCTGTCAAAGCGCTCCTCAAGGTACTGAACGAGTTCCTGATCCATACCGCCTCCGCCGTGCGAAGAGTAGGCCGCTTGACCCTCTTTGTCAATGAGACACGGCGAACGCAGAAAGGTAAAAAAAGAAAACTGATTAGGTGGTGACGGGTTCTTTTTCCTTGGGCGGGGTGGGCTCGATCGCCTTTTCGACGGCTTTCTCTGCGGGTTTGTCAGGGGATTTCTCGGAAGCCTTTTCGGCCAGTTTTTCAGCAGCTTTCTCGGCGGCCTTCTCCACGGCCTTGCTCTCGCGCTTGGAACGTCCCTCCTTGAGGATGGGCAGGATGCGGGCGCGCAGCGCGTCCTGAATTTCATCCGGCGGACGGCGGGCATCGATCACCTGGAACCCAAACTCCTCGGCGATCTTGTCGAACTCATCGATGATGAGCCCCTGATATTTCTTGAAGCTATCGTAGAGGTCCGTACCCAGCCGCATGTCCATACCGGACTCCCAGTAGTTCATGCCCTTCGATTCGATCACCCGGAGCGCCAGGGTCTCCACATCGATCCGCAAATAGCAGGTCAGATCGGGCACGATCGCAAAGCCGAAGACATCGCGGATCCACTGCCGGTCGCAGCCGCGGACGGTGTTGCGGGCAAAGGCCGTGTAAATATACCGGTCGGCCAGGACCACGAAGCCCGAGCGTAAGGCGGGGATGATCTGGTGCTCCAGCCGGTCGGCGAAGTCTGTCGCGTAGAGGAGACTGTAGCTCCAGGGATCCAGGATGTTGCCCTGCTTGGCGCTCGCGATGGTCTTGGACATGAGTTCCGAGCGCGTCCAGCCGGTCGTCAGGACTCCGTAGCCCTGGACTTCCAGCCATTCCTGAAGCGACTCGATGTGGGTCGAGCGCCCGACCCCGTCCGGGCCCTCAATGGCGATCAGTTTCCCCTTGAGTCCCTTCAGACTCAGGTATGCCAAACCTTCGCCAAAATAGCTTTTCTCGTTTTGCATGAGTTCCCCGCTTCGGTTTGTATGCATCCAGAGCTTTCATGACGATCTCGCGGACCTGTTCCTGTTGCTCGTCGATCTCCAACGTGGCGTCCATCACGGTCAGGCCGAATTCGTCCACGATCTTGTCGTATTCGCCGAGCACCCGCGATTGGAAGATCTTGAAACTCTCCACGAGGTTCGTGCTGAGCCCGAGGTCCATTCCGGCCTCGTAGTACTTCAACTCCGCACGCGTTCCTTCGAGAAGGCGCGACAATGAGACTTCGATCGGAACCCGAAAGTAAAAGGCGATGTCGGGTTTGATGGCGAAGCTGTAGAGGCGGCGTACCCAGCTGTGGGAGATCCCGCGCACCGCGTCTCTCGCGAACGCCGTGTACATGTAGCGGTCTGCCAGGACGATCATACCGGCCTTGAGCGGGGGCATGATCTGGTGGTACAGGCGATTGGCGAAATCGGTCGCATGCAGCAGGCTGAAGGTGAGTGGCGTCAGGACCTTCGTCTTCTTGCCACGTTTGGTCGTCTCCTTGACGAGCGCGGAGGAATTCCACTCGGTGAAGAAGACATTGTACCCCTGGGACTCCAGCCATTTTCGGAGCAGGCTGAGCTGGGTGCTCTTGCCCGAGCCGTCGATGCCTTCGACGACGATCAGCTTTCCCGGATAGGGATGAGCGGAATCATAGGGGGATTTAACCGGCGGGGTCATGCGTCAGGTTCCTCCGGGACCGCTGTCTTCGTAAAGCGGATCGTTCGCTTCAAGCCCTGGACCAACAAATCCATCCGTTCGCGCGCCGCCCAAATCTCCAGCGCGGCCTCATCGGTGGCGGTCAAGCCAATGTCCACGGCGTCAGATGTCACCACGCACCGGACCGACCGGACGACGCCAAAATGGCTCCTGTCCAGCGCGTCCCCGACGCGGAGGATGCCTCCCAGGACAGTGAGCGTGTCTCTGAGATCATCAGGAAGATCTTTGAGGGTTCGGTGGTCGTCCTCAGGGATGGCCTTCCGGTGGTACCGAGCGATGTTGGCGATCAGCTCGATCTCGTCGGCCGTGAAGCCTGTGAGATCGCAGTTTTTGATTAAATAGTAAGAATGCTTAT
Organism: Nitrospirales bacterium; assembly: GCA_036005325.1. Classification (GTDB taxonomy): domain Bacteria; phylum Nitrospirota; class Nitrospiria; order Nitrospirales; family NS-4; genus SCTG01. The sequence goes on along the minus strand of DASYQR010000021.1, from coordinate 1,014 downwards.
GGTGCTGGCGGGAATTGATCAGGTATCCCACGTCGTGCAAGATCGCGGCGTACTCCAGCCACTCCCGTTCGCGCTCTCCCAGCTTGTGCACCTCGGCGGTCTGGTCGAAGATCTGCAGGCAGAGTTTCGCGACATGGTGGGTGTGCACGGGATCGTACTGGCATTTCCGGGCGACGCGGAGCACGTCACGGCGGCGGACGTTGGGGATTTCTTGCTCGGCCTGGATGCCCTCGCGGTGCCGCTCGATGAAATCATAGAGTAGGCCTTCCCGGATGGCCTTGTCGCTGATCGTCAGCTCGGCGATGTCGAGCCGTTCCATCAGGGTTCTGAGCACGATGATGGCCGGCACCAGCACGTCGACGCGTTTCGGATCCACGCCCGGAATTTCCGCGCGGTGCTTCATGGGGGTCTTCAGCAGAAGCTTCTCCGCCGCGGCGACCTCCTTATACGAGAAGCGGGCGAGGTTGAGCTGCGGGATCGGCCGGCCTGTTTTCTGGATGTGCATGATCTCGGCGAGGTTGCCGATCATGCCGGAGGTGCCCACCAGCTCATCGAACCCGACTTTCTTGAAGCGTGGGAGCGCGGTCTTGAGTTGGGCCCCCACGGCCTCTTCGAGTCGTTCGAGACGGCCGGCGGAGGGCGTGTCCTGCCGGAGGTAAAGGTCTTTGAGCCGGATCGCGCCGAGTTTCAGGCTGGCGGCATGGAGCAATTTATTCCGATTGCCCACGATCAGTTCCACCGATCCCCCGCCGACATCCGCGATCAGCACGTTCCGGTCTCCGAAGTCCATGCTCTGCCGTACACCCAAATAAATCAGGCGGGCTTCTTCTTGGCCCGTCACCACGCGGACCCGGATCCCGGTTTGGCGACCGATGGCCTCGATCAGCGCCCCTCCATTGGAAGCCTCGCGGACGGCGCTGGTGGCCACCGCTTCGATGCGGGTGAAGCCGCGGTTACGCGCCAACGTGACGAAATTTTTGACGACCTCGGTCCCCTTCGCGAGGGCGTCCGGGG
>DASYQR010000020.1:0-8274 GCA_036005325.1 Nitrospirales bacterium | reverse complement strand
GGGCCTCATCGAAGTCCCGCGCCCGCATGACCGCGAGCAGCGGTCCGAAGACCTCTTCGCGCGCCAGGCGGTGCTCGGGCCTGATCCCGGTGAAGATCGCCGGCCCGACAAAGTTCGAGCCGGGCCGATGTTCGAGATCGGGAAGCAAGACCGGCATCCCTTCCTGCTTGGCAAGATCGAGGTACGCGAGCACTTTCTGCACCGCCCGTTCATCAATCAACGGTCCAAGCCCCGTGCCCGGCTCCTCCGGTGGTCCCAGCCGCACACTGCGGGCCGCTTCCACCAGCCGCTCCACGAAAAGGTCGTGGATGGCATCCAGCGCGATGACACGCGAGCAGGCGGAGCATTTCTGGCCCTGGTAGCCGAGAAAGGAAGCCGTGACTCCGGCGACCGCCTCATCAAGATCGGCGGTGTCGTCCACGATGATCGCGTTTTTACCGCCCATCTCGGCGATGACTTTCTTCACCTCCCGCTGGCCTGGGCGCACGCGCGCGGCCTCGGCGATGATCTCCAAGCCGACGGCCTTGGAGCCGGTGAACGCGATGACGGCAACGTCGGGATGGGCGACAAGACGGCGTCCCGCTTCAGGGTCACCGGGTAAAAACTGGAGGACCCCTTCCGGCAGACCGGCCTCCCGGAAGGCTTCCACCAGTGCATAGCCGGTGACCGGGGCTCGCTCCGAGGGCTTGAACACCACGGAGTTCCCGGTGACCAGCGCCGCTGCCACCATGCCGGTCGGGATCGCCAGAGGAAAATTCCATGGCGACAGCACGGCCGCGACACCGCGAGGCCGGTAGAGGAGGTGATTGGTCTCCCCGGGTTCCCGCCCGAGCCGCAGGGGGTCTGCGAGACGGCGCATCTCACGGCGGTAGTATTCGAGGAAGTCGACAGCCTCGGCGACGTCTGCATCCGCGTCGCGCCACCCCTTGCCCACCTCGAACACCTCCAGCGCGGTCAGCTCGAACCGGCGCCGGCGGAGAATCTTCGCAGCCGCGCCCAGGGTGGCCATCCGCTCCGATGCGGGCGTGGCCGCCCAGGATCGGCCGCTTGTGAGGGCCCGCGAGACAGCCTCCTCCACATCCTCAGGAGCGGCGGCGCTCACGATACCGATGACCTCTTCGGGCCGAGCAGGATTGCGTGACGTGAGCGTCGTCCTTGTCATGCCTGGTGGAGAGGGGAAAGCCAGGTCGATCCGGCGTCCGAGACGGCCTCTCGTCGCGTTCAGCGCAGCCTGCATCTGCTGCCGGGCGTCAGCCTTGGCGAAGTCCGTATGGGGCTCGTTGGAAAAATGAAGGTCCGGGTCTTTGGACGAAGGCGTGGGCGCAAGGGGAATAGGCGGGCGCAGCAACTCGTCGAGGTTCTGGCTACCCAGAAACTGTCGGCTCAGGATCGACTCGTTCGCCGTGTTCTCCAGCAGGCGTCTCACCAAATAGGCCATGCCGGGGAGCAGATCCCCGACCGGCGCGTAAACTCGCAGGCGGTACCCTGCGTCCACGACGGCGGTCTGGAGCGGCTCCGCCATACCGTACAGCATTTGAATTTCCACCGCTTGTGCGGGCAGGCCCCGCCGGTCGGCTTCGGCCAACGTCATCGCGACGTTTCGTAAATTGTGCGTGCCGAAGGCCGGTCGGATGACCCCGCTCTGTTCCAGGAGAAGTGAAGTCAGCCGTTCGTAGCAGGCGTCGGTGTCGTCCTTGCTGGAAAACACCGGGTTGGGCCATCCATGCTGGCGATGCACGATGGTCTCATAGTCCCAATACGCGCCCTTGACCAGGCGGATCCCCACCGGACTGCCGCGTGTCTTGGCCCAGGCTATCAGCTCCCGGACGTCTCGGTCGGTGTCCATGAGATAGGCTTGGAGCGCGAGGCTGGCATGGGCATAGGTGCGGAACTCGTCCTCCATGAGCAAGCGTCGGACGATCCCCAGCGTCAGGTCTTTCCACTCGTAGTGCTCCATGTCAAAGGTGACGGCGACGTGGCGTTGCATGGCGGCCCTCAACAACGGACGCAACCGATTCGCGACGGCGCTGTAGCAGCCGTCCGGGTCGATCGGATCGAACTGCGAGTACAGTGCCGACAGCTTGATGGACACCTGAGCGCGAGGCAGAGAGCCGAGGTGATCGGCTTCCAGGGTCGGCATCGGGCGCCACTCCCGGGCCGCATCCGCCAGCGCCGTGATTGCCTCAAGGTAGCGGGCCGCATAGGCCTCGGCTTCCGGCTCGCAGACCGTGGCTTCGCCCAGCAGGTCTATCGAATGGGCGATACCGCGTTTCCAGAGAGCGGCGACGGCCGGCAGCGCCTCCTTCATACCGGCGCCTACGATGAGCTGGTTGGCCATCTGGATCGTCTGATTGTAGATGGTGTCGGCCGTCACGCTGGCGCCGAAGCCGGCGGACGAGAGTACCCGCATGCCCCAGCGCATGAGCGATCGCCCGCCGGGACCATCCCGCAGGCCGGCATCCTGGCCGAAGTATTCGTCCACCAACCGCTTAATCTGCGCGGGGGTCTTGAGAGTGGGGAAGACGTCAATGAAGCGGAAGAGCCGGATTTTGAACTCGTCGTCGCGAATGGCCCATTCAAGCAGCCGGCCGGTCCACCATTTGCGGTCGAGCAGACGTGGTACGGAGGCTGCAGCGGCCTTGTATAGTCGCTCGGCCTGCCGCCGGATGTCAGCTTCTGTGGCGGCGCCCATTGCCGGATCTCCTTCCGCTCCATTATACCTCTGCGCAAGAGCGTCCGGGCCTGACCTTGAATTGAAATGAGCCGGTACGATAGACTGCGCTCATGGCTGAAATTCCCGTCATTACCATCACCGGGCCGCAAGAAAAGGAGCCGAAGCAGTTCTTCACGCGGGTGTTTTGTCTGCGTAAGGAGCCGCCGCCGATCAGCTTGCTCATCGAGTACCTGAAGGCGCGGGGGGCGACGCCGATCATCCCATCGGAGGTCCCCGAGAAGCTTTTGAACAGCTGGAACTGGGTGGGAATGGAGATCGGGTATGCGAAGGACAAAAAGCCGATTCTGGTAACCTGCGTCCGCAAAGGCGGCGCCCAGGACGACATCTTCAAGCAGGACATCGAGGGCCTGCTCAACTTCGTGGAGACGCACCGCGAGATCGACAACTGGCGCGTAGCAGATCAGTTGCGAGGCTGCCGGTTCTACATCGCCGACATTCTGGATAAGAACGACATCACAGAGGAGGGATACGATTTCAACGGCTGGATCCTCCAGTTCTTCCAGGAAAACTGCGACGGGATGGTCCAGATCGACGGGCAGGGCTATTATGATGAGAACGGCGAGTTGATCTTCGAGTTGCCGCCCTTGGACGACGAACCCGAGCCGCAAGCGCCCCAGCCGACCCCCCCGCCGACAGCCTAGACACGTCCCGAAACAGTGTGGTAAGGTGCCTTTCGCTCTGGCTTGGCGGACGCGCCTGTAGCTCAGTGGATAGAGCATCAGCCTCCGGAGCTGAGGGCCACAGGTTCAAATCCTGTCAGGCGCACCAACCGCCACTCTCATCATGCATCCTCCCTGGTGGGCCGTTAGCTCAGTTGGTAGAGCAGCTGACTCTTAATCAGCGGGCCGCAGGTTCGATCCCTGCACGGCCCACCAAACCTCGCTTGCGCGAACCCGGCCTTTCGATCAAATAGGCCGGGATATGCAATACCACAAGTAGTCTTCTAACCTCGCTTTGCGGGCCTCCCCTTTTTCTGTACAGTTTGACACGTACTCCGGTTTGATTTACCCTGGCCGTGTTTTTGACTGGTCCGCATCGGCACGACGCTGGGAGATACGGCCTATAATGCCCCGTGACGGGAAGTCCGCTCTGCCTCCAACCGCCTCAGCCGCAGAGGCTGCTCCTGCAGATGCTGAAACTACCGAGTCCACCTTTACGATTCTCCAATCTCTCGTCACGATCACCCTGAGCTATCAGCTTCTGTTCAGCCCGCACAGCGTGTACCCCATGGAGGTCCTGGAGTTCGTCATCGTGGGTCTGCTGGCCATTGGGATGCTTGTAATGGTCATGCCTCAGAACATGTGGAAGACACGTTCGGTGGTATGGGGCCTGATTGTTGGTAATACCATCCTCTGCGCCAATATCTTCTATATGGTGGGTCTTGCCGAGCCCGGCTTGTACATCACTTTGGTGCTGTTTATCCCGCTAGCCGCCGTGGCGCCTTCGGCAAACCTATACTTTGTGATGTCGGTTGGTATCTGCGCCATGTACGGGATTATCTGGTACGAGTTGTACGGCCAGTACGAACCGCTCTCCGGCGGCAACCTTCTCCAGTTCCCCGTGCTGCTCGTGATGGCGAACTTCTACTGGTACATCCTGGGAATGCGGGGAATGGCACAAGCGTCTGATGTCTAGCCTGTTCCGCCGCAGGCGCCTTCCGTAATCTTGACAAGCCAGGCTCAATGGGATAGGTAGGAAGGCCGGAGAGTGTCGTATGCTAGCGGTTTCTAACAGGAAATGAACACAACCGATTCGACAGTTCGGACGGCCCCGCCCAAGCCCGCCACTCCGGCGAGTCCCGATGAGCCGACCTCGCCCGCGCCACCAGCTTCGCTAACTGCCAGACTCAAAACTTATCTTCTTCAGAATCCTGATATGACATTTGTCATCATCACGATGCTGTCGCTCGTCGTGATCAATTGGGTCGTCCCCGACAAAACTAAAGTTACGTTTCTGAACTTCTACTTCCTGCCCATTATATGGGGAGGGTACTACCTGGGCCGGCGCAACGCGGTGCTTGGGGCGATCGCTGTGATCGCCGTGACGGTGTTCATGGTTTCCGCTCGTCCCGAGGCATTTTTAACCGATTCGAGCGAAATCGGTCTCTACATTCAGATCCTGACCTGGGGGAGCTTTCTCATTCTTGCCGGCGCGGTCGTCGGCGGGCTCCATGAAAAGCTGGTCATCAAGGTGGAAACCGCGAAACGGCTGAACCAGCAGTTGCAGCTGGAACACGAGCGCCTCAATCAAGCCAATTTCACGCTGTCGGCCAATGCCGAGAAGCTGCAATACCTGAACCAAGAACTCCAGCACCATCAGGAAGAGCTCAACCGCGCCAATGCCTCGTTGAAGGACTACAGCGAAAACCTCGAAGTCAAGGTCAAGGAGCGGACCGAAGAGGTCAACCGCGCCAACGCCTCGTTGAAGGACTACGCGGAAAACCTGGAGGTCAAGGTCAAAGAACGGACCGAGGAGCTGGAAAAGTCCAAGCAGTCGATCGAATCCTTGAAATCCAAGGTGGAGGAGGCGCTCTATTCCACCATGGATTCCTCTGTGGTCAAGCTGCTCATCGAAGGGCGGTTGCGGAACGAAAAGCGTAGCGTGAGCATCCTGTTCTCCGATCTTGTCGGTTTTACCACCCATTCCGAGCAGAACCCGCCCGAAATCGTGATCCGCGACCTGAATCGGTACCTCGGCGACATGGAGCCCATCTTGCTCGCCTATCGCGGTCACATTGACCGGTACATGGGCGACGGCATCATGTGCGAATTCGGGGCGCCGCTGGATTACGAGACCTACCGCATCCTATCCGTGGTGGCGGCGATCAAGATGCAGGAAAAGGTCGCCAAAATGAATTATCCATGGGAGATGCGCGTCGGGGTGTGCTCAGGGTCTACCATCACGGGTCTTGTCGGCAACAAGCGCCTGTCCTATACCGCCATCGGCGATGTGGTCAACATCTCCGCCCGACTACAGAAGGCCTGCACTCCGGGCAAAGTTCTGATCGACCGGTACACCTACGAGACCGTCGGCCGGTTCATCGACGCGCGCAAAAAGCGCGATCTGCCCGCCAAAGACATTCCGGAGACCGAGAAGGAGCGGCACCTGGAAGAGCTGCATGAAAAGGTCGCCGCCGATCCCGGCAATCCCCTTCATTATTTTCATATCGGTCAAATTCATTTCGAGCTGAACGAGCCGGTCGAGGCCTTGCAGTATTTCGAGCGAGCTCTGCAGATGGACCCCGGCGAGATGAAGTTCAAGCTGGCCTATGCCGAAGCGGGCATCAAAATTCGGGAGATTGAGACGATCAACATTCGGGGCAGGCGGCAGCGTATCGAAGCGTACGAGGTCATCGGCATCAAGGATCCCTTCGAAGACCGGAACAAGGTGTCCCAGAAATTTTCCCAGGAATACCGGTACGTCCTCAATCTCCTCCAGATCCCGTCCGATGTGACGTTGCCCGTGGAGGCTCTGGATGGCAGCATCGGCCATTCCAAGATGGTGGCCATCTTTGCCTATGTCCTGGCCACCTATTTCAGCCTGCCGGATACAGAAAAAACGGATATCCTGCAGGCCGGTTTCATGGCGGACATGGGAAAGGAGATCATCCCCCATCACCTCTTGAACCGCATGGGGAGCCTCAGCGCCTGGGAGATGGACATCGTGAAAACGCATCCGGCGGAAGGGGTTAGAGCTTTGCGGAAAATGGGGTATGACAACGAGAACATGCTCAAGATCATCTATCACAGCCATGAACACTTTAACGGCACGGGCTATCCCGACGGTCTCAAGAGAGAAGAGATCCCCTTCGGGTCGCGGATTGTGGCGGTGGCCGATGCCTATGACGCGATGATTTCCTGGCGACCCTATCGAGACCCATGGGAGCGCCATGTGGCGCTGGATGAAATCGGCCGGGGAGTCGGCAAGGGGCTCTACGATCCCAAAGTCGTGGATGCTCTGATCAAGATCATGAATTGAAGATCTCGTTGCGCCTGCTGCTCTCAGGGACGACGCTCGCCCTGTTCTGCCAAGCCTGTACGGGGCCGGCCCTCGGAGTGGATCGGAGTTCTCGCGCTCTTCCGGAAAATCAGGAGCGATTCGTCCGTGTGGAAGCTCCTTCGGGGGATCGACGTCCTGAGGGTGTGGCGCGGTTCTCGCATCCTGTGCGCTTGAGCTCTGCCGAGTGGGCGCGCATCCTGTCCAGCGTCCGGATCCAAAGCAGAAAAGACAGCTTCATTTTCACGCCGGCCAAGGAGCCGCCGACCGAGGCGTTTGCTCCCGAGGAGATTGCCTATCTCAGCAGGACGTTGAGCGAGACGTTTGCCAAGACCGCCCCGGAGCAATGGGTGGCGTTCGGCCTGAGTCGAGTGCTTCCGTCAGGAGTGAATGAAATCACGACCGGCGGGCTGTTCGTGGTGGACTCGCGTCTGCATCTCATCCTGGCCAATTACCGGCACAGCGTGACCAAGCCCAGTGTCCGCGAGCAGTTGTGGAATGAGCCGCTGCGCTCTGTGTCCGCGCCCTTCTATGAGGTGGTTCAGGGAGACTACCACCGCGTGGTGCAGGAGCAAGGGATTCTCTCGGGGCTGCGCAACACAGGGCCGGAGATCGCGATCGAATATCAGGCCTTGCTGGGAGCCCAGGCAAATGTGGCTGCGCCCGCGGAAAAACCGTCACTCGCGCCGGAATCATCCAGGGTTCCACTTGCGACTGTGGAAGAGCACCTGCGCACGCTCAAGCGCCTGCGCGAGCTGGACCTGATTACCGAAGAAGAGTACCGCCAGAAGAAGAAAGAAATCCTCGACCGATTCTGAAACCGGCGGCCGTTCGCTACATGGGCATGGACCCCGACGGGCCCGCGACAGCGAGGGGCATAGGTTCCCAGGTCTCGCCCCCATCCCGGCTTCGATACAACCCGCTGCCGTTGGTTCCCAGGTAGAGGGTCTTCGGGTCGCAAGGACCGATCGCCAGCGACCGGATGTTGAGGCTCACCAGGCCCGCGTTCTTTGCCTGCCAGCTCACACCGCCATCCGTGCTTTTGAACAACCCCTGACGGCCAGCAGTATACAACGTGCCGGACGACGGATCGAGCGCCATCACGTTGATCATCTGATCCGGCAGTTCCCGGCCGATCCGGGTCCAGGACCGCGCCCCGTCCACGGTCTTGTACAGGCCATTCAACGTCGCGGCGTACAGGGTGTCCGGCCCTTGCGGATCGATGAGGACGGTGTTGACCATGAGGGCGCGGCCTGATGACAGGACATCGGGAGAGATCATGCCTTGGTGGACCTTCGTCCACGTTCTGGCCAGGTCCGACGATTTGTACACGCCGCCGCTCGTCCCCGCATACATGATGTCGGGACGAAACGGATCGATTGCCAGCGTGACCACCATCAGAATTTCCTTCATGCCGGCCATGCGCTTCGTCCAGGTGTCACCTCCGTCCGTCGACTCGAAGACGCCCATCGTCGTTGCCGCAAACAGCCCATTGTTGTTCCTCGGATGGAATACGATCTGGTTCACGACCGACGTGATGGTGA
>DASYQR010000019.1:0-11051 GCA_036005325.1 Nitrospirales bacterium | reverse complement strand
GGAAATTGGTCATGGCGCGCGGAACGGCGGCGTATCGGGGGAGATACAGGCGCTAGAAGTCTGCTACACTTCCTTGCCATAACCGGAGGCACCCATGCGGGAAGAACGCATACCGTACTATTATCAGGTGCTCGAACTCCTTCCCTCCGCATCGACCGCTGAGATCAAAAAAGCCTGGCTTGAACTGATACAGGTCTGGCATCCAGATCGCTTTAAACAGTCAACCGCCCTGCACCGTAAAGCCGAAGCCCGAACACAAATGATCAACCAGGCCTACCAAACCCTCAGCGACCCCTTCGCACGCACACGTTACGATGCCACCACACGGAAATCTGCTGCGGCCAAGCCAGCCGCGCGCCCATCGCCTCCACCACGCCCTCAACCAACCCCCCGACCCCGCCAGGACTTACGAGGTCCCCAATCCCTCATCATCCTCTCCCGGCCGGGTCAACCTAAAATTCCGGTGCCCGCGATTCACATGCTCGTCGACAGCCATGAGCACAGCCCCTACGACTTTCGCCGTCTCATTCGCATCGCCGGGATCGTTCGACAAAAACTTCCCGCCGGCGACTATGCCATTGCGGAAGCCCCGGGACTGTTTTGCGTGGAGCGCAAGCTCGTGGCGGATCTGTATGCGTCGACCTCGACGTCATCCGATAACCGCGCGCGATTTCTGCTCGAGCTCGAACGGCTCCTCCCGTTCCCTAATCGGTTTATGATGATCGAAGGCCGGATCGACCAGACCCAGAGAAGAGGGCGTTTAAGCGAATATCTCAAAAACGGAGTGATGGATTTCCTGGATGCCATCACTCTGAAATATGGGATCCAGGTTATTTTTGCAGATACCCGTGAAGAGGCGGAAGAACGCGTCGCGAATCTCGCGGCCATGCACTATGCATACTTCTATGCCGAACAAGAGGGACTTGGGCGTTTTCTCAGTGAGAACGATTTATAAGCTTAGAGGAAGCGTTAGGCGGCGGCGTGGCGGCCTTTGCTGCCTTCGCCGCTGCGAATGGCCTTGGCGAGATCGGTGGAACTCGTCCCGAGCACGAGGAGCGTGCTGACGAGCAGGTCCATGGAAACGGATGGATCGCCCGCCTCCATCTTGGCGACGCGGGACTGACTGGAGCGCAGCCGCTTCGCGAGCTCGACTTGCGACATCCCGCACCGCTGCCTCCGATCGCGCAGGGTCCGGCTCAGGGCCAGCTTCAACTCAATAAGTGCGGACTCGGCATCCGACAGGCCCAGAAAGTCCTGCACCGACCCGATGGCCCATCCGGCCGCTTTGAGTTTCTCTCGTTTGCTCTTCTTCATTCCTTCACCTCTCGCTCGCCCGTCAGTCGGTCGTAGTCGCAAAGCCGACGCTTACAGACTTCGAGGACCGTCCTGGGCGTCTGCTGTGTCTTCTTGCTGAAGACCTCCAGGATGACAACAGCATCGGGATCGGCCCGGTACATGATGCGGAAGGTCGCCGCCGCATCGTTGATGCGCAGCTCATGGCACCGGGGCCCGATGGCCGGCATCGGCCGGGAGTGCGGCAAGCCCAACGTTTCGCCTCGCTGCAACAGCCTGAGCAAGTGCCCGGCTTCTATTCTGGCTTCCTTGGAGAACGGCGGCGTTTTCACTTCGCCGCGCAGCCAGACGATCGGCTTGCCTGCCTCAGTCTTCTTCACCGACTGCGTTCCTCTCCACTATATGTCAGATATGACATAGTGTCAAGACGGTCACGGATAGCGACCTTAAAAGATAGACACAGGAACTCCGAGAAATGTAACTTCGATTTATTCAGGCGGCGCGCGGATCGGAAAGGATACGGGGGGATTGGAAGGGCGTATCGCGATACGCCCCTACATCGGATGAAGAACCCTCAACCTGCCCCTTTCGCTCAAGGGACGAGGGTCACGCCTCTTTCTTTTCTTCGTCTTTCTTCTCGACTTTGGGAAATTCAATCTTCGCGTGAAGCTTTACCTTTGCTACCGCATCTCTCAATAATTGATGCCGCTTTTCTATATTCACTTCGGTCGAGAGGAGGTGCGTCCGGTAGGCGTCCAGCCATTCCAGGAAGACTTCGAAGCGTTCATCGAACAGCGGCTCGAGGTCCTGCCGCAAGCGCTTGGCCAGAGCCGGCGAGACCCCGCTGGTGCTGATGGCGATCCGCAAGGGCCCCCGGGCCACGAGCGCGGGCATGGTGACGGTCGAAAAGTCCGGCTGGTCGGTGGCGCAGAGCAAGAATCCCTTCTGCTTGGCCAGCGCGAACAGGTCGCGGCTCAAGACCTCATCCGTGGTCACGGTGTTCATGACCAGCCATATCCCCTCGTCCACATCGGACGTTTTAAAGCGCCGCCCCCGGTGCAGAATTTTCCCGGAAGCGGCCAGCACCTTGAGCGTATCGTTCAGCGAGGGGCTGACAACCGTCACCTTCGCCCCGGCATCGAGCAGCCGTTCGGCCTTGTTCGCCGCTTCCTCCCCGCCCCCGATCACGAGGCACAACCGGTTCTCGACGTCGAGGTTGATCTGCAAACCGAATTTCATGAGCGCATCTTACCCGAATTACAGTCGGGAGGTAAATACGTTGTCACGAGAGGCCACGTCGGTTATAATCCCGCCGTGAATAAAAAACTGGCCGTCCTTCTTCTCTTCATCGTCATCATCCTGCTCGCCGGCGTGGCAGCCTGGCAGGGCATCCTGCACGGCGGCAAGGACAACGCCGGGTCAATTTCAGGGACCGTGACCATCGATCCTGCCCTGGCATCCAAGGTGGCCCCCACCGACTTTCTGTTCGTGATCGTGCGGCGGCCGACCGGCCCTCCCCGCCCGCTCGCCGCGGTTCGGATCGAACACCCGACATTCCCCCAAGCGTTTGAGATCACCAATGCGGACGTGATGATCAAAGGCTCCGAGCTTAAGGGCATGGTGAGCGTCGTGGCCAGGCTCGATAAGGATGGGTTCGCCGGACCCGCGGAGCCCGGCGACATCGAAGGGGAGTTTGCCAAGAACCCTACCATGGCGGGGGCGAAAGACATCGAGATCGTCCTCAACCGGGCGAAATAAGCATAAAAAAAAGGGAGGGTACCGGGTGGCACCCTCCCGTTCACACCTGTCACACCCTTACGGTCCCGAGGTATCTGACTCGAGTTCCACGTTCCAGTAGAGATAATCCCGCCAGCTTTCCGGCGTATTCCGAATCCCGATCGTGATCGTCACCACCGGGTGCCACTTCGGCTTCACCGGCTTTTTCATCAGATGCATGCCGGCTTCATCCGGCATGCGGCCGCTCTTCCGGTTGTTGCAGCCCCAGCAGGCCGTGACGATGTTCTCCCACGTCTTCGTGCCGCCCTTGGCGATCGGGATGACATGGTCGAAGGTCAGGTCCTCCGTCCGGAACTTCCGCCGGCAGTACTGGCACTTGAACCCGTCCCTGGTGAAGATATTGATTCTGGAAAACTTGACCGAGCGATGGGCCTCCCGAATCTTGACCATTTTCAGGAGCCGCATGACTGCCGGCAGCTTGAAGGAGATCGATACGCCGTGGATCTCGCGGTCATAGACCTCGAGGACTTCAACCTTCTCCTGCCACAGGAGGGTGACGGCCTTCTGCCAGTTCACGACGCGGAGTGGCTCGTACGTGGCGTTCAACAGCAGGGTAAGCTCCATAGACCCCCTTTCGCCCTAAACGAAATCCGATGAGCGCGCCCCACTTTGCCGGAAAGGGCGCCATGATGATGCGGTTTCGTATATCACAAATGGCGGAAGAAAATCTAGTCCCACCCCCATCCAGACAGAAGCCGGGCCCCATCTGGCTTGAAGTCTCGACCGCTGCAGCTTACAATCCGGCCATGGCGAACTTCATCCATGTTGCCGATATCGCCGAGGTCCCTCCGGGCACCGCGAAAGTCGTCGCGGTGCAGAACGTCGAGGTGGCGCTGTTCAACCTCAAGGGGTCGATCTATGCGCTCGACAATATGTGCCAGCACGCCGGCGGACCGTTAGGAGAAGGCAAGATCAAGGACGACATCGTGATCTGCCCCTGGCACGGCTACCGCTATTACATCAAGACCGGCCAGTACGTGAAGAATCCTGACATGAGCGTGGCCTGCTATCCGGTGAAGGTCGAAAACGGCAAGATCTCGGTCTCGGTCACGCCGTGATGCGCAGCCTTCTTGCCGCCGTATTGCTGGCCTGGTTTCTGGGACCCGGAACGTTTGAGGCAGGAGCTCAGACCGGGTCGGTCTCGCCAGCAAATCCCTTGCCGGGCAAACAATTCCCTGACCTCGGCAACGCCCACATTCCGCGCCTGGGAGACGCTCATGCTCCTTACAACAGCGAGCCGCCGACGTCGGGTACGCACCTGCCGGGCATCGCCCCCTGGGGAATCTATGACAAGCCGATCCCCAAGGAGTACCAGGTACATAACCTGGAAGACGGCGGCGTGGTCATTCAATACAATTGTCCGAAGGGCTGTCCCGATCTGGTCAAAAAATTGGAAGGCGTCTTCTTCAAGTATAAGGCCCGCGCCCAGAGAGAGAAAAAATACATGCACCTGATCCTGGCGCCCTACCCCGACATGGATACCCGCATCGCCCTCACGGCATGGACGCGGCTCGACAAGCTCACCGATTTCGACGAAGCCCGGATCGACCGGTTCATCGAGGCCTACATCGGCATCGACCACCACCCGAAGAAGGAAAGTAAAAAACAGCCACCAGACTCCGGTCAGGCTACTCAAAAAGCTCCAGCTGCAAAGCCGCAGCCCTGAGAACGATCGAGGCGTACTGTTGCAGGTACGTTATGGCATGATCTCGACGGCCGGCCGTGACATCGGAATGACCGTCGGAGGCGAAAGCCGTACCAGCCAGAGATATTCCCATTCGATCCATCGGTTTTTCTGACTCCCGGGCAGGCGGACCACCACCCGCACTCGATAACCATCCCGCTCATTGGCCTGCTCATGCCGCCGCACTGTCCAGTCTCCGATGGACGGCGAGCGGTCGGAAGTATGATTGGCTTTCATGACGATGTCGATGGCCTGTCGTACCGACGGAGCGGAACGAGCCGGATGAGTCTGCACCAGCGCCAGGGCCTGCGCGGCCTGCTGGTCGCCCATCGGGTCCAGCGGCTTCCACAGAAGGTAGCCGGCGACGCCGCCGACCAGAAGGACGACCGCCCCCCACTCGATCCAGACTACAAGACGAGAACGCGGCTGCGGCTCAGGAGATTCCATACCCTCGTCCTAGCCATTCGGTCGACTTGACAAGCCAAAACGCCATTCTGTACAAGTAACACGCGTGAAGTACTTTATCTACAGCGAGACTCTCCACCCCAATCAGCTGAAGGAACGGGCCCCGGAGGCCACGTTTCTGTACCGCGCCTACGTCCCGGATCACACGCTGGCCTTTCCCCGCTGGTCGTCCCAATGGCGGGGCGGGCTGGCCAGCATCGTGCCGTCCCTCGGCGACCGGGTCTGGGGAGTCGTGTTCGACATCACGCAGGAAGACCTCAAGATCCTGGACCAGTGCGGAGACGAGGTACCGGCCGGCTCTTTCCGCCATTCCACGATTAATATTTGTCCGGAACACGAAGCCGATCAGACCCCCCAGAAAGAAATGGTCACGACCTACATCGCCAAGCCGGCCGGCAAGTTCAAGCCGCAAGACCATTACATCGACTTCGTGATGACCGGCCTCAAGCATTGGAAACTCCCCCAGGAATGCCTTGACTGGTGGGAAGACCAGCGTCCGCGACACTAGGAGAAACGCCATGCCCGTTTACGAATACCAATGTGCAGGATGCGCGAACCAATTCTCCCTGCTGCAGTCCGTCCATACCAAACCGGGCGAGACCGTCTGTCCGCAATGCGGGGAGACCCGTGTGGAGCGCCTGATCTCTCGGTTCGCCGCCAAAACCTACGGCTCGGGAGACGCCGACCCTTCCGGCGGCACCAGTTGTCACGGAGGCGGCTGCGGTCACTGATTCAACCCGACACCTCACACGACAAAGGAGCCATCATGCCGAAGCCTAAATACCATATCCTCGTGTGCAAAAATACCCGTCCCCCCGGCCACCCCAAAGGCTCGTGCGGCGAGCGCGGCGCCATGGGGGTCGTCAACCAGTTCAACTTCGCCGTGATGGAACGCAACCTGATCGGGCAGGTGATCGTCACTCCCACGGACTGCCTGGGCCCCTGTCAATTCGGGCCGACGGTCGTCGTCTACCCCGAAGGCGTCTGGTACAAGAACGTCACGGAGGCCGACATCCCCGTCATTTTTGACGAGCACATCGGGAAGGGCAAACCGGTCGAGCGGCTCAAGCTGCCGGACGAAGTGTGGGGATAACTGAACACAAGGCGGCCGCGCCGAGGTCCATCTCCTGCATGGTGATCACCTGCAGCGATACCCGCACTCCCGAAACCGACACCAGCGGCGCGCTGATCATGAGCGCCTTGAAAGGACGCGGACACTCGGTCGTCTCCTACCACCTCGTCAAGGACGACCCGTCGGTCATCAGAAAGCTGATCAAGCAAGGCGCCAAGGACCGTCACATCCAGGCGATCATCGTGAACGGCGGGACGGGTATCTCGCGGCGGGACTCCACCTTCGAAGCGATCGACGGCCTGCTGGAGAAACGGCTGGACGGGTTCGGCGAGATCTTCCGCTCCCTCAGCTATCAGGACATCGGCTCGGCGGCGATCATGAGCCGGGCCACGGCCGGACTCTACAAGGACACGCTCGTGATTTCGATCCCCGGCTCGGAAAAGGCCGTGCTCCTCGCCATGGACAAGCTCATCCTCAACGAGCTTGGCCACATGGTCGGGGAAATGACCAAATAAAAACTGGCGGTATTGAATATCCGTCCGCATCTGGTCGAAGCGGCCGGCACGAGCAAGCTCGGTTTAGTAGGGGCACGGCACGCCGTGCCCCTACAATCAATCTTGCGTTATCCGTGGTTCTGACACCCGCTTAAAGTACACCAGCAGGTCCCGCACCGAGAGCAGCCCCACGATCTTGCCCGCATCGGTCACGGCGAGGTGCCGCACGCCGAGGTCCGCCATCATGTCATGGGCATCCTGGGGCGTCCGTCGGATGTCGATCGAGGCGACAGGCGCCGACATGATGCTCTCCACTTTCTCCTTGCCCAGATCGGCTCCCTTCGCGACGGCCTTCCGGACGATGTCGGTCTCCGTCACGATCGCCACGACCTGCCCGTCCCGTTCCACCAGCAACGACCCGACCTTCTCATCCTTCATCCGCCGGGCCATGTCCTGGATCGTCGCGTCGTGGCGAATCGTTTTCAGCTTTTGGGTCATCGTCTCTTGGAGTGCGCGCATGGATCCCTCCTTCGGAGAAATGGACTCACTAAATTGTAGCACGTCCATCCCGCCTCTCAAGGCGTCAGCACGATTTTCCCGAAGAGCTTGCGATCGAGCATCCGCTCGTGCGCCGCGCGGATCTCCTTGAGGGGCAGCACCGAATCGACCATCGCGCGGATCCGCCCCTCGCCCATCCATTTCGCGGCGGCCAGCAGTTCATCGCGCGTGCCCATGAACGAGCCCATAACTTTCGTTTGTCGCATGTAGAGCGTACGCAGATCGAACCGCACCTCCGGCCCTGAGGTGGCGCCGCACGTGATGAGCCGTCCGCCTGTGGCCAGCGAACGGAGGCTCTGCTCCCACGTCGCGGGCCCGATGTGCTCGATCACCACATCCACCCCGCGCCCGCCGGTGACTTGCATGACGCGTTCCGCGATCTTGTCGCGCCGGTGGTTCAACACGACCTCCGCGCCCAGCGTCTTGGCCTTCTCCGCCTTGTCGTCGGAGCCCACCGTCGTGATGACCCGCGCGCCCGCGGCGTGTGCCATCTGCACCGCCATGCTGCCGACGCCGCCCCCCGCTCCCAGCACGAGGATGTCCTCGGCCGGCTGCAGGCGGGCCAGACCGAACAGCATATGCCAGGCCGTGACGGCCGTCAGGGGAAACGCGGCGGCCTGCTCGAACGACAGCGAGCCGGGGATCGGGAGCACATTGATCGCCGGCACGGCGACGTAGTCCGCCATCCCGCCGTCCACTTGCGCTCCCAGGATGCGGTACGAAATGCAGCGGTTGTCCTCGCCGCGCAGGCAGAACTCGCACCGCCAGCACGACAGTCCCGGCGAGACAAACACCCGGTCGCCGACGTTCAGCCCCTGTCCCTCACCCGCAATCCGCTCCACCAGGCCGGCGACGTCGCATCCGCCGGTATGGGGCAGCGGCACCGGAAAGGCGGGAATCCCCTGGCGGACCCAGATATCGATGTGGTTCAGGGCGCAGGCCTTGACCTTGACGAGCACCTGCCCCGGCGCCATCACCGGCTCCGGCGCGTCTTCGTACTGGAGCACCTCCGGTCCGCCGTGCTGGTGAAACCGAGCCGCCTTCATCGATTAGAACCGCACCACGCCTTCGATGACCATGACCGCCTGCCCTCCGACATTGACGGACTGGATTTCGTCGTCCTCCGAATGGACGTGCACGATCAGCCGGGAGGGCCGGTCCACTTCATAGCCCTGCTCGCAGATGATTTCGGTCGTGGGGCCGACATCCACCACTCCGTGCTTGACGAGGTACGCGCCGAGCGCGCCGGTGGCCGACCCTGTCGCGGGATCCTCGACCACGCCGATGGGAGACGCGAACATCCTGGTATGAGCGGTGGACTCCTCCTCAACCGTGACCGTCGTGAAGAGCATGAGACCTTGGGCCTTGTGCTGCTCACACACGCTGTTGAGCAGGCCGATGTTCGGGCTCGCCTTGGACACCGCCGTCAGGGTGCGGACCGGCACGATCATGACCGGAAAGCCCGTCGAGACCACTTCCACCGGAAGACCGGTGCCGGTGATCTGCGTCTTGGGAACCGAGACCGCCTTGGCCACCTCGAAAAGATCGCGCAGCGGCTCCACCATCCCGATAAACTCAGGCTTGGGTTGTCCCATCATAATGCGGCGGATGCGTCCGTCCCTGACCATCAGCTCAAGCGGAAAGACCCCCACGCTGGTTTCCTGGTGAATGCGCGTCACGGGCTCCTGCAGCTGGAGGAGGCCGAGATGAGCGAGCACATAGAACGCGCCGATGACCGGATGGCCGGCGAAGGGGATCTCCTGGGCGGGGGTAAAAAACCGGAGCCGGTACTGCGCGGTGGGATCGGTCGGCGGGAGCACAAAGACGGTTTCCGAGAGGTTCATCTCCCGGGCGATCTTCTGCATTTCCCAGACGTCCAGACCGTCCGCCTCGGGGATCACCGCCACAGGGTTTCCCCCGAACACGGTCGCGGTGAAGACGTCGGCCTGATAAAACTTGACGGTGCGCGGATCTGACATCCGTTCCCCCGGATGGCTACTCTATGTGATGCCCCCACAATTGTCAACGCGGCCAAGGGGTATGCTAGAATGCGTCCGCATCATGACCGCACCGCCGCCAAAAGACGTGACATTCGAGCAAATCAACCGGATCCTGGAGCTCACGGACGAGTTGGAGCTGGACCGTGAATGGATCGAAATTCCACTCTACGCCGTGAGCCCCGGCCAAATCCACAAGTTGCCGAACGGGAAGATTGAGATCGTCGTGGATGCCGGCATCCCCTTCGACGAATGGCTCGCCGTTGCCAAGCAGCGGCTTCAACAAGTGGCCAGGGACTGACCCATGGAAGAAGAACAGGGTGCCATCGTCGAACCGGAGAAGCGCGAGGCTGCACCGGAACTCGACCAGGTTCTCGCCAAGGCGGTCCGACACGTCAAGGCGAAACGAGGGGGAGATCTGGCCGCAATCATCCTGGCGGGCTCCGCCGCGCGGGACGCGTTGACACCCCATAGCGATGTCGACCTTCTGGTGTTGGTGCTGGGGACGGAGAACGGCCACGAGCTGGTGCGGGTCCTCACCCGGATCGTCGAGATCCGTTACCTCGGCGTGGCTGCCGCCGAGGAACAGGTGCTGACGTCGCCGCGCCTTCCTATCATCCTTCGCAAGGCCCGTGTCCTGTTCGAGACTGAAGCGGCCGGATCGCAGCTCCTGCAGAAGGCCCACATGCGCTTTCGCCAGGGGCCTCCCCCGCTGACGATCCACGAGAAGATCCAGCTTCGCACCGAAGCGCTCCACTGGTTGGGCAAGGCAGAAGACCATCAGGCCGAGCCGGCCATCGCCCGCCACCTGCTCTTCGTTTTCCTCGACGAGAGCATGCACGCCTTCTACCGGTTCCGGGGGTTCTGGCCCGCCGCGCCCATCGAGCATCTGCAGTTCATCACCCAGCGTGACAATGTCCTCGGCGAGCTCCTGAAGGCGGCGCTCACGGCTTCCGACCTGGCGGAGCAACGGGCGGCGGCCCGACGCATCGCCGACTACTTGTTCAAGGACATCCCGTCGCCGGCGCGAATCGATTAGCGAACACCTGCTCGTAGAGCAGCCTCGCCAGCAATTCATACCCGGCCGTCGTCAGATGCAGACCGTCGTTCGAGTACGGCGCGGCCAGGCGTTGACTTCCGGACTCCGCGGTGGCGGTGAAGAGGTCCACGCAGGGAAATCTTTTGCCGGCGCAATAATCGGCGATCAGCCGGTTCAGCTCGAGCCGCCGCGGGATATGATCGTCGAAGCCACGGATCGAGGGCACCGTCACCGCCACCACGTGGATGCCGGCAGCCGTGGCCTGCTCATACATGGCCGTGAGATTGCGCATGATCTCCGAGGGCCGGAGGTCCCACCCCAGATCGTTGGTTCCCCCGAGGAACACCGTCCAGGCGGGCTTATGGCGCAGCACGTCGCGCTCGAAGCGTCCGACCATGTCACGGGTCAGCTCCCCGCAGACTCCACTCACCTGGATGCGCGCGCGATCCCGAAGCCGCTCCTCCAAAAACTTCCCATAGGGAGTTTCGAGAAAGTCCGGACAGTCCGGGGTCGGGGATTGAAACCCGGCCGTGAGACTGTCGCCGAAGCAGACGATGAGGGGCAACTCAGTACTTGTCATAGGTCTTGATGCGGCCAGCGCCGCAATCGACTTCCATGACGACATCGTCGCGGACGTTCACGACCGCATGGA
>DASYQR010000018.1:0-16247 GCA_036005325.1 Nitrospirales bacterium | reverse complement strand
CTTGGCTTCCTCCAGCGAGGCAGCTTCGATGACGATCAGACTGCCGGCCCCGTCGGTGAGCGGCCCTGCAAGGATCACTTTCCCGGCTTTGTTCAGAGGATCCATTCTGTCGAGGTGAGCTTGGCGATGCAGCTTACGTTTGGCTTGACCGTCCGGGCCGTCGTACCCGATGATGACGAAGATCACATTTCGCTCTCGGTCAGCGTCTCGATGGGCTGGCGGCCGGCATACCCGTCCTCGACCTCGTGCCAGAAGTTGATTTCCTGTTCGCCCAGTTTCCAGCAGAGGTAGACGACACGATCGCCCAACAGGTAGGGAAAGTCGCAGAGGCCGACGTCCAGGTCCTTGACCAGGACCCCCATCTCCTGAATGGCCTCCACGCTGTCGCTGATCCGCTCGAGGGCGCGGATGTAGCGGGGGCCGGCGATGCTGCCCCCGTTGGCCTGGGCATTGGCGCTGGCTCGCTTGATCTCCCCATGGCTATGGACCAAGACTTCCTTATCCTTCTTGACGGCCAGAAGCTGCTCCTCGAGTTGGGGGAGCAGATGCTTGGCTTCAACCAGTGTGAACGTGCGGCCTTCCATAGGGCTCTTTATGATAACAAGGGGGCTTCATACACGTCAAACCGGGCGCCGGGTCTCGGAGAAAAGGCCGTCCCGGTGCCGCATATTGGGTATTGACAAAGGGCCGTGCGGAGGTTATGCTAAGCCAGTTTCAAAGTCGACCACCTCGTGATTCTTCCCCAGGTCAGTTCTCAATGAAACCAAAGCGGTTGATCGGTTAGAGAGTTTTGATTCCATCCGGTACGGGTATCAACATCTGCTCATAGGGAGGTAAGGGAGCAATATGTCCCAAGCGACGACAACCAGAGAGACGGTCATGTATCTGGCCCAGTTGAAACAGCGGAACATCACCGAACTGAACGAGGTCGCCAAGGAGCTGAAGATCGACGGAGCCGCGAATCTCCGCAAGCAGGAGTTGATCTTCGCCATCCTTCAGGCCCAGACCGAAAAGAACGGGATCATTTACGGCGAAGGAGTGCTGGAGACGCTCCCGGACGGCTTCGGATTTCTCCGCGCTCCCGATTCCAATTACCTCCCCGGCCCGGACGATATCTACATCTCTCCCTCCCAGATTCGACGATTCAATCTACGCACCGGCGACATCGTTTCCGGCCAGATCCGCCCGCCCAAAGAGAGCGAGCGTTATTTCGCCCTCCTCAAGGTCGAAAAGATCAACTTCGAGGACCCGGAAATCGCCCGCGACAAGATTCTCTTCGACAACCTCACGCCCCTCTATCCCGAGGAGCGGATCAACCTGGAGTTCGATCCCAACGAACACTGCACCCGCGTCATGGAGCTGATCACGCCGATCGGGAAAGGCCAGCGTGGGTTGATCGTGGCGGCTCCCAGGACGGGCAAGACCATGATGCTGCAGGCGATCGCCCGGGCGATCATCAAAAACCACCCTGAGATCGTCCTCATCGTCCTGCTGATCGACGAGCGGCCCGAAGAAGTCACCGATTGGCAGAGGCAGGTCAAGGCCGAGGTCATCAGCTCGACCTTCGATGAGCCAGCCCAGCGTCACGCGCAGGTGGCCGAGATGGTCATCGAGAAGGCGAAGCGGCTGGTGGAGCACAAACGCGATGTGGTGATTCTGCTCGACAGCATCACCCGTCTGGCCCGCGCCTACAACACGATCGCGCCGCCCAGCGGCAAGGTGCTGTCCGGCGGGTTGGACTCCAACGCTCTCCAGCGGCCCAAGCGATTTTTCGGCGCGGCCCGGAATATCGAAGACGGCGGGAGCTTGACGATCATGGCCACGGCTCTGGTGGACACGGGGAGCCGCATGGATGACGTGATCTTCGAAGAATTTAAGGGAACCGGGAACATGGAAGTGCATCTAGACCGCCGTCTGGCCGACAAGCGGGTTTTCCCGGCGATTGAAATAGGGGCTTCCGGCACGCGCAAGGAAGAGCTGCTGGTGGATAAGGAGCGGCTCAATAAGATGTGGATCCTCCGCAAGGTCCTGAGCCCGCTCGGCACGATGGAGGCCATGGAATTTTTGATTGACAAGATCCAGGGGACAAAGACGAACAAGGATTTTCTGGACTCGATGAACCGGTAGGTGGTTGGGAAGGGAGCACGCGTATCATGAAGGCGGGAATACATCCGGAATACAAGGAGGCGACGATCAGTTGCGCCTGCGGGTACAAATTGAAGACGCGTTCGACGGTGGGGGATATCAAGGTGGATATCTGTTCCAACTGCCATCCATTTTATACGGGGACGCAGAAAATCGTGGACTCCGAAGGGCGTGTGGAGCGTTTCAAGAAAAAGTACATTCGCAAGAAAACTGCCTGATTGCGGCAGTATTAGAGGAGTTTACGGCAACGCCTGCCTCCCGTGGGGCAGGTGTTGTTGTTTTTTGAGGGGAGAGCAAGCATGCCTGCCGTGAAAGAAGCGCCCCTCCTGGCCAAATTGGAAGCCGCCGCACAGCGGGTCGAGGACATCGACCGGCGGCTGTCGGATGCGGCTGTCCTGTCGCAGCCGGCGCAGATCCAGAAGCTGAACAAGGAACGGGCGGAACTGGCTCCGCAGGCGGAGCTCTATCGCGAGCTCTGCGCCCTGCTGAAGCAGTCCGCCGAGGCCGAGGCAATGCTGCAGGATTCCCGTGCCGAGCCGGCCATGAAAGACTTGGCGCGCGAGGAACTGAAAGATCTGGGGGTCAAGCGGGCCGAGCTGGAGTCGCGCGCCCGTGAGATACTGATGCCGAAGGACCCTCGGGATGAGAAGAATACGTTTCTCGAGGTCCGCGCGGGAACCGGGGGCGATGAGGCGGCCCTCTTCGCCGCCGAGCTCGTCCGGATGTACCAGCGGTATGCGGAGCGACGCCGCTTTCGGGTCGAAGCGGTCGACTCCAACACGACCGAGATCGGCGGCGTGAAGGAGGCCGTGCTGCTGATTGAAGGGAAGGGCGCCTACAGCCGGTTCAAGCACGAAAGCGGTGTGCACCGGGTCCAGCGCGTGCCGGCGACGGAAGCCAGCGGCCGCATCCACACCTCCACCGTCACGGTGGCGGTGATGCCGGAAGCAGAGGAAGTGGACATCCAGATTGATCCCAAGGATTTGAAGATCGACACCTTTTGTTCTTCGGGAGCGGGCGGGCAGAGCGTGAACACGACCTATTCGGCCGTGCGGATCACGCACGTTCCGACCGGAGTCGTCGTGACGTGCCAGGACGAGCGCTCACAGCTCAAGAACCGGAACAAGGCGATGCGCAATCTCCGGTCCCGCATCCTCGAAGCGGAACGGGAAAAACAGGAAAATGAGATCGCCCAGCAGCGGCGGTCCCAGGTTGGCACGGGCGACCGGAGCGAAAAGATTCGGACCTACAATTTTCCCCAGAACCGGGTGACCGATCACCGGATCGGCCTGACCTTGCACCGATTGGATCAGGTCCTGGCGGGTGATCTGGACGAGATCATCGACGGGTTGATCGCAGCAGACCAGGCGCTGGAACAGGATGACAAATGATTGTGATGTCGGAAGGCCAATGAGCGCGAGCGTTGCCTCCGCGGACGTGACCGTCGGTGAGCTGCGCCGTAGGGCTTGGAATGTCTTGAAGGCCGCGGGCATCGCCAATCCGGTCCGGGAAGCCGATTGGTTGCTCGCTCACGTCCTGGAGCTGCCGTCACACGTACTGCTTCTCGAAGGAGAGCGGACAGTTTCCGCGCGCCAGTCTGAACGGTCCTGGTCCCTCATCAGGCGCCGCGCATCGCGCGAGCCTCTCCAATACCTCTTAGGCACGCAGGAGTTTCGGGGCCTTGACATGGTGGTGACGCGGGATGTCCTGATTCCAAGGCCCGAAACAGAACTTCTTGTCGAGGAGACCCTTCGCGTCATCGCAAGGGTCAACGGGCCGCGCCTGGCCGATGTGGGGACCGGATCGGGCTGTATCGCCGTGGCGGTTGTGCGGGAGCGGCCCGACGCGACGATGTACGCGCTGGATATTTCCGCTCCCGCGTTGGCTGTCGCCCGCGCCAATGCGATCCGCCATGGGATGTTCGATCGTATCCGGTTTGTCCAGGCCGACCTGCTGGGGGCTTTTTCCGCCAGGGCGCGGGAGCGCTTCGACGTCATTGTCTCCAACCCTCCGTATATCCCTGTTGGTGAGCTGGAAGGGCTTCAACCGGAGGTCTCCCGTTATGAGCCGCGGGTGGCGTTGGCAGCGGGGGCGGACGGGTTAGTCTATTATCGTCGGCTTCTGAGAGAGGCGCCGATGCTGTTGAAGCAGGGCGGGTGCTTGATTGTGGAATTGGGAGCCGGCCAGGCCGATTCCGTGATGAGCCTTGAGCGAACGAGCGGTGCGTACGACTCAATAGTATGCCGCAAGGACGAGGCCGGCATCGAGCGGGTACTTGTCGCCCGGCGAAGCGGTAAAGAGGTCGCGTGATGGACTGCATGGTCATTCAAGGAGGCCGGCGTCTGGCGGGTGAGGTCCGCATCAGCGGGGCCAAGAACGCCGCGCTGCCGATCCTCGCGTCGACGTTGCTCAGCACGGGAACCTGCACGCTCACTAATGTTCCCGACGTGCGGGATGTTCTGACCATGTCGAAGGTCCTGATACACCTGGGCGCCGCCGTGGAGACCCAGAATGATCGCTTTACCATCTCGCTTGTGGCGATCACGTCCATCGAAGCTCCTTACGAGCTGGTCAAAACGATGCGGGCCTCGGTCCTCGTACTCAGCCCATTGCTGGCCCGGTGGGGAGAAGCGGTCGTCGCGCTGCCGGGCGGGTGCGCCATCGGCGCACGGCCCATCAACTTACATTTGGCCGCCTTGGAAAAGATGGGCGCCGAGATTCGCATCGAGCACGGGAACGTCCATGCCCGCGTCAAGGGCCGGCTGAAAGGAGCCAGGATTTACTTTGATCTGCCGACCGTCACCGGCACCGAGACCATCATGATGGCTGCCTGTTTGGCAGAGGGGAAAACGGTCCTCGAAAACGCCGCCCGCGAACCGGAGATCACCGACCTCGCGCAGTTTTTGATCAAGCGGGGAGCCCGGATCTCGGGAGCCGGCACCGACGTCATTACGATCGAAGGCGTGTCCGAGTTGCGCGGCGCCGATCACGAAATCGTGCCGGATCGGATCGAGACGGGGACGTATCTGATCGCCGGTGCCATCACGGGCGGAGAGGTGCGCGTGACGCGCTGCCGGCCTGAACACTGTGACGCCTTGCTTGCGAAGCTCAGGGAGGCGGGTGCTCAGTTGCAGGTAGAAAAGGAGGCGATTCAGGTACGGGGCCAGGGGAGACTCCAGTCTGTGGACGTGAAGACCCTGCCGTATCCGGGATTTCCGACCGACATGCAGGCCCAGATGATGGCCCTGATGGCAATCGCCCGCGGGAGCAGCGTGATTACCGAGACTGTGTTCGAGAGTCGCTTCATCCACATTCTGGAGTTGCAGCGCATGGGCGCGGACATCCGGATCGAAGGGAATCACGCCGTTGTGACCGGAGTCGAGCGTCTGAGCGGCGCGCCCGTCATGGCGTCTGATTTGCGGGCCAGCGCCTGCCTCATTCTGGCCGGTTTAGCCGCGGAGGGCGAAACGCGTGTGACCCGTGTCTATCACCTGGATCGGGGCTACGAGCGGCTGGATGCCAAGCTGGCCGGCCTCGGCGCGCAGATTCGTCGGGAGGCGGAGCGTTCATGAACGACATCCTCACAGTGGCCCTGTCAAAGGGTAAGCTGCTGGAACCGGCGATTGATCTCTTCAAGCGCGTGGGACTGGCGCCGAAGGATATTTCCGCCGACAGCCGCCGACTGGTCTTTGAGCACCAGGCCAGCGGGACGACGCTCATGATCATCAGGCCCAGCGACGTTCCCACGTATGTCGAATACGGTGCGGTGGATGTCGGGGTCGTTGGAGCGGACGTGCTGATGGAGCAGGCGACCGATGTCTACGAGCCGCTCGATCTGGGTTTCGGAGCCTGCCGGCTCGCCGTCGCGGCGCCTGAATCGGCCGTCGAGCGAAACGGGCGGCATGGGATCAGATTGCGAGTGGCCACTAAATATCCGAACATGACGGAACGGTTCTTCACGCAAAAGGGCATTCCCATCGAGATCATCAAGCTCTATGGATCGGTCGAGCTTGCGCCGCTGGTGGGGCTGGCGGACCGCATCGTGGACCTGGTCTCGAGCGGAAAGACTCTGCGCGCACACAACCTGGTTGTGACGGATGTGATTGCGGAGTCCACGGCCCGTCTCATCGTGAACCGAGCCAGCCTCAAATTGAAGCACAAGCGGGTGAACGGCTTGATTGAGGCGTTGCGGACGGGGCTTCAAGGGGGGCGGTCATGAAGGTCATGGCTGCATCCGATCGCGCGTATAAGACGGTCGTCAAGAAGATCATCATGCGGTCGAATCTGGGGGGTGGCAAGGTCGAAACGACGGTGAGGACGATCCTCAAGGCCGTGGAGCGGGGCGGCGACGCGGCCGTCAGCCGCTATACCCGCAAGTTCGATAGAGTCTCGCTGAAGCCTGCACAGTTCCGAGTGAACCCGGACCAGGTGAAGGAGGCCTACTACAAGATCCGCAAGGAAGAAGGCGATGCGCTGCGGTATGCGGCTCACCGGATCACGGTCTTTCACGAAAAGGAAAGGCCGCGCGCACAGACATGGATGTGGCAGGACGGCACGATCACGCTTGGCCAGTCGATTCTCCCGCTGGACTCGGTCGGGCTCTACGTCCCGGGGGGGAAGGCCGTCTATCCGTCCTCGGTACTGATGAGCGCGATCCCGGCCAAGGTGGCCGGGGTGAGACGAATCGTCATGTGCGTGCCGACTCCCAAGGGCGAGTTGAGCCCTTATCTCTTGGTGGCCGCGGATATCGCCGGGGTGGACGAGGTGTACCGCATCGGGGGCGTGCAAGCGATCGCGGCCATGGCTTACGGGACCAAGACGATTCCCCGCGTGGACAAGATCATCGGACCGGGGAATATTTTCGTTGCGACTGCCAAGCGTCTGGTCTACGGCACAGTGGACATCGACATGATCGCCGGTCCGAGCGAATTGCTGGTCCTCGCCGATGAAGGGGCGAATCCCCTCCATGTGGCGGCGGACCTTCTCTGTGAGGCGGAGCACGATGAGCAGGCCGCCGTTTGGTTGGTGACCACGTCGGTCTCGTTGGCGAAGGAAGTCGTCAAGTTGGTCAAGGAACAGCTCAAGACGCTGGCGCGCCGGAAGATCGCCACCCGTGCCATCGAGCACAACTCGATGGCCTTCGTCGTGCCTACGATGGACGAGGCAATCGCCTTGGCGAACGAGATCGCTCCGGAACACCTCTCGCTTTCGGTGGAGAATCCCTTCGAATACATCGAGAAGGTCCGCCACGCGGGGGCGTTGTTCATCGGACGGTATACGGCACCAGCGGTCGCCGATTACGTGGCCGGGCCGAACCATATTCTCCCGACCGGCGGCACGGCGCGCTTCCATTCGGCCTTGTCTCTGGAGGCGTACGTGCGACGGTCCAATATCGTCTCGTACACCAAAGAGGATCTATCCAAGGCCAAGGACCACATCGTCCGCTTGGCGCAGATGGAGGGACTGGGAGCGCACGCCCAGTCCGTGGAAGTGCGTCTGCGATGAAGTCCGCGCGGCGCGCCACGATCGAGCGCAACACCACCGAGAGCCGGATCAAGATCGGGCTGGTGTTGGACGGGACCGGCAAGCGGCAGGTCCGCACGACGATCCCGTTTCTGGATCACATGCTGGACCTGCTGGCTAAACACGGCTTTTTCGACCTCACGGTCAAGGCTAGAGGGGACACACACATCGATGATCACCATACAGTGGAGGACATCGGCATCGTGCTGGGCGAAGCGTTGAAGAAGGCGCTCGGCAAAAAGGAGCGGATTCGCCGCTTCGGGACGGCCTGGGTCCCCCTGGATGAGACCCTGGCGCAGGTCACGGTTGACCTCAGCGGCCGCCCCTACCTGGTCTACAACGTCAAGTTGCCGCACCGGCGGATCAAAGGCTTTGACCTCTACCTGTTCGAGGACTTCTTCCAGGCTTTGACGACGCACGCGGCCATGAACCTGCACATCAATGTCCCGTACGGGCGGAACCCGCACCACATCATGGAGAGCATCTTCAAGGCCCTGGCCAAAGCTCTCGATCAGGCGGTCTCGGTCGATGGCCGTGCCAGAGGCGTATTGTCTACGAAAGGGAGGTTGTAGGGGCACGGCATGCCGTGCCCCTACCGAAAAAGGCAGAATATATGATCGCGATCGTCGATTACGACATGGGTAATCTGAAGTCGGTCCAGAAGGCCTTTGAAGCCGTCGGGCACCCCGCGGTGGTAACGCGCGATCCGAAGACGATCACCGACGCGAGCCATGTGGTGTTGCCGGGTGTGGGGGCCTTCGGCGATTGCATGCGCAATCTCGAGCGATATGGGCTAGTGGATCCGGTCCTGAAAGCGATCACCGCCGGCAAGCCGTTTCTGGGCATCTGCCTGGGGTTTCAATTGCTGTTCGGCGAGAGTGAAGAATTCGGCACACACAAGGGGCTCGGTGTGATTCCCGGCAAAGTCGTCCGGTTCTCGTCCGGACCACTGAAAGTCCCCCACATGGGATGGAACGCCATTGCGATGCAGAAACGGTCTCCCGTGCTCGAGGGCGTCCCCGACGGCGCCTTCATGTATTTCGTCCATTCCTATTATGGCGTCCCCGACGATCGGGCCGTGGCCTGTACGCTGACCGACTACGGGAAGCCCTTCGTGTCCAGCGTCGCGCGCGACAATGTGTTCGCCTGTCAGTTTCATCCGGAAAAGAGCCAGGGCGAAGGCCTGCGGATCATCCGAAACTTCGGGGGCCTGTCATGAGGACGCGAACGTTGTGCCTTGCCCTCGTTTCCTTGAGCATGACGGTCGGATGCGGGGGCACCACGTCGGAAACGGTCACCGCGCCGCAGATCGAGCAATACCGGATTGTGCGGATTGCCGTGCTCCCGTTCGGAGTTACGCCTTCCACACCGGGACAGAGGCAGGGATATGCGACGCCGGCGCCGCCCCCTATGGCCGGCGACAAGCTGGCCGAGCTGTTCTATCGCAAGTTGAACGTCCGCGAGGGGCTCATGGTTGTTCCCCCGAACTCCGTTCGCGGAGTGGTCCCGGCTGTTCCCACGGTGGTCACCAACCGGGCGCTGCTGCGGACGCTGGGTGAGCGGTTGAACGTGAGCGCGGTCCTGGAAGGGACGGTGGAGGTCTATAAGGAACGGCAGGGAAACCCGCTCGGCTTGGATCGTCACGAGGACGCCGCTGCGGTCGGGTTCTCGGCCCGCCTCGTCAGCGTCAAAGACGGCACAATTCTATGGATCGGGGAATATTACGAGCGTCAGCGTCCGCTGACCGAGGACTTGTCCGGCTTTCTCGAACGAGGTGCGCACTTTCTGACGGTCGAACAGCTGGCTGACTCTGCCGTCAATCATGTGCTCAAGGGGTTTCCTCTGGGCAAGCAACTGCAACAGTTAGAAGGTCAAACGGGGACCTCCCCGTGATCGTGATTCCCGCCATCGACCTCAAGGACGGCCGGTGCGTCCGGTTGCGCCAGGGTCGCTTGCAGGATGAAACGGTGTATTCCCAGGAGCCTGCCGAGGTGGCCCGTCGTTGGGAAGACGAAGGGGCGCAACTGCTGCACGTCGTGGATTTAAACGGCGCTGTCGAGGGAACGCCGCGAAACCGCACGGCGATCGAAGCCATCCTGAAAGCCGTGACCGTCCCGATCCAGGTCGGCGGTGGGATCCGGACTCTGGAAACGATGGAAGCCTATCTCTCTTCCGGCATCGAGCGGGTCGTCCTCGGCACGGCGGTCGTGCGCGATCGGGCTCTGCTGGAGGAAGCCTGCCGGCGCTTTCCCGGCCGCGTGATCGTTGGGGTGGACGCCAAAGACGGCAAGGTGGCGGTGGAGGGGTGGACCGATGTGGCCGACCACGACGCCACCGACTTTGCGGTCCGCTTGTCGGGACTGGCCATCTACGCCGTGATCTACACCGATATCGCGCGGGACGGCATGCTGGAGGGGCCCAATATGGACGGCCTGCGGCGCATGACGGCTGTCTGCCCCGTTCCCGTGATTGCGTCCGGAGGCATCACGCGGACCGACGATCTACGGTCGTTGCGCGCGCTCGGGCCGAAGGTGATCGGCGCGATCGTCGGCAAGGCATTGTACGAAGGCATGCTCGACCTGCGGACGGCGATGGCCGCCGCCAATTGAGGGGGCGTTGATTGTTGGCCAAGCGCATCATTCCCTGCCTGGATGTCAAGGAAGGCCGCGTCGTCAAAGGGGTCGGGTTTGTCAACCTCAAGGACGCCGGGGATCCGGTCGAGGCGGCCCGCGCCTATGATGCGGAGGGGGCCGATGAGCTGTGCTACCTGGACATCATGGCGTCCCAGGAAGAGCGCAAGACTTTCCTCGATGTGGTCTGCCGTACGGCCGAGCAGGTCTTCATGCCGCTGACGGTAGGGGGCGGGGTCCGAACCCTCGATGATATCCGCGATCTGCTCAGAGCCGGCGCCGACAAGGTGAGTATCAACACGGCCGCCGTGCAGCGCCCGGAGTTCGTCAAGGAAGCGGCCGAGCGGTTCGGCACGCAGTGCATCGTGGTTGCGATTGACGCGAAACAATCTGGCCAAGGTTGGGAAGTCTTTACGCACGGGGGCCGCCGGCCGACGGGGCTGGATGCCGTCGAGTGGGCCCGGAAGATGGCCGCGTTCGGCGCGGGGGAGATTCTGCTCACCAGCATGGATCGGGACGGCACGAAGGAAGGGTACGATCTGGCGCTGACCGCCGCCATTGCGCAGGCCGTCGAGATTCCGGTGATCGCCTCCGGCGGCGCCGGCACGCTTGAGCACTTGTACGAAGGCTTTGCGAAGGGCAAGGCGGATGCCGTGCTGGCCGCCTCGATCTTCCACTATCGTCAGCACACGATCCGTGAGGCCAAGGAGTACTTGCGGGCCCGCGGCATTCCGGTGAGGGCGGTCTAATGGACGCCGCGGCGATCAAGGCGCTGAGGTTCGACGAGAAGGGACTGATTCCCGCCGTCCTCCAGGACTGGCGGGACGGGACGGTCTTGATGGTCGCCTACATGAATCGCGAGGCCCTGGAGAAGACGCTGGAGACCGGCATCGCGCATTTCTGGAGCCGGTCGCGTCAGGCGTTATGGGAGAAGGGCGCAACCTCCGGCCATCGCCAGCGGGTCCGTGAGGTCTTCGTGGATTGCGATCAGGACACCCTGTTGATCACGGTCACGCCGGACGGGCCCGCGTGCCACACGGGAGAAAAAGCCTGCTTCTTCAGCCGCCTGTCCGACCTGGTGACCTCCTGCGAGGGCGGTGCCAAGACCACCGAAGCGCACGGGGGCGTGCTGGATCGCCTGTACGAGACCATTCTGGAGCGCAAGCGATCTCCCTCCCCCGAGTCTTATGTGGCGTCGCTGCTGGCCGCGGGACAGGACAAGATCCTCAAGAAGATCACCGAGGAGGCCGGTGAAGTGATTCTGGCGTCGAAGGGGCAGAAGCGCGAGGCGATCGTCCACGAGGCGGCAGACTTATTATTCCACCTGCTGGTCGCGCTGGGCTATCACGAGGTGCCGCCGACCGAGGTTTACCAGGAGCTCGCCCGGCGGTTCGGCCAGAGCGGCTTGAAGGAAAAAGCGTCGCGGGGAACCCCATGAGCGAGTGTCTCTTCTGCAAAATCGGCTCGGGCCAGATTCCCGCCAAGGTCGTTCTTCAGGACGATGAGATCCTGGCGTTCGAGGATGTCAACCCGCAGGCACCGGTCCACGTGCTGGTGATTCCGAAGCGACATATGGAAGGGTTAAACGACACGAAGACGGGCGACAAGGCTTTCCTGGGACATCTCTTTGAGGCGGCGATTCGGGTGGCCGAGAAAAAAGGGATCTCCGAAACGGGCTATCGGGTGGTGGCCAACACGGGCCGGAACGGCGGCCAGACGGTCTTTCACCTGCACCTGCACGTCCTGGGCGGCCGCCAGATGACCTGGCCGCCGGGGTAGTCTGCCGTATAAGGGCCTGATCTTTGACGGCGGCGTTCATTTTTTGTTAGGGTTAACGGTTCGCATGCAGCTTGAACGAATGCGGGGAATGGTGTGGACAGAGGGTTAATCCCGGAAGACGTCATCAACCGGATTCGTGACCGGGCCGACATCGTCGAGATCATCGGCGCGCACCTGTCGCTCAGCAAGGCCGGGCAGCACTACAAAGGACTCTGCCCCTTCCACTCGGAGAAGACCCCGTCCTTCACGGTCAGCCCCTCGCGCCAGATGTTCCACTGCTTCGGCTGTGGAGAGGGAGGCAACGTCTTTACCTTTTTGATGAAGATCGAGGGGGCGAGCTTCCCGACGGTCGTGCGCAATCTGGGTGAGAAGCTCGGCATCCGCGTCGAGGACAGGCCGACTTCGCCGGCGGCGAAGGAGCGGGCCGAATTGGCCGAGCGCCTGGTCGCGCTGAACCGCGCGGCCGCCGAGTTCTTCCACCGAGCCCTGCTGACTGATCCGGCCGCTGAGCCCGCGCGTACTTATTTACGGGAGCGGGGGATCACGGCGGAGACGATCGAGCGATTCGGCATCGGCTACGCCCCGCAGGGTTGGGATGGCCTGCTGAAGACCCTGACAAAGGCGGGCAAGGCCGACAAGACCGAATGGACCGTCGAAGACGTGGCGGCGGCCGGGCTCGTGGTCCCGCGGGAGCAAGGGAGCAAGAAACTCAGCGAAGCGTCCGGGTATTACGACCGCTTCCGGGGCCGGGTGATCCTGCCCATCCGCGATCTCCAGAAACGCGTCATCGGCTTCGGGGGGCGCGTGCTCGATGACTCGGTGCCCAAGTATCTGAACTCGCCCGAGACGCCGCTGTTCAGAAAGGGCCGGACGCTGTATGGCCTGGAGGTGGCGCGAGACGGAATTGCCCGCGCGGACCAGGCCGTCATCGTCGAGGGCTACTTCGATGCGATCGCGATGCACCAAGCCGGGCTGACCAACGTGGTCGCCACCTTGGGGACGGCGCTCACGCCCGAGCATATCGAGGTCATCCGGCGCTTTACCCGGCGGGCCGTGCTGCTCTTTGACCCGGACGCGGCCGGCGTGCGCGCGGCCTTGCGGACGTTGGATTTGTTTCTCGGATCGGGCCTTGCCGTGCAGGTGGGCAGCTTGCCGGCCGGTGAGGACCCCGACACGTTCGTCCGCTCGCGCGGTGCCGAAGCCTTCACGGCGCTCATGCAGAAAGCGCCCTCGCTGCTGGACTTCACCGTGCAGGGCAGCCTGACGACCGATCGACAGGGAAGCGTGGAGGAGCGCGTGCGGTGCGTGGAGGAGGTGCTGGCGCTGCTGCAGAAGCTGAGCAATCCGGTCGAGAAGGCCGCGGCGCTCCGGCACGTGGCCGATCATTTAGGAATGGATGAGAATGTGCTGCTGGAACGGTATCGGAGCCTCCCGCGGAAGGCGTCGGTCGGGGACGGGACTCCGTCGGTCCAACCCGAGACACCGCTGCCCAAGGATGAAGAAGTCCTGGTGCGGCTGCTCCTTCACGAAAAGCTGACGCCGGACATGACGGCGCAACTCGCGGCGGATGATTTCACGGACCCGAGGGCCCGGCGGCTGATGGCGCTAATGCTGGAAGGACGGAATGCGGACGGCGGGATCGCGATCAGTGAGCTGATCACGCGGGTGCAGGACGATTCACTGTGCGGAGGAGTCGTCCGCGCCTTCTCGCTCAGCGAGCTGCCATACGACGATGCCGGCGCGGCCTTTCGCGAAAGCCTGAAGACCTTGAAGCTCCGGCGCATTGTGGAAGAAATCCAAGAAATCAAGACGGCCCAGGTTGCTGCCGAGCGGGCCGGGCATGCGGAGACCGTCCGTACCCTCCTTGTCCGGCAGAACGCTCTGCAGCAGGAACGGCAGCGTCTGCTGGGAGCGGGACCCTTACCCTTGACCGAAGTTGGGAGTGTGAATGCCTAAAGAAGAAAAGACCGACGAAGTCAAACGCCTGATCTCCATCGGCAAGGAGAAGGGCTTCCTCACGTACCGCGATCTCAATACGAATCTGCCCGCCGATCAGGTCTCGACCGATCGACTCAGCAGCCTGATGACCATGTTCGGCGAGATGGACATCGAGATCATCGACTCTCCCGAAGGGGAGCGGTACCAGCAGATGATGTCTGATGGCGAAGGCCCCACCGAGGAGGCCGAAGAAACCGAGGAGGCCGGGGAAGAGGACAAAAAGATTGATCTCACGCCTGGCGACCTGGCCCGCACCGACGATCCGGTCCGGTTGTACCTCAAGGAGATGGGCAGCGTCTCGCTCCTCAGCCGCGAAGGGGAGATCGAGATCGCAAAACGCATCGAGGAAGGCAAGCAGGACATCTCGACGGTGGTCTTCGGGATGCCGATGACGATGAAGGCCGTCTTCGCTCTCGTGGATCAAGTAAGGGCCAAGAAGATCCCGGCCCGGGAAGTGGTCTCGGCGGGGGTGGACGAGGAGTTCGAGGAAGTCATCGAGCAGGATGACGAAGAGCTTCGGAAGAAGACCCTGGAGGCCATTCGCAAGGTCAAGCCGTTCACGAAGGGATTGCTGGCCCTATACGCGAGGAACCGGAAGCCCAAGCTCAGCCCGGCCAAGCGGCGGGAACTCAAAGTCAAACTCAACGAGGCCCGACGGTTGGTGGCGGAGAAGGTCGACACCCTCAACCTCCATCCGGCCCAGCGCGAGAAGCTGATTCAGCGTGTGCGGGATCTGGCGCATGAGATCGCGGCCTGCGAGCGGGAACTGTCCCACTGCCGGCGCCGACTGGGCGCGGTGGGCGAGGAAGGCAATGCGCTGCTGATGAGACTCAGCCGGGGCCGGAAGGACATGATCGCGGTCCGCCGCAAGACCGGCGTGTCCCTGGACGTCCTCCATGAAATCGAGAAGGCGGCCACCAACGCCCGCCGCCGCATCAGGTCTGTCGAGTCCGAGGTGCTTGTGCCCGCCGAGGAGCTCCGCGAGGGTGTCAAACTGTTGGCGCAGGCCGAAGAACGGGTGAAGCGCGGGAAGGCCGAGTTGGTCGAGGCCAACCTGCGCCTCGTGGTCAGCATCGCCAAGAAGTACACCAACCGCGGGCTCCAGTTTCTGGACCTGATCCAGGAAGGGAACATCGGCCTCATGAAGGCCGTGGACAAGTTCGAGTACAAGCGGGGCTACAAGTTCAGCACGTACGCAACGTGGTGGATCCGCCAGGCCATCACCCGCGCCATCGCCGATCAGGCCCGGACGATTAGGATTCCCGTCCACATGATCGAGACCATCAACAAGCTGATCCGCACCTCGCGGCATCTCGTCCAGAAGCTGGGACGCGAGCCCTCGCCCGAAGAGATCGCCGAGAAGATGGATCTCCCGCTGGACAAGGTCCGTAAGATCCTTAAGATCGCCAAGGAGCCGATCTCTCTCGAGACGCCCATCGGCGAAGAGGAGGACAGCCACCTGGGGGATTTCATCGAGGACAAGAAGGCCATCTCGCCGCTGGACGCCGCCATCCGCTACGATCTGCAGCGGCAGATCAACAATGCGCTGAAGACCTTGACCCCCCGCGAAGAGCGCGTGCTGCGCAAGCGGTTCGGGATCGGCGAGAATACCGACCACACGCTGGAAGAGGTCGGCCAGGACTTCGCGGTCACGCGAGAACGCATCCGGCAGATCGAGGCCAAGGCGCTGCGCAAGCTGCGCCACCCGAGCCGGAGCAAAAAGCTGAAGAGTTTCGTGGAGAGCTTGTAGGGCCCATAGCTCAGCTGGTCAGAGCGGCGGACTCATAATCCGTTGGTCCCAGGTTCGAGGCCTGGTGGGCCCACCACACCAAGCCTGAGGGAGTGAAGTAGAATGAAGGCGGATATGATGCACCATCCGGTTCGTCCATGAAAGAACAGCTCGCGAGGCTGATCGCCTTGCAGGAGGCCGACCTCCGGTTGGAGGAGCTGGCCGAGCGCAAGCGACGCATCCCCGAGCTGGTCGAAGCCGCCCGCCAACCCTTCCTTTCCTCCCAAGCGACACGAGACACTACCAAGCAAGAGTTCGAAAAGTTGACCAAGGACCGCAAGGCCTGCGAGCAGGAACTGGCCGTCCAGGAACAGGTCATCAGCAAATTGCAGGATCGGACGACCAAGGGCGAGATCAAGACGAACCGGGAATACCAGGCGCAC
>DASYQR010000017.1:0-2877 GCA_036005325.1 Nitrospirales bacterium | reverse complement strand
AATGTGGCGGATGTCTGTACCGCTGGTGCTGACTGCTGCGCAGTCGTCTCAGCGGTGCTGTCTGCCGCCGACCCTGCGAAGGCAATCACGGAACTGATGAAAGCGATTGAAAGCCGAACCTAGAACGCGGGTCCTGCCGCCAACACCCGCAAGGCGGGTACCCGCCCCGCCGGCTTCGGCTGCGAAGACTGGCCTCTAGGCGGCGGGTGGGCCCCCTACCGGCGTCACCCGCTACTTTCGTTTGCGCTTGGCTTTGGGTTTGCGAACTGACTTTGTCGAAGTTTTGGCTTCCAGCGCCTTCAAGCGCTCTTCCAGGTTTTTTACCTGCTGGCGGAATTCGGGGAGCTTGGCCACGATGGCCATGGACTTGAGCCATTCCAAGCGCGGCTGTGCGGGCGAGCCGGCGACGACTTCCTTGGGCGGCACGTCGCGGTTCAGTCCCGAGCGCGCCGCGATCATCGCGAGGTCCCCGATCGTGACGTGATCGGAGATGCCGGCCTGCCCGCCGACGATCACGTGATGGCCCGTTTTGCTGCTGCCTGCGATGCCGACCTGCGAGACCAGGATGTTGTGTTCCCCGATTTCGACGTTGTGGGCGATCTGCACCAGGTTGTCCACTTTTGTTCCTTTGCGGATGATCGTCTTGCCGAACGTCGCCCGGTCCACGGTCACGTTGGCCCCCAGCTCCACATCATCCTCGATCACCACCGTCCCCACCTGCGGGATCTTGTGGTGCCGCCCGCCTTCCTGGAGGTAGCCGAACCCGTCGCTTCCGACGACCGTGCCGGCATGGATGATCACCCGGTTGCCGATCGTGACCCCTTCGCGGATTGTCACGTTGGGATGGAGCACGCAGTCTTCGCCGATGACGCTCCCCTCGCCGATGAAGACATGGGGGTAGAGCGTCGTATGGTGCCCGATGGAGACCTGATCGCACAGCGTCACGAACGGCCAGACGGAGACGCCGTTGCCGATGGTCACGTCTTTCCCGCGGTGGATCGGCTGTAACAGCCCCAAGGCCTGACGCTTGGGAACGAAGAATTCTTCGACGATCCGAGCCATGGTCAGGGCCGGATGGGCGACGACGATCTGCGCGCAGGCGAGCTGTTCGATCTGCCGGGGTACCAGCAGAGCGGTCGCTCGCGTGGACAGGGTGTCCTTGGCGGCCGCCGCGTCGGCGAGAAACGACAAATCGCCCGGTCCTGCCTCGGCAAGCCCGGCCATGCCGGAGATAGCCAGATCGGGCGGGCCGACCAGCGTGCCCTTCGCAAAGGCGGCGATTTGACCGACTGTGACGGAGAACTCAGGCATGGGCCGGTTTTCCAACAGCGGTGGTCGCGGCAGGTTCGGGAACGGTCTGGGTATCGGTGAGCGTGAGCCAGGCCTTCAGATGATCGTCCTCGACTTCAGGGTCCTGCTCGACCGAGAAGCGCAGCGACTGGAAGAAATCCTTCCACGGCAAGCGGTGATGCACGATCTGGTTCAGCCAGACTGCATCGAAGGACAGGGTGCAGGGCGCCGATTGTTCTCCTGTTTGGTCGACGGTCAATTCCCCGGCATCGCATCGGACCAGGAAGTCTCCCCCATGGGTGCCGGTCACGATGAACCGGATCTCCATCTTGAGGTCCTTGAGGAGGGAATCATTTTTTTCTCCCAGACGTTGCACATAGGAGCGGAACGGCTCAAACAGATCCGCCGTCGGCCGCGGCAGCGCCGCCACATATTCCGTGATGGCGGGCCGTATCCGCTCGGCATAAGCCTTGACATAGACATCCTTCCGCTCAAACGAGAACTCGCGGCGGATTGCCTCGTCGGGCGCGAATTCTCCGCTGATCAGATTGAGCCGATCGCCCGGCAAGAGGACCTCGATCCGCCGCTGATAGCCCCGCTGACGGAGCCAGTCGTGTGCGCGCTTCTGGTCCGGGACGAGTCCTTTCCCTCCGCAGTCATCATTAAACTTGGCGAGCGATTCCTCCAGGAACACGGGAGGGCCGCCGCAGGGAAGTCCCACGCGCGGAGCCAGCTGGTCCAAGGCCTGGTAGGCGTATTCGAGCTTTTCCACGCGCTTGACCATCGACAGAGCCGTCATGCGCTCGGCGGAATGGCGGTAGCAGAGGGGGTTCCAGCTGGCGCCGGCGCCTTGGACGAGGAGCGCGTCGATCCGGCCGCCCGTGCGAACTTTGAGGACATCGCGCTGCTTCGGCGTGAACCGGGCCTCGCTCATGTTGATCAGGACGGCCTCGCGGGTGCGAAACGTCACGGCGCAGCTCTGGCTGTCCGACGTATCGTCGGCCGTGAACAGGACCCGCAGGCCATCACCGACGGTGTGGTCCGCGCCGGTCTTCACTTCGATGATGGGATTTGCGCAGGCTTGGCGAACGCTGTTCCAGAAAGTCCGCGACGCATGCCGTGGCATGATGAGCGGCGTGTCCGGGGACAGCTTCTTGGAGAGAAACGAGGCGTCAAGATGGTCGGGGTGCTCGCCGGTCAGAACGACGGCGCTGAGGTTCCGATAATCGCGTTCCCCCAGATGATGGTTGCAGGGAAATTGGAACCAAGCGGCATGATAGGCGCCGAGCGGGGAGAGCCAGGGATCGCAGGCGACACGGATGCCGCCCTGCGTGATGATGAACCCGGCGTGGCCCAAAAACTCAAGCTGCATGCGTACGCTCCGTTCCCTTGCTGGCTGTCAGCATAGTCGGTCTTGGGGTGAACAATCAAGGCGGAGTGAAGAGTGTACGTAGTAGGAATTTACGGCTATCCGGGCTATAATCGCTCGCCATGGTCAAGGTCAAGATCTGCGGCAACACCAACCTGGATGACACGATGGCGGCGGTGCAGGCCGGCGCGGACGCCGTCGGGTTCGTCTTCTACAAG
>DASYQR010000016.1:0-5278 GCA_036005325.1 Nitrospirales bacterium | reverse complement strand
AAGGCGTCGCGATAGGCCTGCGCGGCACGATCCCAGGCCTTTTGCCCGACCAGAATGTGGCCGAGATAGATATACCCGACCGGCGCGGAGGCAGGAGCCGCCGCAATGCCCTGGCGGAGGATGCGCTCCGCCTCGTCATATCGCTTAAGCCCGGCCAATAACATGCCGATCGAATAATAGGCCTGACCGTCTTGAGGCTGCAACGCGACGATTCGGTTGTAATATTCGATGGCGCGCTCCGTCTGGGTTGTGGCCGCCGCCTCCGCAGCCAGAATGTGGAGGGCCTGCAGGTTGGAGGCGTCCTGGGCCAGCACC
Source organism: Nitrospirales bacterium (assembly GCA_036005325.1). GTDB lineage: Bacteria > Nitrospirota > Nitrospiria > Nitrospirales > NS-4 > SCTG01. Next base: position 4,963 of record DASYQR010000016.1, on the reverse strand, counting down.
CGCTCAGCGTGAGCTTGCGCTTGTCCGTGGTCGCCCCGGTTTTGGTAGATGGTCGCCAGACGAAGATGGAGCGCAAATGAGGTGGGATCGATCGCGAGCGCCTTCTGGTATTCCTCCAATGCCAGCCCTGTCTCGTTGGCCAGCTCGGATTGGTATCCGCGCAGAAAATGGTAATAGGCCTTCGGCTCCTGGACGCGCTCGTTCACGGGAGTCTTGCCCGATACGCCTCCCCGTTCAGTGGCATGCAGAGCAGCCGGAACGCAGGCCGCAATGGAAAGAAGGCTGACGGCCCCTACACTCATCCGCAGGATCATTATGGAAATCTCCGTTCCTTTCATATTTTCGGCAGAGGGATTATAAAGATGTGTCGGACGTGAGTCAACTTGGTTCGCGGGATAATCTTCAAACTTGGATGGAAATCTCCGCTCCTTTCATATTTTCGGCAAGGGATTATAAAGATGTGCCGGACGTGAGTCAACTTGGTTCGCGGGTGTAATCTTCAAACTTGGCCAGCTCCGGGAGGAACGTCAACTCAATCTTTCCCGTCGGCCCATTGCGGTGCTTGGCAATCAAAATCTCCGCCACCCGCCCTTGTTCCGTTTTCTCTTCAATCTGCTCCGGCTCTGCGGCATACAGATCACTGCGGTAGATCATCATCACCAGATCCGCATCCTGTTCGATGGCACCCGACTCCCGGAGGTCGGCCAGTACCGGCCTTTTGCTCGGGCGATTCTCTACCGCCCGACTGAGCTGAGAAAGGGCTACGATCGGGATGTGCAGTTCCTTGGCGACGGACTTCAACGACCGGGAAATGTCGGAGATCTCCTGTTGCCGGTTCTCGTTATCACCGCTTCCGGACATCAACTGCAGATAATCCACCACGACCAGATCGAGCCCCGCCTCGGCCCGAAGCCGGCGAATTTTTGCCCGCATCTCCAATGCGGTGATCCCGGGAGTATCATCGATATAGATCTTGCTCTCGTGCAACGTGCTGGCGGCGCGCGCCAGGCGCTGCCATTCTCCTTCATGCAGGTGCCCCGTTCTGATCCGGTGCATGTCGAGGCGTCCGGCGGCGCTCAACAGCCGCATGCACAACTGCTCTTTGGACATTTCGAGGCTGAAGATGGCCACGGTGTATGGCCGTTGCTTGTGCAGAGCCGCGTGCAGGGCGATACCCAACGCGAGGCTGGTCTTGCCGGTGCTGGGCCGGCCGGCCACGATGATTAGATCGGACGGCTGGAAACCCGCGGTCATCTCGTCCAGATCCCTAAAGCCCGTAGGGATCCCTGTGATCTTCTCCTTGCGCTCATAGAGCTGATTGATCTGCTCAATCGTCCCGTCGACGACATCCTTCATTTTGGCAAAGGACCTCTTCAGGCGACGCTCGGCGATGCCGAAGATGCTCCGTTCGGCGAAATCCAACAGCTCGTCGACGCGCTTGCTCCCTTCATAGCCGCGGGTCACGATTTCTGTGGCCACCCCGATGAGCGTCCGATTAATGGCGGATTCATGGATGAGTTTCGCGTGATAGGTGACGCTGGCGGCGGTCGCAACGGCCTGGGCCAGATCGGTCACATACGCGCTGCCTCCGATCCCCTCCAAGGCGCCGGCGTGCTGCAGGTGATCAGTCAGAGTCACGAGGTCGATCACCTGATTGTGTTCGGCCAGATCGATCATGGCTTCGAAAATCCGGCGGTGCTTGGGGAGATAAAACTCGTCCGGGCCAATGACCTCGAGGGTCTTATACAGCGCTTGGTTGTCCAGAAGGATCGCTCCCAGCACGGCCTTCTCCGCGTCGAGATTCTGGGGGGGCAGTCTGAGGGCCGAGGGGTCAGCTTGATGGGGTACACCACGGGGCTTCATCGGTGTCTTCCCCGCACGAGGCTTCGGGCACGAGCGCCGGCGATACGCTTACCGGCCTTGCTCGGCCGGCCGCCCTGTACGGCACGCAATTGAAGCAGCCGATTCAAGTCAAACGCAAACCCCGTCGAGGGCACTTCATGTCCGAACCGGCCGATCAAGTGATCGTACCGTCCCCCGCCTCCGACCTCCGCGCCCAGACCGTTGGCATAGATGTCAAAGACCAGGCCGGTGTAATACTCCATCCGTCGGATTTCTCCCATATCCAGCAGGAGATGTTTGCCCAAACCCGCCGTCGTCATCCGATTCCATACCTCACGCAGCAGAGCCAACGGGCGACGGCAGTCTTCCGACCGGGGCGCCAGCCGGGCCGCTGCTTCCAGCATCTCCTCGCCTCCGAACAATTCGGGGACCGCCAAGAGGGCTTTGGCGGCACGCCTCCGCACGCCGGCGCTGTGGAGCAGGGCTTCCATGCGTGGGACATCCTTGCGCGCCGCCGCTTCCCGCAGATTGCGTTGCAGGGGTGCGGAGACGCCGGTCCGGCGAAGCAGCGCATTGAAGAACGCTCCCTGCCCGATGGCAATGGTAAAGGACGTGATCCCGAGGCGACGGAGACACTCCGCCGCCACCATGATCGGCTCGACGTCGGCCGCCGTGCCCTTGGAGCCGATCAATTCGATGCCGACCTGGAAGATTTCGCAGTCGCGGCCGGCGTGTTCCGGCTCATAACGAAAGACATTGGCGCAATAGCAAAGTCGCAGGGGAAGCGGCTGGTGCACCATGCCCATCGCCACCATCCGGGCGATCTGGGCCGTGACATCCGGGCGGAGGACGAGAATGCGCCCCGTAGCCCGATCCACCACTTTGTAGGACTTCTCAATAAGCTCGGCGTCGAGGCCAGGGGCCAGAACGTCCAGGTATTCAAAGGTGGGTGGGATGATCTCGCGATAGCCGTGCTCCATGAAGACCGCGAAGACGATCTCCTCGACCGCGCGTTTTTCCCCCGCCGCCACGGGCAGAAAGGTGGCGACGCCTGAGGGGATCGGAGAGCGAGCAAGCTTATTCATCACGAGACCAGCAGACCGAGCCAGCTACAGACGCACGAGTTTGACCGAGATGATATTCTTGGCACCGGTGATGGCGCGAAGGACCTTCGCTGGCAACGGCGCGTCCACGCCCACGATGAGCAGGGCCTGGCCGCCTTTTTCCTCCCGCGAGCACTGCATGCGCGCGATATTAATCTCGTGCTCGCCCAGGATCTGCCCCACTTGGCCGATGACGCCGGGACGATCGTAGTTCAGGATGAAGAGCATGTGTCCTTCCGGCACAATCTCCACTCGGAAGTTTTCCAACTGAACAATCCGGGGGTCCCGCCGACCATACAATGCGCCCGCGATCCGGCTGGTCTTCTTCTCGGCCTCCACCTGGATCGTGACCAGGCTGGTGAAGTCCCCCGCATCGCTGCTCTTCACTTCCTTCACCTCGATCCCCCGCTCGCGCGCCACCACCGGCGCGTTCACGTAGTTGATCGTTTCCTCAAGGATCGGCGTCAGGAGCCCTTTCAGCACCGCGATGGTCAACGGCGCCACGTTGACGCCCGCCACCTCGCCCTTGTATTCAACCGTGACGCGCTCGATGCCACCTTCGTACAGTTGGGAGTGCAAGAGTCCCAGCTTCTCCGCCAGCGTGATATAGGGCTGCAGCCGCGGCAGCAATTCGGCCGGCACAGACGGAATATTCACAGCGCCTCGCGCGATCCCGCGCGTCAGATAGTCCACGATCTGCTCAGCGATCCCGACCGCCACGTTTTCCTGAGCCTCGGTGGTGGACGCCCCGATATGCGGCGTACAGATGAAATTGTCCAGCGTCAACAATGGGTGACCGCGCTTGATCGGTTCTTCTTCAAACACGTCGAAGGCCGCGCCCGCGACCTTGCCGCTCTTCAGCGCGTCGTAGAGATCTTGCTCGTTGATGATCCCTCCGCGCGCGCAATTGATGATGCGGACGCCGTCTTTCATCGTCGCGATCGTCGAGGCGGTAATGATGTTCTGGGTCTCCGCCGTCAGGGGCGTGTGCACCGTGATGATATCGGCTCGGCGAAAGAGCTCAGCCAGGCCCATCATCTCGACACCCATCTTGCGCGCCTGCTCCTCCGCCAGGTACGGATCGTACGCGATCACATTCATCAACACTCCCCGGGCCAGCTTCGCGAGGTGGCTGCCGATCTGGCCCATCCCAACAATGCCCACAGTCTTGTTGTAGAGCTCCACTCCCATGAAGCGTTCTTTCTCCCACTTGCCGGTCTTCATCGAAGCCGTGGCCTGCGGAATCTTGCGGGCGAGGGCGAAGATCATCGCAAAGGTATGCTCGGCTGTGGTGACGGTATTGCCGCCCGGCGTGTTCATCACTACGATGCCGCGCTTGGTGGCCGCCACCGTGTCCACATTGTCCAGGCCGGACCCTGCCCGTCCGATCACCTTAAGCTTGTCGGCGGCAGCAATCACCTCCGCCGTCACCTTCGTCGCGCTCCGGACGATCAGTCCTTCGTACTGCTTGATCTCCTTGAGGAGTTCCTCCTTGGACAGCTTGGTCTTGACGTCCACGGTCAAGCCAGCCTTCTGGAGGATCTCAACTCCTTGCTTGGAGAGGTTGTCGCTGACCAGGATCTTCATTTCGCGAGCAACAGCTCCTCGGCTTTGCCAACGCCCGAGCCCAACTTCACCGGATGGCCCAGTCCCTTCAGCACCATCTCGGTGGCGGCGAGCGCCTGAATGACATCAAAAGTGTCCATGTAGCCCATGTGCGAGATCCGGAAGATCTTCCCCTTAAGGTGGTCCTGCCCGCCAGCCGCGGTGATGCCGTACTGTTCGCGGAGATTCTTGTAGACGGCCTGGCCGTCCACGCCGGCCGGCGCCGAGACGACCGTGAGTGCGTCGCTGGGACTCTGCTTGGGAAAGAGCGAGAGACCGGCCGCCTTCATGCCCTCCCGCATCGCATGGGCCAGCCGGGCGTGACGCGCAAAGACGTTGCCCAGGCCCTCCGCCTTGAGCATCTTCATCACTTCCTTGAGCCCGATCATCAACGAAACGCCGGCGGTGTACGC
>DASYQR010000015.1:0-15761 GCA_036005325.1 Nitrospirales bacterium | reverse complement strand
CTCGCTTATGGGCGCGGTTGAGGCAGCCCCCGCTCCGGCCCTTCCGGAATCTTGCGGGTGGCGCCGGGTTGTCCGGACCGGTGCAGGACTTGAGGCCGGAGCGCAGCTCTGCGGGGCCGCGCCAGCGTAGGCCGGTCCGAGTGATGACCCGTTGCAGCCGAAGAGCAACGGGTTCCCCGACGCCCGGTGACAGGACCCGCTCTTCATTCTTTGGGCGCGGGCTTCGCCGCGGCGTCCATCGGTTTGGGGTCCACCTTGACGCCGTCCGTGACAAGGTCTTTCCCTGAGACGATGACCGGTTCTGTTCCCGTCAGTCCGTTGACGATCTCGATCAACCCGTCGCTCTGGATGCCCAGCACGACTGGCACTTTCCGGGCTTTGCCGTCCTGCACGGTGTAGACGTACTGGTCAGTTTCCAGGCGGGTGACCGCATCAATCGGGATCTGCAGCGCATTCGCATGGACGCCGACAAGAAGCTCGACCCTAGCAAACATGCCACCCTTGAGGGCGCGATCGGGGTTCGGAATGTCCACCTCCACCTTCATGGTCCGCGTCGTCCGGTCCAGGGCATGGACGACGCGCGTGACTTTGCCGATGAAGAGCCGGCTCGGGTAGGCGTCTGCGCGGAGCTCGGCGGGTTGGCCGATTTTCACGAGCGGCACGTCCTTCTCGACCACATCCACCAGCACGCGCACGGTCGCAATGTCATCGAGGACCAGGATCCCGCGTGAAATCGTGGACGTACTGGTGGTCGAGCCTGAGACGGCGGCGCCGGCGTCCAGATTGCGAGCAGAGATAGCCCCCGCAAACGGCGCCCGGATGTACGAGTATGTGAGATTCGTCTCGGCCTGCTGGAGCGCCACCTCCATCTGGTGCACCTGCGCCCGCAAGGAGTCCACTTGCGCAACCGCCACCTCATAGGCAGCCTGGGCGTTGTCCACATCCTGCTGTGCGACAAACTGGTCCCTGATGAGCGACCGCATCCGGTCCAGGTTTAGTTTCGCATTGTGGATGGTCGCCTCCTGGCTCACCACATTGGCCCGCGCGGCCGCCAGGTTGGCTTTGGCACGGTTCACCGCGTGTACATAGTCTGTATGATCGACTTCTACAAGCAGCTGGTCAGCCTTGACGTAATCGCCCCTGTCCACATAGATCTTGGCGATGTAGCCGTCCACACGCGAGAAGATGTTGACCTGCTGGTAGGGCTGGATGTCCGCGGTATAGACCAATCGCACGTCGAGATGCTTGCGGACGGGTGACATCGTGCCCACCGAGATCACACGCTCCTTCCGTAAGTCTTTTTTGGCTCCGCTGCTGACGAGACGCAGACCCACAAGCGCAATCAGCGCCAGCACAAGAATGCCCGCGAACGTCAGGAAAGGATGGCGCTTGAAACGGCTCATTTCCGCAGACCTTCGAGGAAGACATCCACGTAGCCAGCAACGGCCTCTTCCGGCGAGCAATGGGGGGACACTTTGAAGATCTCATGCAGCAGCCGGTGGTACACGATCATGCCGACGAAGGACTGTGCGGCCAGCAGCGGGTCCACTTTCCTGAACGCGCCCTCTCTGGTGCGGCGGGCGATGTATCCGGCCAAATAGTCATAGAACACGCGGTGTCGGTTGCGGAAGAACATGTCCGACAGTTCATGTCCTTCAAGCGCGCTGAAGAGTAGCAGCCGCAAGAGACTGGGATCTGCTCCCCGATGGATACGAAAGCTGGCGATGAGCGTAAAGACGCGGACATCGTCGCGTTTTTTCGCAGCTTCATCAACGGTCGCCAGGAGCTGGGAGAGCTGAACTTTCTCGGCCAGAATCGCGGCGTACAAGGCCCGTTTGGTCGGGAAATAGCGGAATAGGAGCGCTTCACTGATGCCGGCGGTCCTGGCGATCTCGCGAGTCGTGGTGCCGTTGAAGCCTTTCTGGGCAAACAGGGACGCCGCAGCACTGATAATGCTGGCCTGCCGTTCCCGACCGGAAGATTTCTTCGTTTTGGTCTGCTGGCTTATGCTCAATTTCTTAGGCTCAACCCCCATGTAAGTAAGTGATCACTCACATGCAGCAAAGAATAGCAAAACCCACTGTCATTGTCTAGTGAAGGTCAAACGGCCAATATGGACGCGGCAATCAGGTCAGGGAGGGTCCTCGCTTGCGGAGCAAAATTTCCGCGGCGCGCTCACTGGTTTCCTTCACCTGAAACCCCATCTTGGGATGGGAGGGCTCGCAATCCACGGGGAGCCGGTAGGAGCGCAACCGTTCAGCCACGATGGGCCCGACGGCAGAGACGACCATCTTGCCCATCGCTTCTCGCAGACAATCAGCATTGCCTTCCTTCTCAGCAACTTGCATCACGTGTTCCACCTGCACCGCATTGGTAAACAACACCACATCGGCCTCGCCTTGCATGACCGCACAGACCGTCCTTGTCAGCGGGCCGGTATCTTCCGGAAGCATCCACTGATACACCGGCACCGGCGTGACGACCGCCCCACGTTCGCGAATCGCCTCCAGCAGTTCGGCGTTGGAGACCCCATACTCCTGAACAGCCACGTTCATCCCCTTCAGTGATTGGCCTATCCTGTCGAGCGCCGTGACAAGATCTCGCCAGGTATTCGGTTCCGGCACGGCCATGGTCGGTTGCAGACCCTGCTCACGGAGCACAGCGAGCGGCTTGGGCCCGCGCACAACCAGGATGGTTTTCCCGAGCGCGGCCAGCGTCTGCTCACGAGGCCAGCGCGTATCCAGCACCTTCAACATGAAGCGGGCGCCCACGCCGGTGAGCAGGATCACCATCTCAAACTCGCCGGCCAGGAGGCGCTCGCCAAAGCGCAACACGTCGGTATTCTGTTCCAGTGGAACTTCCCGCATGGATGGCGTCACGATCGGGCGACCGCCATGACGCTCGATGAGTTGCGCCATTTGTTCAGCCAGCCGGCTCTCAAAAGAAACCACGCGAAGGCCCCCGAACCCGGGCCGGGCATTGTCGGCAACCACGATCGTTCCGCACCCCCTTCGATTGACAGCCCCACGCGAAGACGATTAGGCTACTTTCGCAGTGCGCCCGTAGCTCAGTTGGATAGAGCGTCGGGCTTCGAACCCGCAGGCCGCAGGTTCAAATCCTGCCGGGCGCACCAACCTTTCCTTCCGCAATTCCCGACAGGTATCGCGTCATTGATCTTACTCTACGCCATTCTGGTAAGTCGACCCGCCACAAACGACTCTCCGCACTTGACAGTCCCTTTGAGGGAGCCTAGCCTTGCTCCCTCATGAACGACATCGCATGGATCGCAGCGGTCGCGGCACTCGTGTTCTGCCTCGTCTCACCGGCGGAGGCAGACTTCAAGAAAGGTCTGACCGCCTATGAGGCCGGCAACTATGCCGCCGCCCTGAAAGAGTGGCGCCCATTAGCCGAAAAGGGAGACGCCGACGCGCAGTATAGTCTCGGGTTGATGTATGACAACGGTCGCGGCATCCCCCAGAATTATGCCGAAGCCTTCCGCTGGTATCGCAAGGCGGCTGAACAAGGGCTCGCCAACGCCCAGAGCAACTTGGGCGTGCTGTATGCCGAGGGTCAAGGGGTCCCGAAGAATTACGCCGAAGCTTTCCACTGGTATCGTCGAGCGGCCGAACAAGAATATGCCGAGGCTCAGTTTAATCTGGGACTGCTGTATGCCAAAGGAAAAGGCGTTCCACAGAATTATACCGAAGCCTCCCGTTGGTATCGCCGAGCGGCCGAACAGGGGAACGTCGATGCCCAGTTCAACCTGGCGTTGCTGTACGCCAAGGGCGAGGGCGTCACGCAGAACTACGCCAAGGCTGTCAATTGGTATCTTCGAGCTGCGGAGCAAGGGGACGCTGATGCCCAGCACAGTCTGGGGCTGCTGTACGTCAAGGGCCGGGGTATCCCGCAGGACTCCATCCAGGGTTATCTGTGGCTGAGCCTCGCCGCCGAGCAAGGCCAGAAGAAGGCGACGGCAGCACGTGACCTCCTCGCAAAAAAGATGACCGCCGCACAGATTGCCAAGGCCCAAAAGCTGACCCGCGAGTGGAAGCCCAGGAAGTGATAAGTTATTCATATTCTTAGAAACACTCGAACAACATCCCCATGAATAAATGGTAAGCTCTTGCCTCTTTGGTCATTATTGAGCTATGTTTACGAGGCAGATTCAAACCCACTAGACGAAAGTCTTGGGAAGGTGTTCCTAGTGGGAAGAGGAGGGTCGTATGATTACCACATGGGGGCTCAACGAAAACGTTGTGAAAGGGGTTCTACTCGCGGGGATCCTGTCCGCAGTGGGATTCGGTATGCCTGTTCCTTCACAGGCAGCCGATGCAGCCAACAAACTTGTGTCAGAGGAGGAATTCTCGGCGCTCTTTGAGTCGGCTGACTCACCGGCTGCATCTATGGATACACCTGCGACCGACACCGTTCAAAAGCGGAGCTTGGCCAAGGTCCCCCGGTCTGGTTCTGACTCGAAGAAGCGTGAAGCCACCATTTATGTGATCTTTGAAACAGGCACAGTCCTGTTGAAGACACCTGAATCGTTCACCCAACTGGATAACGCAGGCCGGGCTTTTAAGACGTCCCTGGAGACAGGGAAAAACGAAAAGTGGGTGATCGAGGTCGCTGGCCATACGGACAATGTGGGTGCTCCGCAGAGCAACCTAAAGCTCTCGAAGGAGCGAGCGGAGGCCATCCGCCAGTACCTCCTCCAGACTTACGGCCTGCCGCCGACTGTAGTCATCGCCAAGGGGTACGGCGATACGCAGCCTATCGTTTCGAATGACACTGCCGAAGGTCGCGAGCAGAACCGGCGGGTTATCTTTAAGGTTACTCAGCGGACGGTAGCCGATTCGCAGTAATCTCCAGAAGCAAATTTAGTTTGGAGCGGGAAAAGGGATTTGAACCCTCGACCCTCGCCTTGGCAAGGCGATGCTCTACCACTGAGCTATTCCCGCCCCGATCGCTGAAGAAGCCGTATTATAAGGGGGGCCCAGAAAGACGTCAAGGCGCCGCGACGGGGAACTTGCTCCGGATGAGTTGCTCCACCGCCGGAAAATAGCGCTGCGGAAGGTTCTTGAACCGGCGGCGACACTCCAGTATGGCCAGGTCGGCGTTGGGAAATTGCTTCGCCGACTCCATGAGGTTGTTGTAGTATTCGCGGACCTTCGATTCAACCCGGCTATCCTTCGCACCAGCCACTTCCGCTGCTGCCTCCGTGATCCGCCCCTCATGCGAAATGATTGCCTGGAAACAGATGCCCTTAAAGCGCGAGGCGACTGTGCCCCGGCTGAGCGCCAGCCGCTGGGCAACCGCATCGATCTCAAAGCGTAGTTCCCGCATGATTTCCAGGAATGCGCCGTCGCCGGAAATATCCCGCACAGCCGGCCCCGCAAGAACCGCACGACCCACGGTCTGAACGGGCGCGCTCAGGCTGAGATCGGTCTCGGTGACCACCTGCCCCTCCGCGAACACCACCGCGCGCTCGATGGCATTGCGGAGATCGCGCACGTTGCCCCGCCATTCTTGGCACCGCAGGACCTCCATCGCACGCTCCGAAAACCCGACGATTGACTTTCCCGCTTGCGCCGCGAACTGGTTCAGGAAGTGTTGGGCCAGCAGTTCCACATCTTTCGGACGTTCACGCAGCGGCGGGAGCGTGATCTGCACGACGTTCAGCCGGTAGTACAGGTCCTCTCGGAATCGCTTGACACGGACTTCCTCCTCCAGATTGCGATTGGTCGCAGCAATGATCCGCACGTCAACTTTTCGCGGTGTCGAGCCCCCGACGCGGTCTACCTCCCCCGCTTGAAGCACCCGAAGCAGTTTTGTCTGCAGATCGAAGGGGAGCTCGCCAATCTCATCCATGAACAGCGTGCCGCGGTCGGCCTGCTCAAACCGGCCTTTCTTGTCGGCATATGCGCCGGTAAAGGACCCGCGTACATACCCGAACAGCTCGCTTTCGGCCAAGGTTTCGGTGATCGCCGCCATGTTGACCGCCACGAATGGGCCCGTGGCCCGTGGGCTGAGAGCATGGAGGGCCTGGGCCAGCAATTCCTTTCCGGTGCCGGTCTCGCCCGTCAGCAGAACCGGACTCGAAACAGCCGCGACCTTTTTGATCATCTGAAAAACCTCGAGCATCCGGCGGTCGCCTGTGATGAGCCCATGCGCCTCGCACTCGGACCGCGCCACTTGCTGATCGTGGTTGAGATCTGCCGGCGGCAAGATGGTCACAGGACGCAGGTCCAGGACCCGTTGCTCCAGTTCCTCAACCTGCGCGACGAGGCGGTCTCGCTGCGTATGGGCCTTGTGCAGGGCGTGATCCAATGCCTGCAGCTTGGCTTCCATCTCCTGGACCTGGCTCGTCGGTTCCAGCGACGCCTCGCGCAACTTTTGCGCCTCGTCGATTGCCCTGTCGAATTCCGCGTCGTGCGCTGCCAGGCGAGACCGGCTGGTGGCCAGGGCGGCTTCCGCATCCCGCATCTGCCGCTCCAACGCACCAAGCCGCATTCGCACGGTCGCCTGCTCATAGATGGGAATGACGACCACCGCACCGAGGAAGGCGACCAGCGGCGCGATGAGAGGGAGCACCTGACCAAAGACGTTGAAGAGGACGATCGTCGCGACAATGTACAGCAGCCCAGCGCCTCCCACGCGCGCCAAGGCAAACGCCCACGAACGGGTCGAGACGGCGAGCGCGCCCACAAGCCCCATGAGGAGCACTGCTAAGAAGGTTGCCAGGGAGGACGACGGCCGCAGCCAGCGCTCCGTGAAGATTGTATTGAGGGCATTGGCGTGGACAAGGCCGCCTGGCGCGGCGCCGCCCAACGGAACGGCCTTGAGGTCGAACCCGGTCGCCGTGGCCACGATCAGGACGGTCGCCCCTTTGAACCGTGCCTCGATTTCGCGCCGCCCATCCGGCATGCCGGCCATGGCCAAGACTCGCGAAAAGCCATAGTGCGGCAGAAAGATCTCGGTCCACGGTCCCGCATAATTGATCAACATCTGACCGCGCTCATCGACCGGAATGCGCACAATGCGGCGTAGGTCCCCGTTGATCCCTTGCAGCTCCACATGCCGTCCCGGTACGATTGTGACCTGCTCGGGATTCACGTCGAGCGCCCCCATGGCCACCCGCAATGAAAAGGCCGGCATCAGACGGTCCTGCACTTTCACCATCAGAGGAATTCGACGGATCACGCCGTCAGGATCACGGTTGGACGCGATATGCCCGACGCCTGCGGCTGCCGCAGCGAGGTCGGCTGACGGCATGAACACGCGCCCGGTCACGAGGAGATGCCCCGCATCCCGCCCGGCCACCCACGGCAATCCGGCAACCCCGAGCGTGTTCGCCAACACGTCTTGGCCATGGGCTAGCACCGCTTCGTTGGATTTCGCGGCCTCCGCCGGAATGAGATCCACGCCGATTGGTAGGTACACTCTCCTGGATTCGGCCATGGCCTTCATGAAGCGCAGGTCGCTGTCGGCCGACGGCACACTGAAGACCACGTCAAAGGCGATCGCCTTGGCGCCAGCGGCGGTCAGGATCTCCACCATGAGCGCATGGACAGCCCGGTCCCAGGGCCATCGACCGAGCGTGGCCACACTGGTGTCGTCGCAGTCGATGAGCACAATCCGCGAATCGGTGGGAATCGCTTGGCGAAGTCCGAATCGGAGGTCGAGGGTCTTGTCCTCCCAGCCCTGAAAAGCCCAGGGCCAAAGCCACAGTAGGATCACCACGACAAGCCCGCTCGCCGCCCCGGCGGGCAGAAGCCGGCGGACGTTGGGACGATCGGCTGCGTTGATCATTTGGTCTTCATCTCATACACGCCATCCCAATCGATGGGTGGATGGTTTTTGCGGAACTCTTCAGCCCGCTCCAGGTATAACTGGGATGGCCCATCTGTCTTGTCAATCGAGAGCGCCCGAGTAAAGGTCGCGGCGGCGGCGGACCAGTCGCGTTGCTTGTACGCCTCCAATCCCTCGTTGTAAACCAGCATCACTTGCCGCTTGAGTTCGGGCAACTCGCCCTTCCTGGCCATCACCTCAAACACGCGCACACCTTGCTTCTTGCCCTTCACGCGTAAAAGGTCCAGCTCTCGACACTCCACAGCATCTTTCACCAACTGGTGGGTCCGCTCCGTCATCATGACTTCGGTATGGAAGGGCTTGTTCGCCCCTTCGACCCTGGAGGCAAGGTTCACGGCATCTCCCATCACAGTGTACTCCTTGCGGGCATCCGATCCCATATTGCCTACCAACACCACGCCCGTATTGACGCCGACCCGCATCGCCAGTACCGGCCGTCCTTCCTGTTTACACTTGGCGCGGAGTGGATGCATGGCCGCCTGCATGTCGAGGGCGGCATGCACCGCCCGGATCGCGTGGTCTTCCTGGGGCAGGGGATCACCGAAGAACCACAACATACCGTCACCAATGAACTTGTCCAGCGTGCCCTGGTGGACGAATCCGATCCGCGTCATCTCATTGAAATACTCCTGGAGAACTTTCTGTACGACTTCCGGTTCGATCCCTTCACAGAGACTCGTGAACTCAACGATGTCTGAGAACAGCATCGTGAGTTCCTTTCGCTTACCGCCCATCAGACGGTCCATGCTATCGCTCAGAAGCATGTCCACAACGGCAGGAGCGAAGTAGGGCGCAAATGCGGCGCGGGTCTTTTGTTTTTCCCGCTCACCGGCGGCATACCGATAGGTCAGCATCCCGGCGCTGGAAAGCGCCCCTACTAGTATGACAGGAGCGACCGGAAGAATTCGGCCGAACTCGATGAAACCCCACCAGGCACCCGTAACATACCCTCCAATGGCCGCGATGGCGACGAGCACGTACACGTAGGGTTTGAGCCAGAGCGAGAGCAGCGCCACCCCGAGGCTCATCCCCAGCACCAGCAGGATCACGGCAGTCGGTCCGGACTCCACCAGAAACTGCTGGGTCAGGATCGTATTGATCATGTTCATGTGCACCCCATTGAGGGGATAGGATTTCTCGACGGGAACGATCCCGATATCGCTCGAACCGGTCGTGGAGATCGCAAAGAGGGCGACAGAGTCTTTGAAGTTTTTCTCCAACTCCGGGCGCTTCTCTGGATCGTCCACCTCTTCCAGTACATCAGCAGCCGAGATGTGTTTGAACGCTTCGTCCCACTTCCCGGAAAAATTCACCGTGAGCTGGCCATGATCGTCAACCGGGATGCGCACATCCTTCCTCGTACTTTCTCCTGGCAGAAGGGCATCGTGGATGATCACATGACCAGGCTCAATCCCGACTTTTGACAAGTCGCTGTCCAAAAGGTCAACCGCGAGGCGGAATGAAAGGGAGGGAAACAGTCGGTCCTTGACCCGCACGAGTAAAGGGTTCCGCCGCACGACGCCGTCGGAATCCTTGGTTGCCGAGGCATGGCCAACGCCGCGGGCCGCCTGCGCGAACACCTCCATTGGGAGTAGTCTCGTCGTTCCATGATAGAAGCCTGGAGGAAAGGGAACCGGCCCAGGCCCGGTGACGCGATTCAGGAGATCGTCCGGATACATCATCTCCCGCTCGACCTCCTCGTCCTCTGGCTCGGCCTCGGACGGTAGGGTAAGAAGAAGCGCGCTCGCGAGATAGACACTTCCCATCGCTGACATCGCGTTCGCGAAGGCCCGATCGTTCTCGTTTTTGGGGTCTACTTTCGGAGAGGTCGGAAGCGGGAAGAACGCATCGATGACGATGGCGCGGACGCCGAGCTCGCGGAGCGTGTCAATGACCTGCGCGTCGAGCGCCCTGGGCCAGGGCCACCGTCCCAAGGCGCGCACGCTGCGATCATCTACATTGACGTGGATGAGCCGGGGATCCTGCCGGATGGGACCACGGTGCTGAAACATCCGGTCGCTGATCCGGTGATCCAGCTCCGGGATGTAGGTGGGAAGAGCTAAATGAATCAGCCCGATGACGCAGGCCGCGGCCACGCCAGCAACCAACGGCGGACCATATCGGGCAATGTCGGGCCGCGTTACCCGACCTCCCATAGCACCTCTTCATGCGTCCGGGCCTGATCGCTGACCCCAAGACGGCCAGAGCTTCGACCGCCGTTATGGGTTCTTCTCGTCACCACTCTTGGACCGGCCCATTGTCCCCATCGTTTCGATCGGCCGCTCGGCCTTCTTGCGTCCAGGCACACCGATGATGTCGATCGGCTGCTCCGGCTTTTGTGGCGGCGGACCTACACTGCGCGTGCCGACTTTCGCAGTCGGCAGATCTATCTGCTTACGGTCTTTGGCGACTTGGTGATCGTCCCTATTGGCGGTATAGATCGCCACTTTACCCTCAGCCCATGTCGCATCTTTCGCCTTGGCCTTCACGGCGTTCTGCATCTTGGTTAGGTAAACCGTGGCTTCACTGGTTCGCTCCGGCTCGGTCAGTGCAGAGTCGAACGGTACTGTGCTAACAATCGCCTTGATGGTCTCCTCCCCGAACGGCGGGGAAATCTTGAACTCTAACGGGCCACCCTCCTCGCCGAACGCATAGGTCTGTCCACCGCGGATACGTTCTTTATCAGGGAAGACGTTGGGCACCAGATGCACCACTTTGCCCTCGGCCGTGTAGTAATCCAGCTTCAAGTAGGCGTCCTTCTCGGATTCGACAGAGATGATGAGCCGTTCGCCCTCGACGAAGGGCTCATCCTTTTTGTTGGTCCAGACTTTCACTATAAAGCTCGGGGCAGGTTGCGCAATCACCGGATCCTGGACCTTTTGGGCCAGTTCCTTGGCGTTGAGCCGCTGTCTCATGAGTTCGGTGACCTCACGGGAGTTTGGCGTCGCCGACAGCCACACGCAAACCTGATGCGCTCTTACTTCTTGCTTGGTGATGCGTTCGTTACTGAGTCCGACCCGGCTGGCCGCTGCCATAACTTCGTGTTCCAGACCTCGACCGCCGAGCCGATCAGCGCTTTCGGCAAAGGCCTTGATCTTCTGCAGGGCGGCTTCCCTGGCAAGAGCCAAGGCTTTCTTCTGGGCCGACAGGAGGCTCTCATCATCACCCAAACGGTAACATGCTGAACCCTGCACCTGGCTGCTATCAGCTGTCGCCTTGGACGTCTCGGCGGCTAGGACCTGACCTGCCAGCACGCCAGTTATCAGCACCATCGACACGATTTGTGTGAATCTTGGGTAACCCATCGAGCCCTCCCGCCTCTTCCTCGTACAAAGTCGGCACATTGTCATCCTTGGACAGGCGCTTGTCAATCCTTCGCAACAACCTGCCCCTTCCGTAACTACCCCAGTTGTACAGCAAAGCTAGTACCACGAGTCCAGGGTCGGTTAACTTGAGCAGATCGGGGTCCTAACGGTCAGGAAATCAGGTACTTAGAGAGGAGCACTGCTGCGATTTTAAACTTCGATACTCGACGCGTCGCTGTCGGTGCGTGGGAAGCCACGCAGCTATGCGCTCGCTTGCTTCTCACGATGCCTAAATTATGAAAATTTTACCCCTGAGACTTTTCGAGAAGGATCAAAATACCCGGTGTGGAGCCATCAGCTGGCGGTGGGCCCGCATCACCGAGAGGAACCGAAAATCCTGCCGCGTGGGTATGGCCACCGCCTCCGTATTTCACGGCGATCTTCGCCACATCGGCGCCGGCCTGTTCCGAGCGCAGGCTAAAGTGGCGCCGCCCATTGTGATCATGCCAGATCAGGCAGAATGGCCAGCCTGACGACAGCTGCTCGCCGATCTGGCTTGTCAGGATTGTGCTCTGCACGCATGGCACGGTCTGCCCCTCAAATCGGACCCAGATCGTATGCCGGATGATCTTCTTCACCAATTCGTGTTCGAACCGGAGAATGGCCCGCCCCTCCCGTTCGAGTACATCCTTCTCCAGGGAATCCCAGACCTTGAAATCATAGGGGTAGGAATTCAATCCTGCGCTGATCTCGCGGCTTGCGGGGAGCTTCCACACCCAAAGGTCTTTATCCTGCACATACTGCAAAAGCCAGGGGGCCGGCGAACCGTGAGCCCACTCCCAGGCAAGGACCGCGCCGCTTTTCTCGAGATCGAAATGTGCGTAGGGCAAGCCGCCCAGGGCTTCTTGAGCCGTAATATGGTGATCCAGGACTTGGAAGGCCGCCGCTTCCTTCGCCATCTTCTCCAAGATCGGACGGGGGTAACTGAAATCGACGATCACAACTTTACGGCCGGCGCAACTGACGGGGGGCGGCTGTCCATGATCGGCGGGAATGAACTCTGCCGAGGGGAACCGTTTCCAAATGGCGTACGCGGCGCCGAATCCGTCGGTGCACTCGGCATGGTAAAGAACAAGATCGGGGACCATCATCCTGTAGCATACCACGACTTCGCAGGGCGAAAAAAGAGAACACTGGACAAGCAAACATTCCCGTATGCTACACTCGCGTTATGCAAGTGCATACGGCGCTTTCGCAAGCCCCCATCACCGAAAATGCTCTTGAGGACGTGTGCCGTGAAACCATCGCCCGGCTGGGAGGCCGGTCGGTAGACCTGGCATTCGTTTTCTTTTCGCCCGACCATTCCGACTCGGCGGACCTCATCGTCAAGACGATCCATGACCGTCTCCATCCCACCGTCCTGCTCGGGTGCTCGGCTGAAAGCGTGATCGGAGATGCGCAGGAGGTGGAGGGCCAGCCGGCGCTTTCTCTCTGGGCCGGTCACCTGCCCGGAGCCTCGCTCACGCCGTTTCACCTTGAATACGTGGAAGCAGGCGATCGGATGACAATCACAGGTTGGCCAGACACCATGCCGGCACTCGATCAAACCCTGTCGTTCCTGGTCATCGCCGAACCCTTCACCGCCACACCGGCTGAGGCCTTCCTGGAAGACCTCGCGACACGCTATCCCGGCGCTTCCGCGATCGGCGGCATGGCCAGCGGCGCCCAGGAGCCCGGCGCGAACCGGCTCCTTTTCAACGATACGGTGGTGGACAGCGGCGTGATCGGGGTCGCCGTCACTGGCGCCGTGTGCATTCGGACCGTCGTATCGCAGGGCTGCCGGCCGATCGGCGATCGCTTCATGATCACGCAAGCCGAGCAGAACATCATCCACGAACTCAGCGGCAAGCCCGCGCTGGATCGCCTGCGCGAGGTCTTCGCACTCCTCTCGCCGGCCGAGCAACACCAGGCCGAGCGGGCTTTGCACCTGGGAATCGTCATTGACGAACACAAGGACCAATTTGAGCGGGGGGATTTCCTGATCCGAAATCTGATGGGGATCGACCAGAAGACCGGCAGCGTGGCAGTGGCTGATTATGTTCGGATTGGACAGACCGTGCAGTTTCAACTGCGGGACGGTGCCTCAGCCAGCGAAGACCTGCGCGCGCTGCTGACCGGGGAACGCAACGCACCGAGCGTAAGGGATCCCATCGGGGCTCTTCTTTTCAGCTGTAACGGACGGGGCCAGCGCTTCTTCCGCACCCCCCATCACGACGTCACCGCCGTCCAGAAACAGATGGGTGGTATCCCGGTCGGCGGCTTCTTCGCGATGGGTGAAATCGGGCCGGTCGGGGGAAATAACTTCCTTCACGGCTATACCGCTAGCGTCGCGTTTTTCTGCAAGAATGACTGAGCCCACTCTTCCTCAAACGCCTGCCCCTTGACCATCGCGGAAGACCCGCCGTAGCATACAGGGGAAAGGGCAATTGAATAGCAGGGTCCATTTTTTGAGAGGACGCGCCATGAAACTCCGTTGGCTTGCGTACTTCGGTGTTCTGGTTCTGGCTGGCGGCGGCCTGCTGGTCGGACCGGCCTCGGCTTCGCACGTGCGGCAACTGAGCGTGCAGGAAGTGAAGAGCGCGCTGGACAAGGCACCCAGCCTGCGCGAGAAGGGCTTCTTCCTGGTGGATGTACGATCCATCGAAGAGCATGATACCGGAGCAATCCCCGGCACCGACCTGAATATCGACTTCCGGGAGATGACTCGGCGTCACAAGGAAATCGGTGCGGGAGCCGACGATTACATTGTGGTCTACTGTCAGTCCGGCAAGCGCAGCAACATCGCCGCCGACACTTTGACTGAACTCGGGTACAAGAACGTCTATAACATCCGCGGCAGCGTGAATGCCTGGATGCAGGCCGGGTTCCCGCTGGCCGGCGGGCGCCGTTGATCCAGCCGCTGCTGCTGGTGATACTGCTCTTGGTCTCTGCCTCAGCGGAGGCTGAGACCGTCACACCCGTCAGAGACGAGTCGCGCGCCCGCGCCCGAAGTCTTGGATTATCCCTCGGCACGTATCCCACCGGCAAGCTCAACGCCATCACCGACGTGCCTGGAGTCAAGGTCGGCCACACGACCTTGATCAGAGGAGAAGGTACGCTCGTGCCGGGGCAAGGCCCTGTTCGCACAGGGGTCACAGTGGTAATCCCCCGTGACGACGTCTGGCACAAGAAAGTTCCCGCCGGCGCCTTCGTGTTGAACGGCACCGGCGAGATGACTGGACTCGCCTGGGTGGAAGAGTCCGGCTTCCTCGAATACCCGATCGCCCTGACCAACACGCTCAACCTGCCCCGCGTCGCCAACGGCGTTATGAGTTGGATGATCGCCCGGTATCCCGAGATCGGCATCCAGGACGATACGCTCACGCCGGTGATCGCCGAATGCGATGACAGCCGGCTCAACGACATCCAAGGCCGCCACGTTTCGGAAGCCGACGTCATCAAAGCTCTGGACAGCGCGAGCGATGGGCCTGTGGCGGAGGGCACCGTCGGCGCCGGCACCGGCATGGTGTCGTATGGTTTCAAGGGCGGGATCGGAACCGCGTCGCGAGTCACCCAGGCGGCAGGCGGTTATACCGTGGGCGTGCTCGTCAACACGAACTCCGGCCGCCGGGAAGAATTGCTGATGGGCGGCATTCCGATCGGCAAGCTCTATGGTAATTCCAAGGCAGCCTCAGAGGGATCCGAGGGCTCGATCATCATCGTGATCGCCACAGATGCGCCGCTCGACGCCCGGCAACTGAAACGGCTCGCCAAGCGCGCGGCGCTTGGCCTGGCGCGCACCGGCTCCACCGCGCGACACGGCAGCGGGGATTTTGTGCTTGCCTTTTCCACTGGCAACGTCATCCCTCACTATCCCAAGGAGCGCACCTATCAGACGACCGTCTTTGCGGATACGCATCTCAACCCGCTCTTTACGGCGACGGTCGAAGCCACACAGGAAGCCATCCTCAATGCGCTGACCATGGCGACCACCGTGGTCGGCCGCGACGGTAACAAGGCCGAGGCTCTCGACCTGAAACGCGTCCGCGAGATCCTGAAGAAGAACTACAGCGGCAAAACTCCGAACTGAGCGTTGCTGCCTACGGCGTGATGATCGGCATGATCTGGCGTAGTGTGGCGCGTCCGATTGCGGGGACCCGCCCTTCCCGCACCGCCGGGTCGTCGAACGGCACGAACCGCGCCAGCTTCACGAAGGACCGGCGGTCGAGCAGCGCCATCAGCTCGTTCTTGCGCTCCCACGTGAGCTCCATCGTGTAGCCCTCGCCGCGTTTCCATTCCCACGGCGAGCTTCCCAGGCAGAGCGAGAGACCCTTGTCCGCAACGGCGTCGTAACGGTTCATGAGATTCTTTTTATACTGCGTGAGACGCTCCCCTTCCAGGATCAAGGCAAACACGATGTGGTGTCCCCACCACAAAAGCGTGCGGAAAGTGAACTTCGTCTCGCCGCTGAAATGCTTGAAATAGTCCAGGTACTGGTAGGGGAAGTCTTCGAGGTGCTCGCCTTTGACGAACTGGCAGGACGCCGGC
>DASYQR010000014.1:0-19238 GCA_036005325.1 Nitrospirales bacterium | reverse complement strand
GGCGGCAGGACCCGCGTTCTAGGTTCGGCTTTCAATCGCTTTCATCAGTTCCGTGATTGCCTTCGCAGGGTCGGCGGCAGACAGCACCGCTGAGACGACTGCGCAGCAGTCAGCACCAGCGGTACAGACATCCGCCACATTCTTGACGTTGATCCCGCCGATGGCCACGATCGGAATCCGTACCTTCGCCCGTACCTCGCGCAAACCCGCCACGCCGACCACCGGGTTCGGATGCTCCTTCGTCACTGTCGGAAAGATCGGTCCGAAGCCGATGTAGTCCGCTCCGCCCGCCTCGGCCTGGATCGCCTGATTGAGATTGTGGGTCGAGATCCCGATCAGTTTGCCGGGCCCCAGGATCGCCCGCGCATCCGCCAGCGGCAAATCGTCCTGCCCCAAATGGACCCCGTCCGCCCCGACCGCCATCGCCACATCACACCGGTCATTGACGATGAACGTGCCCCCGCCCTGCTGCACCAGCTGGCAGAGATGGGTCGCCATGTCGTAGAACTCACCAGTGTGCGGGGTTTTCATCCGCAGTTGAAAGAGCCGTACTCCGGTTTCGAGCGCGGTCCTGACGAGATCGGCCAGGGCCGGGAAAGGGACGCGTCTCGGCGCGTCCGGGGCGGGAGGGTGCAGATGAAAACCTGCGACGCTGGGGTCGAGGATGAGGTAAAGACCGGCAAGCTTCAAAGGGAACTACGTCGAGTTGCCGGGAGTGATGGAACCGAACCGTTCGAGGAAGGCTGTCGAGAAGCGGCCTTTCTGAAAGTCGGGATCATCGAGTATGCGGAGGTGCAGCGGGATCGTGGTCTTGATTCCCTCCACCACGCACTCCTCCAACGCCCGCCGCATCCTGGCCAACGCCTCCTCGCGCGTATGGCCGCGTGCGATCACCTTCGCAATGAGGGAGTCGTAGTGACAGGAAATCTCGGAGCCGGCCTCGATCGCCGTATCCACCCGCAGACCGGGCCCACCAGGGGCATGGAATCGGGTGATCCGCCCGGGGCACGGCTTGAACGTGTCGGGACACTCGGCGTTGATCCGACATTCGATGCTGTGGCCCGTGATCTTCACATCCTGCTGCTTCCAGGACAGCGGCAGGCCCGCGGCGATCCGGATCTGCTCTTTGATGAGGTCGATGCCGGTCACCTCCTCCGTGATCGGATGCTCGACCTGAATCCGGGTGTTCATCTCCATGAAGTAGAAGCGCCGGTCCTTGTCCAGCAGGAACTCCACGGTGCCGGCGTTCCGGTACCGGACGGCCTGCGCAATCTCGACCGCCACCCGCCCCAGCTCCCGGCGAAGCCGGTCGTCCACCACCGGCGACGGCGTCTCTTCGATGAGCTTCTGGTAGCGACGCTGGATGGAACAGTCCCGTTCGCCGAGAAAGACCGTGCGGCCCTTCTCGTCAGCCAGGATCTGGACTTCGATGTGACGCGGCTCGAGGAAAAACTTCTCCACATACACGCCCTGGTCGCCGAAGGCTGCCTCGGCTTCGGCGCGGGCGGCCTGAAAGGCGTGCGCCAGCTCGTCTTCTTTGTTCACCACGCGCATCCCGCGCCCGCCTCCGCCCGCGGACGCTTTGATGATCACGGGATAGCCGATCTTGGCGGCCACCGCCGCGGCCTCCTGCTCACTGGCGATCTCGCCCTCGCTGCCTGGCAGCACCGGCAGCCCCTGCCGGATCATGATGTCGCGCGCTTTGGATTTGTCGCCCATGGTGGCGATGTTCTCGGAGGTCGGCCCGATGAATTTGAGCCCGATGGACTCGCACACTTCGGCGAAGTGCGCGTTCTCGGCCAGAAAACCGTAGCCCGGATGCACGGCGTCGCAGGCCGTGATCTCCGCCGCGCTCAGGATGTTGGGGATGTTGCGGTAGCTCAACGCCGGATCGGCCGGCCCGATACAGAGATGCTCGTCCGCCAGCCGCACATGCAAGGCGTTGGCATCAACCTCCGAATGCACGGCCACGCTGCGAATGTCCAACTCTTTGCAGGCCCGGATGATCCGGACCGCGATTTCGCCGCGGTTGGCAATGAGGATCTTCTTAAACACCCCTTATTCCTCCGGCCGCGCGCCCGGCTCGATCAGGAAAAGCGGTTCGCCGTATTCGACCGGCTTGGCGTTTTCCGCCAGGATCTTTACCACGCGTCCGTCCGTTTCCGACTCAATCTCGTTCATCAGTTTCATGGCCTCGACGATGCAGAGTACCTGGCCTTTCTTCACGTATGCGCCTTCCTCGACGTAAGACTCGGCATATGGAGACGCCGACCGGTAGAACGTCCCGACGATGGGTGAGCGCATGGTCACTAGCCCTTCGGCGGCCTGCTCGGCCGCCGAGGCTTCCGCGGAGAGTGCGCCGGGAGCCGACCCGGTAACGGGGACGGATACTTCGGCGGATGAGGCAGAAGTCCTCGCTCCCTCCCGCCGCAGGCGGATGCGGAGGCCGCCCCGCTCGACTTCGAGGTCGCTCACGTTCGCGTTCTGAAAGACCGCGATCAGAGCCTGCAAGACTTTGGGTTCGACCAGCGCATCCGGACGAGGCTTCGGCTCCGGCTTCACAGTCTTCTTGTCGGGTTTGGATTGACGGCGCGCCATCAGGCTCGTTCCACATATTCGCGGGTGCGGGTATCCACTTTGACCACCACACCCTCCACAAGATAGAGCGGCACCTTGATCGTCGCCCCGCTTTCCAGGGTGGCCTGTTTCGATCCCCCGGAGGCCGTGTCTCCGCGCACGCCAGGGTCGGTCTTGACGACCTTGAGCTCCACGAAAATCGGCAGCTCCATCCCGATCGGCGTCCCCTCATGAAGCAGCAGCGTGACGGTCATGTTTTCCTTCAACAAGTCCCATCCAGCGCCCAATTGATCACGGCCGAACGTCAACTGCTCGTAGGTCGTGGTGTCCATGAACGTATACTGGTCGCCTTCCACGTAGAGAAAGGTCATCTCCCGCTCATCCAGATCGGGCGTCGGCAATTTCTCGCCGGACCGATAGGTCCGCTCGATGACGTTGCCCGATCTCAGGCTCTTCAATTTAGTGCGCACAAAAGCCCCGCCTTTCCCCGGCTTGACGTGCTGAAATTCGATGATCGTGAACGGCTCTCCCTCCAGCTCAAGTTTCGCGCCGTTCCGAAATTCCGACGTTGAAATCACGTGCGTCTTTCTCCTTCCTCCGATTCATGCTGTCTACTTTTTAGGGACGGCTCGTTGAGCGCGCAGATGCGCCAGAGCTGCCCGGAGCCCCAGCGTGTAACTATCCGGGCCGAAACCTGAGATCTGCCCGAGCGCGACTCCGGCAATGTACGAGTGCTGCCGGAACTCCTCCCGGCGGTAGATATTGGACAGGTGCACTTCGATGGTCGGGATGCCGACTCCCGCAACGGCGTCCCGCAGGGCGATGCTCGTGTGGGTATAGGCTCCGGGATTGATCACCAAGGCATCGAACTGCCCTTTCGCTTTTTGGATCCACTCCACCAACTCCCCTTCGCCGTTGGATTGGTGAATCATCAGGGTCACGTCGAGTTCCCGTGCTAGGCTTTCCAAATCCCGGTTGATCCCTTCGAGTGTGACCGTTCCGTAGACATCCGTTTCGCGGGAGCCCAGGAGATTGAGGTTCGGGCCGTGGAGGATCAGGATCTTCGTCACAATCGGCGTCGCTCCCGGATCGCTGCGAGCCATCCTTCCAGCCGGCGAATGCGGGCCTTAGGCGTGGCCTGAACCAGGGATTCCGCTTCACTTTCCTCCAGCGCAATGATCCGTTCATGGAAGCGCATGTCGTCGGGATGCTTGGCGGCTAGACGGCGATAGACCTCCAGGCCCTTGTCGCGGTGCCCCTGTGCGATGTAGAGTTCCGCCAGGGTCTCGCTGTCGATTTCCTCCGTCCCTGTCTGGGGCGTTTCCGTCTTGCTCTCTGCCCGCAATTGTTCTCGCAACTCCGCCATCTCGCGGTCTTTCGGATTGGCGTTGAGAATGGCATCGCACGCCTTGGCCGCCGCCTGTTTATCCCCAATGTCGCGATAGATCAGCACCAGCTTTCGGTGGGCGGCGAAATTGTCCGGCATGGCTTTGATGACCTGCTCCAGCTCCACCTTCGCCGATTCGAAATCTCCCGAGGTCATATAGACTTCGCCCAGCAAGACCCGCGCACTGACCAACTTGGGAAATTTCTTCAACGCCTCCTGGAGGACCTCGATGGCTTTGCCGAATTGACCCGCATCAGCAAGCTTCTTGGCATCGGCCATAATATGTGCCGCCGATTCAGGCATCAGCTTGTCCCTCCGCGTCGCGTGCGCTTGGCGTTCCCGCGGTTTCCTTCAGCAGGGAACGACAGCACCGCGTCAAGGATCCGATGCGCCAGTTCGCGCTTGGACATGAGCGGCAGCGCATCGCACCGTCCCGTCCGATCCAGCAGGGTCGCTTTGTTCGTGTCAGTGCCGAATCCCGCTCCCGGTTCCGTCACATCGTTGGCCACGATGAGGTCCAGCGCCTTGTTGCGCAGCTTGGCACGGGCGCGCGCGATCAACTCGCCGGTTTCCGCCGCAAAGCCGACGACAATCTGGTCGGCTCGGCGGGCCGGCAAGTCCATTAGGATATCCTTCGTCGGCTCAAGCAGCAAGGTTCGCAGCCCTTCGCCTTTGGGAACCTTGCCCCGCGCCGGACGGACCGGTCGGAAATCGGCGACGGCCGCCGCCATGATGAGCACATCAGTACCGAGAAACCGGGTGAGCACTTCTTTTCGCATGTCATCGGATGTCACAACCGGCACGGTGGACACACGGGGAACGGGGGGCAGGATGGTGGGACCCGTGATCAAGGCCACCTCGGCACCGCGATCCCGCGCGGCTTCCGCCAGGGCCCACCCCATCTTCCCCGAAGAGCGGTTCGACAAAAACCGGACCGGGTCGAGGGCCTCCTGCGTAGGACCGGCCGTGATGAGAACCCTCCGGCCGCTGAAATCCTTGGTGCGTTGTAGCGCCCCCGAGATCGCCGCGAGGACGACGTCTTCTTCCGGAAAGCGCCCCTTGCCGACCCGGCCCGACGCCAAGGGCCCCACCTCAGGCTCCAACACCATGACGCCGCGCTGGCGCAACGTCCTGACATTGGCGCGGACTGCCGAATGGGTCCACATGCCGCCGTCCATGGCCGGCACCACGATCACCGGGCACTCTGCCGCCAAGACCAGCGTGGAGAGGAGATCGTCGGCAAGACCATGAGCGAGCTTGGCCACACAGTGGGCCGAGGCGGGGGCGATGACGATCAGATCGGCCGACTCCGCAAGCGCGAGGTGCGGCATGATCATCTTAGCGGGAGGGGAATCGGACGACGGAAAAAGGTCCGTGCGCACCGGGTGGCCGGTTAGGGCTTCAAAGGTCAGCGGCCCGACGAACCGCTGCGCGGTCTGGGTCATCACCACATGCACCGTCGCCCCTTCGCTCATCAGGCGACGCGCGAGAGACGCCGCTTTGTAAGCAGCGATGCTCCCCGTCACTCCCAGCACGATGGTCTTGCCCTCAGTCGTCTTCACTCGCCTCCGCCGGCTTGGAGTCGTCCACGACGACGCTCAAATCTTTCTTGATCTCGCTCGCGTCTTCTCCCGTCACGTGCACCGCGGTCAGCCGCTCGAGTTCGCGCTCCCGCTGCTTGCGGGCTTCCTTCATGGCTTGGCGTGCTTCTTTGCCTGTCACAAACTTCACTTTGCCCTTAAGCACTTCCTCCAGCGCAATCGTCGTGGGCTTGGTGTGTTTGGTGGGCAGCAAGGGACGGGCGCCCTGCATCACCTGTCGAGCACGCTGGGCGGCGATGATGACCAGACGGCTCCGGGATTCGATGGGCAGGTTGTCATACTCCGGCAATAGCGCTAACATATCCATTCAAAGTCCTCCATACCAAGCTTGCTCGACCCGGCCCTTCGATCAACTGGGCCGGGATACTCAATACCGCAAGTAATTAAATCTTCGTTGCAATCTAACTCTCCAACAAAACCTGTTCCACTTGCGACAGGTCCAGCATGGCCGTCCGGCAGCGCTCGGCCAGCACGATTGCCTCGAGCTGCCGCACGGCAAACTTAAAGTCGTCGTTGATGATAACATAACTATAGTCACGATAATGCGCCACTTCATCTTTGGCCCTTTTCAATCGTTTGGCAATCTCGTCCGGCGAATCCCCTTTCCGGTCTTCCATGCGTCGGCGCAACACGGCCATCGAGGGCGGCAGAATGTAGACCGAAACGGCTTCCGGCACGTGCCGCCTGATCTGCATCGCACCTTGCGTATCGATATCGAGGAGCACGTCACACCCCTGCGCTATCCACTCTTGGATGGGCGCCCGGGGAGTTCCATAGAGCTTGCCGTAGACCTCCGCCCATTCGAGAAACACGCCCTCCTTGATCATGCCGCGGAACGTGGGCTCATCCACGAAGCGATAGTCCCTCTCCGGAACCTCGCCCGGACGCGGCGGGCGCGTGGTGCAGGAGACTGAAAAGCGCAAATCCGGCAACAGGGCCATCAGTTCGTGACAGAGAGATGTCTTGCCGGCCCCCGATGGAGCCGAAACCACAAAGAGTACCCCCTGGCGGCGTTTCACAGACGCGCGCTCACTCGACATTCTGCACCTGCTCGCGGATCTTCTCGAGTTCCGCCTTCAGGGCGACAATCTCCTGCGTCACCACCGTGTCTCCGACCTTCGAACCGATGGTATTCACCTCCCGGTTCATTTCCTGCAGGAGAAAATCCAGGCTGCGGCCTACTGGCTCAGACTTGCGAAGGAAATTCCTGAACTGGCCCAGGTGGCTGTCCAGACGGGTGAGCTCCTCACTCACGTCGCTACGATCGGCCAAGAGCGCCACCTCCTGCGCAACCCGGGACGGGTCAACACCTTCTTTTCCTCCGCCTGCGCTTTCCAACAGTCGATTGACCCGTTCCTGTAACCGTGCGGCGCGTTCCTGGAGGATGGCGGGAATCCTCTGGCGAACCGTCCGCAGACGCCGATCAATCTCCTGCAGCCGTGCCAGGAGGTCCCGTTCCAGCGTACGGCCCTCATGGCAGCGCATGTGGTCCAACGCCTTCAGTGCCCGCGTCAGTACCTTTTCCGCCGCCCGAACTGCTCCCGGATCCTCGGCCGCCAACTCCGCCGGCTTGATGATGTCCCGAAAACCGGCCAGCAACGCCACGTCCGGAGTCCCTTTCACGCCAAGCTCTCGCTGGAGCTCTTTGAGGAGTGCCAGGTACCGGCGCGCCAGCGGCCGGTCCAGGATAAGCCCACGCCCCGGGTCCCGCTCGGCGCTGAAGTTCACCGTCACGTCCACCCGCCCGCGGGACACATGAGCCTGGACCAGGGTTCGGATCCGGTCCTCGTGAGCCTGCAGGACACGGGGTAGTCTCGTCGCCACCTCGCTGTGGCGATGGTTCACCGAGCGGACTTCCACGGTAATCGGCGTCCCTTTATGGCGACCTTCAGCCCGTCCATACCCCGTCATGCTCCGGATCATACCGGGAGTTTCCCTTCCCAGGGGCAGAGCGCATAGATCCGGCACTCGGCGCACTTGGGCACCCGCGCCTGGCAGATGTGTCGCCCATGCAGGAGCAATTGGTGCGAGCCTCTCGTCCAACTGGATTTCGGTAACAGACGCTGCAATGCGATCTCGATTTTCTCCGCGTCGTCCGTGTCCACCAACCCCAGACGTTGGGTCACCCGCGTCACGTGAGTATCCACCACCACCGATGGAGTTCCAAAGCAATTGCCGAGGATCACGTTGGCCGTCTTGCGGCCCACGCCGGGCAGAGTCACCAACTCTTCCATCGTCCGTGGCACCTCTCCGCCGAACCGACTGACCAAGGCCTGTCCACATCGGATAAGACTCTTGGCCTTCGCCTTATAAAAGCCAGTCGATCGAATCTCCTTTTCCAGCACAGCCTGGTCGGCATTCGCATAATCCTGCGCCGTCCGATACCGGGCAAACAGCCCCTTGGTCACCTGGTTCACCCGCTCATCCGTACACTGGGCCGACAGGATGGTCGCCATCAGCAGTTGGAGCGGCGTCTTATAGTGGAGGGCCACCCTCGGATTCGTAATCTCTTCATCGAGCAGCTTCAGGAGCCGCGAGGCCATTTTTACGGAGGGGCCCATGACCTTGAAAAGAGAGGGTATACTAGCAGGGAATACCGGCCTGGGTCAAACGCCAGAGCCGCTTTTCAATGGCTTCCAAGAGGGGGATCAATGTGTCAGGCCGTAAGGCCGACACGGCAATTCCGTCTAACCTCGTGCTTAAGATGGAGGCCAGCGCCGGGTCAACCCGGTCGGCTTTGTTCAACGCCAACACGCGAGGGACTCGATCGAGGCCCAACTCCCGCAGGATCCCCTCCACAACCGCCACCTGTCGTTCGAGGATCGGGCTACTGAGATCCGCGACATGGAGGAGAAGATCGGCATCGTGCAATTCCTCGAGGGTGGCGCGAAAGGCGCCCATGAGCTCTGCAGGGAGATTCCGGATGAACCCGACCGTGTCGGTCACAATCGCCTCCCGTTCCTCGGGAAATCGTAACCGCCGGCTGGCGGTGTCTAGGGTGTCAAAGAGCCGGTCCTGCGCCGCCACCCGGCTGTGCGTCAAGACGTTCAGCAACGTGGATTTACCGGCGTTCGTGTAGCCGACGATCGAGATGATCGGCACGTCCCGACGAAGGCGCCTGGCCCGTTGCTGAGCGCGGTTCCTCGCCATCACCTCGATTTGTCTCTCAAGATGGCTGATACGATCTCGCACCCGCCGGCGATCCACTTCGAGTTTCGTCTCACCGGGGCCACGTCCGCCGATGCCGCCAGCCAGCCTCGACATCGCCGTCCCGTGCCCCGTCAGGCGAGGCAGGAGATAGCGTAACTGCGCGAGCTCCACCTGAATTTTCCCTTCCCGGCTGTGTGCTCTCCGGCTGAAGATGTCGAGAATCAGCTGGGTCCGGTCGATGGCTTTGAGTTCCGTCACGGCCGCGATCGCCGTGGCCTGCGCGGGCGTAAGGTTCTGATCAAAGACGAGGAAGTCCACTCCGTGCTGCAGCGCCTTAATCACCACTTCCTTCAGCTTGCCGCTTCCGAGGAGATACTTGGAATGAACCGCCTGTGGGCGCTGAACAATCGTGTCCAACACGACAAGGCCCGCAGAGCGAGCCAGATCCGCCAGTTCGGCCAGCGACTCTTCCTGATCGGCAATGCTTTGCCGGGAGACGCTGACCAGAATCGCCTGTTCCTGAGAGTCGTTGACCAGATGCGCGGGCCTGGTCCGGCTAAGTTCCTCTTCGAGAGCACCGAGAAATTGTCCCAGATGCACATCGCACTCCTGCAGTGCGACTGGCTTCCAGACTTCATAGGGTTTGCCGGAAGGATTCGGAGGAAGAATGTTCGCTGCGTACAGCTGTCCAGGCTGGCCGTCTGCCTTCACGCCGACGGCCGCCATCAGGTCGAGCCGTAGGAGCGCCAGGTCCGTCAGATCGTCCTGACTCAAGGGCTCGTTGCGCAGGTGTGTGTGGACCAGCCGGAGACCGCGGAGCGATCGCCGCCCCAGACGATAGTCCGACACATCCGGCAGGACGACCTCCCGGTCGTTGCCGACGATCACGTCCTCGATCGCCCCCCGTCGGTTGATCAGCACCCCGACCTGACGTCCGATTTCTTGTGAAAGACTCGTGCAGAAGCGGGCGAGTTCCCAGGAAATGATGGCATCTTCCGGCACCCGTCGGCGATAGACATGCTCCAAGCGCCGCAGTTGGCTGGGCTTGAGTCCCGTCAGATTACCGTGAGGAGAAGGAATCGTTACACTCCTATGGCCCAATCAGCTTGGGGTTCAAATTCCAGCGTTGCCACGCGTCCTTCCTGAAAAAGCCGGGCTCCGGCCGCGGCGATCATGGCACCGTTATCCGTGCAATAGCGAAGCGGCGGGACGTGAACGGCAATCCCCGTTTCCCTGCCGCGTGCCTCGAACAGAGCACGCAGCCGCGAATTGGCGGCTACGCCGCCGGTTACCACCACGTCGCGCACGCCAGACCGTTGCGCGGCGGCCAGCGTTTTCTCAACCAGAACTTCCACGATGGCTTGCTGAAACCCGGCCGCCACATCCGGCACATGCCAGGAATGACCCGCCGCCTCCCGATCTCTTAAATAATACAACAAGGCCGTCTTGATGCCGCTGAAACTGAAGTTGAGATCGTCGCACGTCGGGTAAGGACGCGGGAACGGCGCGCGTTCCGGCTTGCCATCTCGCGCTAACCGGTCAATCGCGGGGCCACCGGGATACCCCAACCCCAGCATCTTGGCGGCCTTGTCGAAGGCCTCACCGGCCGCATCGTCCAGGGTCCGGCCCAACAACTCCGTCTCTCGCCACCCTTTGACGTGATAGAGGTTGGTGTGCCCGCCCGAAGCGATCAGGGCCACGAAAGGAGGGGTCACCCGCGTGGGGACAAAGCACGCCACGCTGAGATGGCCTTCCAGATGATTGACGGGAATCAACGGTACCCTCAACGTATAGGCCAGCGCTTTCCCGTAGGCCACGCCGACCAGCAATGCGCCGATGAGTCCGGGGCCGCCGGTCACCGCGACCGCGCGGAGATCGCGCACGCCGATGCCGGCATGCGCGAGGGCTTCCTGAACGACCAGATCGATGGATTCAATGTGACGGCGACCAGCCAGTTCAGGCACCACGCCGCCGAAACGGGCATGGGTCTCGACCTGCGACCGTACCACCTCGGCCAGCACCGTGGCATCCGACGCCGCCACAGCCGCCGCGGTTTCATCGCAGGACGTTTCAATGCCGAGGATCACGCAGCGTGCCTACCACAAATGCGGGTTGAAGAGTGTGGTCACACGTGTGACCGAAACGACAGACTGGCAGGTTGAGAGATCGAACCGGGCACGCGGACCAGCCGGTCACACGCCGGCCAGAGCCTCTTCTTCGACAAAGGCCGGCGCCCCGTCCTTGAGGACGACTTTGACCTTCCGGGATTCACGGAACCGTCCTTTGATCAACTCCTCGGAGAGTGGATCGCCGATGTTTTTCTGGATGCAGCGCCGCATCGGGCGGGCACCGTAGACGGGCTGATACCCTTCCTGGATCAGCCAGGCTTTCATTTCTTCCGAGACGTCGAGCTCGACTCCTCGCTCGGCCAAGCGTTGGTTCAGCTCACGCAACAGATTGTCCACGATCGTCACGAGGTGCGTCTTGTCCAGCGAGTGAAAGACCACGACTTCATCGATGCGGTTGAGGAACTCGGGGCTGAACGTGTGCTTGAGCTCGCCCAGAATGCTGTCTTTATGGCGCAGATTGATGTCCTCCTGGTCTCCCCGCTGGAACCCGAGCGAAGCCCCTTTGATCAGCCGCGTGCCGAGATTGGAGGTCATGATGATGACCGTGTTCTTGAAATCCACCTTCCGCCCCAGGCTGTCCGTGAGGACCCCGTCGTCTAGAACCTGCAAGAGCACGTTGAAGAGGTCCGGATGGGCCTTCTCTATCTCGTCGAAGAGCACCACCGAGTACGGCCGACGACGCACCTTCTCGGTCAGCTGTCCGCCCTCCTCGTAGCCGACGTAGCCAGGAGGCGCGCCGAACAACCGGGAGCTGCTGAACTTCTCCTGGTATTCAGACATGTCGATCCGGATGAGGGCGTCCTCGGTGTTGAAGAGGAACTCGGCAAGCGCCCGAGCCAACTCGGTTTTCCCGACGCCCGTCGGACCCATAAAGATGAACGACCCGATCGGCTTCTTGGACTCCTTGAGCCCGGCCCGTGAGCGACGGATGGCTCGCGCGACCGCGGACACGGCCTCTTCCTGTCCGACGACGCGCTTGTGCAAGGCCGCTTCCATGCGGAGCAGCTTTTCGGATTCCTCTTCTTCTAGTTTGAAGAGCGGGATACCGGTCATCTTGGAGACCACGTAGGAGACATCCTCTTTGGTGATCACCGGCCGACTCTTTTCCTGGTTCTTCTTCCATTCCCGCTTGGAGTCTTCCAGAAGCTTGCGCAGGCGTTCCTCTTCTTCGCGGAACTTCACGGCCTCTTCGAAATTCTGGAGGGCAATGGCCAGCTCCTTTTCGCGAGCGACTTTCTTGAGCTCCTGTTCCATGGCACGTAAATCGCCGGGCAAGGCGTACGCCTGCAGTTTAGCCCGGGAGCCCGTCTCGTCGATCACATCGATGGCCTTGTCCGGGAAGAAACGGTCCGTGATGTACCGGTCCGCGAGCTTAACAGCCTCAGAGATGGCGTCCTCGGTGATCTCCACACCATGGTGCCCTTCATAGCGATCGCGCAGACCTTGAATAATCCGGATGGTCTCTTCCATACTGGGTTGCTGCACGTAGATAGGCTGGAAGCGCCGCTTGAGCGCGCCATCTTTCTCGATGTGCTTGCGGTACTCATCCAGGGTCGTGGCGCCGATGCATTGAATCTCGCCCCGCGAGAGCGCGGGTTTGAGCATGTTGGATGCGTCGATAGACCCTTCCGCCGCGCCCGCGCCCACCAGTGTATGCAGCTCGTCAATGAAGATGATCACGTTGCCGGCCTGGACGATCTCCTTCATGACGACCTTCAGACGCTCTTCAAACTGGCCGCGATATTTGGTCCCAGCCACGAGCGAGCCCAAGTCCAGGGCGATGACGCGACGATTGAGCAAATTGTCCGGCACTTCCGAGCCAACGATGCGTTGGGCCAACCCTTCGACAATTGCCGTCTTACCAACGCCGGCCTCGCCGATCAACACCGGATTGTTCTTGGTCCGCCGGCTGAGGATCTGCAGCACCCGCTCGATCTCATCCTGGCGACCGATGACCGGGTCCAGCGAGCCTTCCTGCGCCAGGTGAGTCAGATCCCGTCCGAACTCGTCCAGCGCCGGGGTATTGCTCTTGCGATCGCGCTCCCGTGGGGAACTCTTGCGCAGAAACGACACCGTCAACTGGCGTGCGGTTAAAAGATTCGCGCCCAGACTCCGGAGGATCTTTCCGCCGATGCCTTCTTCTTCGCGGAGCAGGCCCAGCAAAAGATGCTCACCGCCGATGTGGTTATGGCCCAGCAACCTGGCTTCTTCAACCGCGTATTCAATGACTTTCTTCACCCGTGGGCTGAATGGAATTTCCCCAAAAGTCATCGTGGTCCCACCGCCGGGCAAGTTCCGCTCGATTTCGAGGCGAATCTGCTCCGAAGAGAGCCCCATCTTTTTGAGGATCATCAAGGCCACACCATCGCTCTCACGCAAGATAGCCAGCACGAGATGCTCAGTGCCCAGATAATCGTTTTGATGCCGCTCAGCCTCTTCGCGCGCCAAGACGATGATCTTTCGGCCCTTGTCGGTGAATCGTTCGAACATTCAGCCTCCTCCCAGCTATCGGCTGTCCTTCAGGAGTGACGTCACGACAGCAGTTTCAGGTCCGTTCGTGGCTTCATTCTACCCGCTGATCCTCAAAGTGTCAAGAGCTTGTGCTTTGCTCTGTACCGAACGGACATTCCGCCACCTCTATGAACTACTTAGGTTCCATCCATGCCTCAACTTCATTGACAACGCCAACCCCGCATCTCTAGAATGGAGCTGATGAAACGCATCGGGATCATTGTCAAATCGGAATCGTCCGATGCCCAGGCCATCCTGCGCGAACTCCTCTCCTGGCTACGCAGCCGCGGCAAGGAGCCGATGCTCGATCTCCCCACCGCTGGGCTCGTCGGCGAGACAAGCTCCTACCCGCAGAAGGACCTCGCCACGCTCGCCGACATGCTGGTGGTGTTGGGCGGAGACGGCACCATGCTGGCGGCCGCCCGTTTGGTGGAAGACCGACCCGTCCCGATCCTCGGAATCAATGCCGGGGGCCTGGGGTTCCTCACCGCAGTGACCCGCGATGAGGCTTTCACAGCCTTGGAGCAGGTCTTTGCCCAGGCGTTTACGGAGGAGGAGCGCCTCATGTTGCGCGCCCGGATCGTACGGCAGAGCACGCAAATCGCCGCCGCTGCGGCCCTCAACGACGTGGTGGTCAGCAAAGGAACCCTGCCGCGCATGGTCCAGCTGGAGATCTCCATCAACGGTCAGTTCGTGACAGGCCTGCGTGGCGATGGACTGATCATCGCGACTCCGACAGGTTCCACAGCCTATTCGATGGCGGCGGGCGGACCGATCCTTAATCCATCGGTCCACGCGCTGATCATCAGCCCTATCAGCCCACACACTCTGACCAACCGACCGATCGTGATTCCCCAAGAGGCCCTGGTCGAAGTCGTCCTGGTCAGCAAAAATGCAGGGGCGACGGTCTCCTTCGATGGACAGACCGGTATCGCGCTTCACCAAGGAGACAAAGTGGAGATCAGGGCATCAGAGAACAAGACCCGCCTGATTCGATTTCCAGACCGGTCGTACTACGATATGCTGCGGATGAAGCTGAAGTGGGGAGAGAGTTAGCGGGAAGCCGGCACCTTCGCGCAGGATTTGTTCTTGCGGATCGCCGTCAGCATCTCCTCGTTAGTCGGAAATTTAAACTCCTCAATATCGCGGCGCTGTCCTTCCTGCTGCTCCATCTGACTCAAGACCACGAGGTCGTCGGCCTGAACCACGTCCGGCTGCCGTTCCTTTAGGAGGGTTTCCATCTGTCGGAGCTTCTGTGAAAGCTCAGCCGCAGTCGGAGGCTGTTTGTCCACCAGATAGCGGGTGACGACCTCGCTGCACCATTCACCATCACGCTTAGCCACCCCGACTAGCCCCTCACTGGCCTTGCGCGCCCACCCGCAGAGAAAGATTCTGGGAATGGCCACACCGGCCGCCTCATCATAGGCCTGGAAGAGACTGTCATCGGGGTCATTCGAAGTGCGATGGGGGTTCGTCACGAAGACTCCGTTCTTATACGGAAGCCCCACCTCTTCATCCACACGGTCCCCCACGGCGAAGACGACGCTGTCGCACGGAAGG
Organism: Nitrospirales bacterium; assembly: GCA_036005325.1. Classification (GTDB taxonomy): domain Bacteria; phylum Nitrospirota; class Nitrospiria; order Nitrospirales; family NS-4; genus SCTG01. The sequence continues at coordinate 4,323 of DASYQR010000014.1, read as the reverse complement.
GAATAATACGTCTTCAGTCCGACCGCGGCCGTATCCGCGCCTTTGGCCTCCAGCTTGGTATCCTCCAACTCCAAACCGGTAACCCGGTTCTGCGCGTCGGTGCGAATCCGTTTTGGCGAAGACAGGAAATGGAAGTACATCCGGGTCTGGCTCTCCGGAGGCTCGCACTTCGTGAACTCGCTCCGCATCTCGGACAACACTTTTTCCGGAGTCTGTCCCACCGCCTCCATGCGGGCTCCGATACGAGCTATTTCCTTGTCAAGTGAGTTTTGATCGATGAGCGCGCATACGGCGCGGATCTCCTTGGGATTGTACTTGCGTTCCGCCGGTCCGCGTCTGACGATCACGTGAACTTCCGCCACGCGCCGACGACGCGCGAGCCAGTGCGCGATGTCCACCATCACATCTCCGATGCCGATCACCGCCACCCGCTGCCCCATCTCGAACGGCCGGGTGCTGAATCTCGGCAGCAGGTTATAGTGGTACACGCAGTCTTTCGCGTGATAGACCCCTGTAGCCGTGTCTCCCTCCACACCAATGGTCTTGGTGCCTTGGGCTCCCGTCGAAAAGACCAGGGCGCTGGGCCCCAACGCGCGCAATTCCGCGACGGTCACATGTGCGCCAAGTCCGACTGTCAGGTTACCGAAGTAATGGACGTTGGGACGAGTCAGAATCTCCCAGTAACCTTTGCGAAGCCCACCGCGCAGCTTGTGTTTGTTGGGAAAAATGCCATACTCGGCGAGTCCTCCGAACTTGATATCTCGGTTGAGCACCACCACCTCGTGCCCTTGCTTGGACATGATGTTGGCGACAGCCAGGCCGGCGGGACCGGCCCCGACGACAATCACCAAGTGTTTGGCACTCATAGGAAATGTTTTCGCTCCTGCGCGCCCATCCTATTCCTTAGGCAAAAATAAGCGCTCACGCTAGCATAACTTCTTGCAAGTTGTCAAAAATCTAGCCGCCGGCGCCACCGGGGTTGCCGCCGGTCAGGCCCGGCTCGGTCATGCGCCAGGGATCCAAGAGGTGATCAAGGCGGGATTCCGGCAGGATTTTCTTCTGCAGCGCCACTTCGCGAACAGTCTTGCCGGTCTTGTAGGCTTCCTTGGCGATCTGGGCCGCCGCCTCATAGCCGATCTCGGGCGCCAGGGCCGTGCACATGGCCAGGCTCTGTTCGATGCCGGCCCGGCAGCGTTCCTGGTCAGCAACGATTCCTTCCACGCACCGAATGGCGAAGTTCTCAGCAGCCCGCGCCAGCAGGACGATGGATTGCAAAAGATTGTGCGCCATGACCGGCAGCATGACCAGCAGCTCGAAATTGCCGGCTTGCCCCGCCACGGTCACGGCCGTGTCGTTCCCGATGACTTGTGCCGAGACCATCATGACGGACTCGGCGATGACGGGATTGACCTTGCCCGGCATGATGGACGAACCGGGTTGGGTTTCCGGCAGGAGGATCTCGCCCAGCCCGCAGCGCGGGCCTGACCCCAGCCACCGGACGTCGTTGGCGATCTTCATGAGGCTGACCGCGACCGTCTTGAGCGCGCCGCTGGCTTCCACCAGGGCATCTTGGGCGGCTTGCGCCTCGAAATGGTTCCGCGCTTCCCGAAGAGGACACTTCGTCTCACGGGCCAGAAGCGCAATGACGCGCTGCGCGAATTCAGGATGCGTGTTGAGGCCCGTTCCCACCGCCGTCCCGCCCAAGGCCAACTCGCCCAGCGAGGGACGTCCCCGCTCCACCCGCTGGATGCTCAATTCGATCTGCCGCGCGTAGCCCGAAAACTCCTGGCCGAGCCGGATGGGGGTCGCATCCTGCAAATGCGTTCGACCGATCTTGACGATGGGGTCGAACTCTTTGGCCTTGGCCGCGAGGGCCGTGTAGAGCCGTTTCAGCGCGGGGATGAGCTCGTGATCGATCTGTTCCAAAGCGGCCAGATGGATGGCGGTGGGGACGACGTCGTTGCTGGACTGGCCCATGTTCACGTGATCGTTGGGGTGCACGAGCTTGCTACCCCGCTCCCCGCCCAACAACTCGGCCGCCCGATTGGCAATCACTTCGTTGACGTTCATGTTGGACGACGTGCCTGATCCGGTCTGAAAGATGTCCACGGGGAACTGCTCGTCCAGCTGACCATCGATCACTTCCTGGGCCGCCTGGCGAATCGCCTTGGCGATCTTGGGATCCAGCGATCCCAGTTCCGTATTGATCCGCGCCGCCGCCCACTTGATCAAGCCCAATGCCCGGATCATGGGACGGGGCATCCGCAGCGGGCTGATCGGAAAGTTCTCGACGGCCCTCGCGGTCTGCACGCCGTAATAGGCGTCCGCCGGGACCGCCAGTTCTCCCATCGTATCGTGTTCGAGTCGCGTGGCCCCGCCAGACGCTTTCCCCAGCGGCCTTCTCGTCAGGTAAATGACCTTGCCCTTGAACGGCTTTCGCGCCGGTTTGGCCCTCTGCTTCTTCTTCACAACACCTCCCTGGTTGTTGGAGTGCCCGCGCCCGCGCCTTACCCCCGCTGGTCCAGCGGCAGATACTGGCGGCCGTGTTCACCTTCGTAGATCTGATCGGGCCGGTAGAGCTTGTTCTCTTTCAACTGCTCCAGCCAATGGGCAAGCCAGCCCGCCACTCTGGCCATCGCGAAGACGGGGGTGAAGGTGTCGCTGGAAATGCCCATCTGGTCATAAACGATTCCGGAATAGAAGTCCACATTGGGATACACTTTTTTGTGTCCCAACAGTTCCAGCCCGACCCGTTCGACCTCCTCGGCCAGCTCATAGAGAAGGGACTTGCCGCTCTGGTCGAAGAACCTCTGCGCGAGTTGCTGTAAGATCACCGCACGCGGGTCCTTGACCTTGTAGACCCGGTGACCGAACCCCATGATCGGCTCCTTGGCGTCCAACTTGGCCTGAAGATACGGGCGCACGCGTTCCATCGTCCCGATCTCACGGAGCATGGCGACCACTTCTTCATTGGCCCCTCCGTGGAGCGGTCCCTTGAGAGCGCCGATCGCCGAGGCTACGACGGTATACGGGTCGGCGAGCGTCGAGGCGGTGATGAGTCCGCAGAATGTCGACGCGTTCATCGTATGCTCGGCATGGAGGATTAGGCAGGCGTCCAGAATGTCCGCGACGAGTCGATCGGGCACTCGCTCGGTCAGCATGTAGAGGAAATTTTCGCTGAACATCAGGTCGTCACGGGGAGGCACATAGTCGTCCCCGCGGCGGATGCGCGCGAAGGCGGCCACGATAGTGGGCATCTTGGCGATGAGCCGAACAGCCGACCAGTAGTTATTGTCCTGGTCACGGACGTTGCGGCCGGGATAAAACATGCCCAAGGCCGCCACGGCCGCCTGGAGTGCATCCATAGGATGCCCCTGCTCGGGCAGGCACTTGATCAGCTCAATGATCTTGAACTTGACCCGCCGGTGTCGCGTGATGTCGGCCGTGAACCGTTCTAATTCGAGACGTGTCGGCAAGCGGTTGAACAGAAGCAGAAAAGAGGTTTCGAGGAAGGTGCTTTTCGCGACGAGCTCTTCGACGCGGATGCCGCGGTATTCCAGGACGCCGGCCTGGCCGTCCACATCACTGATCCTGGAGCGGGCGGCGGGCACCCCCGCCAATCCCGGCATAAAATCATGCGGCATGCGCTCTTGTCCCCCCTCAGAAATCCTGGCAGGCGGCACAGCGGGCTGGTGCTTTTTTCTCTTCTACCTCCTGTTGCGTCAAGGCAAGCGGCGCCTGGCAGAGTTCGCAGGCGCGGACTTCGAACACAGGCGTGCCCTCTTCGAAGCGGGTTGGCAGCAGCAGATCAACCGGATCGTACCCCAAAAAAACGTTATCCGGAAACTTGACGAGCGCCAGCCGGACGTTGAACTTCTCCCAAGTACCCACCTGCCCTTTGCGTGATAGGACTTGATCCGAGCAGACATAGACCGGCTGTCCGTAACGCCGATGGCGGAGGTCGCGAAGGTTTCGAGCCTGGGGAGTCGCGACCGCGAAGCTGTTCGCTTGGGCAAAGGGTCCTTCTTCCTTACCCGCCATAGCCAATCCCTACCGTTGGACGTGGACAATCGCCACGCGAAGTATCTATATCACCCGCTCTGAATAGGGGTCAAGTCAGCTCGGAAACGGGAACGGGCCGCCCTTCGCGAGCCGCACGATAGCAAGCCTCCGCCATCGCCACCGCGCGCAATCCGTCCTCCCCTGAGACGGGAACAGGGTGCCCCGTCAACAGGCTGCGGACAAACGCGCCCAGCACCGCGACCACGGTCGGCCGGTCAGGGACCGGTTCCGTTTCCACAATCGCTCGGCCCTCGATCCGAG
>DASYQR010000013.1:0-12518 GCA_036005325.1 Nitrospirales bacterium | reverse complement strand
ACCGGCGGCCGCACGAAGGCGCCGACCTATGAAGAAGTGTCGGCGGGCGGGACCGGACACGCAGAGTCGGTCGAGGTCCTCTACGACCCGGCCATCGTCACCTACGCCAAGCTCCTGGACGTCTTCTGGCGCAACATCGATCCCACCATGCCGGACCGGCAGTTCTGCGACCAGGGGAATCAGTACCGGTCGGCCATCTTCTACCACGACGAGACGCAGAAACGGCTCGCCGAGGAATCGAAGAAGGCGCTGGAGAAGGCCCGGCCGTTCAAGGGGTCGGTCGTCACCGAGATCGCGCCGGCCGCGGTGTTCTATCCCGCCGAGGAGTACCACCAGAATTTTTACGAGAAGAACCCGCTCCGCTACAAACTCTACAAATTCAGCTGCGGGCGCGCCCAGCGCCTCGAGGAACTCTGGGGAAAGACTAGCGGCTGACCGTCCTTTCGTCTGCGGCTTTCGGGTCCTGTCGCATGCATGGCTGGGGATGGAGAATGCACTACTTCTGGAGTGAGTCCCGTCGCGGGGCTGTCTCCCGCTCCCGGTCGGCGCGCCCTCTGGTCATGGATAAATAGTGGAAAGGGCGCTCCTCTACGGCCGCGTTAGAGTCAGACCCCACTCCGGTCTCTTGCGGGTGACACCGCATGGGCGCCCAGAAGCAGCGTAGGGCGTACAGCCGGGTTCCGGGACTTCGACGGCGTCCCGACCCGTTGCAAAATGATGATGGGGTGGCGTCGAACGGGCGCCCGGGCGGAGCGGAAGAGCGTACAGCGCGAGTCTGCGGGGCTGCGACGCCGAAACGCTCTGAGCACGTCAGGGCTGTTCGGCGACAGGACCCCCGCAAAGAGCAACGGGTTCCCCAGCTGCACTGGGCTATGCGGGGGCAGGACCCGCGATCGTCATTTCGCGCAGCGGAAGCCGATCGTCGGCGAGCGCTGGTCGGGCACCGCGCCGTTGCGCGTTGCCGCGCGCAGCAGGGACGGACTGCTCTTCCAGGAGCCGCCCCTCACGCTCTTGTAGCGGCCGGCGATTGGTCCGCGCGGATTGCGATCCGGCATCGTGACGTAGTAGTCGATCCCGAACCAGTCCTGGACCCATTCGGCGATGTTGCCGGCCATGTGCCGCGCGCCGTAGGGACTCTGTCCTTCCTCTCCGCTGTTGACCGCCGCGACGATCGGGATCTCATGGACGTGATGCTGGCCGAACACCGCCAAGCCTAGCGCGGGCGCCTTGCTCCCCCAGGGAAAGAGCCTGCCGTCTGGTCCCCGCGCCACCTTTTCCCATTCGGCCTCTGTCGAGAGACGTTTCCCGCGGCTGCGGCACAACGCATCCGCCTCGCTCCAGGTGACATAGAGCGCGGGCCAGGAGGCCAGGATATAGTCAGGCAGCAGGTGCACCCGGATGACATGCCAGAGCAATCGTTGCAGCTCTTCAGACGGCGATTGACGCTCAGCCTGCAGGAAAGCGAGGTACTCGGCCAGGCTGACTTCGTCGCGATCGATCGCAAAGGCGTCGAGCCAGATGCGCCGCTGCGGCTGCTCGGTATCGTCGAACTGGGTGGTGAGACCGAAGGGCTCGCCGCGCTTGAGGTTGGTGCCCATCAGGAACCAGCTTTCCGGGACCGTGACCATCGGAGAAGATTGGGCGAGCTTGGCAACGGCCTCCAAGCGAGAGACCAGTTCGGGCCGGGGCTCAGGCCCGGCCGCCACGTGAGATGGAGCTTGCAGCCCGACAATGAGCAGCACGACAGGCAATAAGACCTTCCCGCGCATGGTGTTTATTCTACCCTGGTTTGAGTTACAATAACGTCCTATGAAACGGAAAGACGCCTACACCGTCGCGGTCGTCGGGGCCACGGGCGCCGTCGGGGCCGAGATGATCGAAATTTTAATGGAGCGCAAGTTCCCGGTGAGCGTGCTGCGACCGCTGGCCTCGGCCCGGTCGGCCGGCGAGCGGGTGTCCTTCCACGACCATGAGCTCGTCGTCCGGGAGCTCAGCAAGGACTCCTTCGAAGGCGTGGACATCGCGCTGTTCTCGGCCGGCGCCGACATCAGCCGCGAGTTCGCCCCCCTCGCCGTCAAGGCCGGTGCGGTGGTGATCGACAACAGCGCCGCCTGGCGCATGGACAAGAACGTCCCGCTGGTCGTCCCCGAAGTCAACCGCGCCGACATCGCCAAGCACCAGGGCATCATCGCGAACCCGAACTGCTCCACGATCCAGATGGTCGTGGCGCTGAAGCCTCTGCACGACGCGGCCCGCATCAAGCGGGTCGTGGTGACCACCTTTCAAGCCGTTTCCGGCACCGGCAAGGAGGCGATGGACGAGCTGTTGGAGGAGTCCCAGGAACTCCTCTCCTTCCAGGAGCCCACGCCCAAGGTCTACCCATACCAGATCGCCTTCAACTGCCTGCCCCACATCGACGACTTCCTGCCGAGCGGGTACACGAAGGAAGAGATGAAGATGTTGCACGAGACCCGGAAGATCATGGGCGACGATTCGATCCGGGTGACCGCCACCACCGTGCGGGTGCCCGTGTACGTGGGCCATTCGGAGTCGGTGAACATCGAAACCGAGAAGAAGCTGTCGGCCAACGAGGCCCGGGCCATCCTGTGCGAAGCGCCGGGCGTGCTGCTCTACGACGACCCCGCACACAAGATCTATCCGATGCCCATCGAGGCAGCGGGCAAGGACGACGTCTACGTGGGCCGCGTCCGCGAGGACGAGTCCGTGCCCAACGGCCTCAACCTCTGGATCGTCGCCGATAACCTGCGCAAAGGGGCGGCACTGAATGCGATTCAGATCGCGGAAGAATTAATCAAGGCCGCCCCGTGACAGCGAGCGAAGTCGAGCGTAGGGAGGGGGAGGCTCCGTCCGGCTCTGCCGGCGGAGGGGGATGGTCGCTCCCACTAATAGGGGCGGCGCTGAATGCGATTCAAATCGCGGAAGAGTTAATCAAGCAGGCCTAACGCGTGAAGATGGATATGAGCGGCTTCGGCAAGATCCTCATCGTCCTGGGGCTCATCATCACCGTGACGGGCGCGCTGCTGGCGTTTGCCGGACGGCTCCCTGGCCTCGGCCCGATCGGCAAACTGCCCGGCGACATCCTGATCAAGCGCGACAACTTCACGTTCTTCTTCCCCATCACCACCAGCATCCTGGCCAGCGTGATTCTGAGCCTGTTGGCCTGGCTGCTGCTCCGGAGATAGTGATGGCACGGCTTCGTCCGAGCGGCATTTTCTGTCTGCTCTTCATCCTCCCGCTGCCCGCGCAGGCCGCCGAGACGATCCGCGTCGCCCTCGTCCAAAACGCCGACTCGGTCGCGCTCACGGCGGCCTCGGGACTCATCATCAAGGCGCCGAACGACGATCTCGACTCCAACGGACGGCTCGTGTTGTCGGTCGGACCGACCGGATTGCTGGCCGATGGACGGCGCCTCAAATCCGAGCGCCTCGAAGCGCGCGGGCGCAACGGTGAAATCGCCGTCAACGGCCTCACCGTGGCCGGACGCGTGATCATCAAGCGCCAGAACGGCAAGCTGCTGGCGGTCAACGAGCTGCCGCTCGAAGACTATGTGAAGGGCGTCGTACCCGCCGAGATGAGCGTCGCTTGGCATCCGGAAGCGCTCAAGGTCCAGGCTATCGCCGCCCGGACCTATGCCCTCTATAAGATCCGTCAGGGCGGCACCAAAGACTTCGACGTGGTGGCGTCCACCAAGGACCAAGTCTACAAAGGGCGCGCGGGCGCCAACGGGTCGGCCGGACGTGCCGTGGACGAGACCCGCGATCAAGTCCTGGCCTTCGGGAACGCGCCGATCCTCGCCGTGTATTTCTCCACGGCGGCCGGCCCGACCGAAGACGCCATGAATGTCTGGGCCATCGACCTTCCCTATCTCAAGGGCGTCGAGTGCCCGTTCGATATGAACTCGCCCTACTATCAGTGGCGGACGGACGTGTGGCTGCCGATGCTCGAACAGCGACTCCGAGAGGAGGGCTTCCCCGTCGGAGTCATCGCCGGTCTCGCGCCCGCCTTCTTTTCCAAGGCCGGCCGGGTCACCCATGTCCGCATTCTCCATTCGGACGGCGAGCTCTATGTCAAAGGGGAAGACCTGCGCCGCGTGCTCGGTCAGACCGTGCTGGCCAGCACGCAGTTCGAGTTCGAGATCAACGGCCTCCAGGTCCAGTTCACGGGCCGCGGCAGCGGGCACGGCGTCGGTCTCTGCCAGTGGGGCGCCAAGGAGCTGGCCGAAAAGGGCTACGGCGCCGAAGCGATCCTGCGTTACTACTATCCCGGCACCGACCTGCGCGATCTCTCGAGTCTGCCTCGCCGCTGAGCGCCCGTGCGGCTGGAGGATTTCGACTATCCCCTCGACGAGTCCCTGATCGCCCAGCACCCGATCGAGCCACGCGACCAGGCCAGGCTGCTGGTGGTCGAGCGGTCCACCGGTTCCTTGGGCCACCATCGGTTCGACGAACTCCCCGCATTGCTTCGTCCCCACGATCTGCTCGTCGTCAACAACACGCGGGTGATCCCCGCACGCCTCCATGGGCGCAAACGGCCCAGTGGAGGCAAGATCGAGCTGCTGCTCATACGGCCCGTCGCCGGCGCTCAGAAAAATCTCTGGCAGACCCTCATCAAGGGCACCGTCCGTGTCGGCCAGCAACTGGAATTGCCGGACGCGGTCATAGCGACCGTCGAGAGGGCCGATGAGAACGGCGCTCTCGTGTTGTTCCCGCCCGGCCTCGAGGTGCCCGCCTATGCGGAGAAGGCCGGCGTGATTCCCCTGCCGCCCTACATCCGCCGCGCGCCGAACGACGCCGACCGCCATCGTTACCAAACCGTATTCGCAAGCCGGCCGGGCGCGGTCGCCGCGCCGACCGCCGGCCTGCATTTCACGGAGCCGCTGCTCCGAGCCCTTCAGGAAAAAAACATCCGGACGGCGTCCGTGACGCTCCACGTGGGGCCGGGCACGTTCAAGCCGGTGGCCTGCGACGACATCCGCCGGCATGAGATGGACCCGGAATGGTTCGAGTTGCCCGCCGACACGGCCAGGCTGGTGCGCGAGACGCGAACTGCCGGCGGCCGCATCATCGCAGTGGGCAGCACGTCAGTGCGGGTGCTGGAGACCGCCGCGCAGAAGGGTCTGCCGCTGCAGGCCGGGTCAGGAGAGACGGCGTTGTTCATCTACCCCGGCTATCGCTTTGCGGTGGTAGACACGATGCTCACCAACTTCCACCTGCCGAAGAGCACGCTGTTCATGTTGGTCTGCGCGCTGGCCGGGCGCGAGTACATGCTGGAGGCATACCGCGTCGGCGCCGCCGAGAAGTATCGTTTTTACAGCTACGGTGATGCGATGCTGATCCTCTAATGTGGGGTTCTGTCCGTATTCGTACATAGCACAACCACCCCTCTTGCACAAACGTTCGGTTGCGTATAGAGTGATTACAGTTTCCGATTGCCTCGCTGGCGGTCTTCGGCCGCTTCACTCCCCCCATTTCCTTCCTGGGAGAGCCAAGTCGCTTCCTGATACGCTCACCAGCCCGGATAACTTTCATGCGGTCAGGGAGGTATACCATGCCTGTCCCGACAACTGCATCTTCTTGGGCTGCTAACCGGCTGCTCGCCGCGCTGCCGGCGGAAGACCTCGCCTACCTGCGTCCCAACCTGGAACCCGTGGTGCTGACCTTCAAGGGCGAATATGCCGTGCCGGGGAAGCCGATCGACTATGTCTACTTCCCTTTTCGCGGTGTCATGTCGCTGCTCATCCAGACATCGCGCGGTGAATCGATTGAAGTGGCGCTCGTCGGCAACGAGGGCATCGTGGGCGTCCATGCCTATCTGGGCGCGCATCTCTCCCCTTTCCACGTGATCTGCCAGGTCCCGGGAGACGGCGTGCGAATGAAGATCAAAACGTTTCAAAAAGCGATGGAACGAGGAGGAGCGCTGGCCGCTGCCTTAGGTTACTTCCTGGAAGGGTTGCTGATTCAGATTGCGGTCTCGGGCGCCTGCAATCGCCTCCATACGGTGGAGCAACGATGCGCGCGCTGGATGCTGATGACCCATGACCGCGTGCAGGGAGAAGAATTTCCCCTCACGCAAGAGTTTCTTGCTTCGATGCTGGGGATCCGCCGGGCCGGGGTCAACGCGGTGGCATCCACCCTTAAGCGGAACGGCGTCATTCGCTACAGCCGGGGGAGGGTGGCCATCCTCAACAGAACCGGATTGGAAGCCATGTCCTGCGAGTGCCACGGCACGCTTCAACAGGCACGCGACAGAGCGACCGCACGCCAGTAAGCTCGCCATTGTAGTGGAAGGGGGCCCCGCAGACGCCCCTCACACACCCACCTCCGCTTCCCGACGGACTTCCGCCTACGACGCCTGTCTGTTGCCGTACACATCAGAATTGTGTATGTCCGCCTACATACATAAGTAAAAAATTATTCTCTTCCCTTGCATACAGGGTCCATGGCGCGTACGGTCACCTTTTGGAGATGCGCCATGCTTGTCCCGACGACGATTCCCCTTCCGATGGCCAACCGGCTGCTCGCCGCGTTGCCGGCGGAAGACCTTGCCCGTCTGCTTCCCAGCTTGAAACCCGTCACGCTGGTCTTCAAGGACTCATACGCCGTGCCGGGACTGCCGGTCGACTATGTCTATTTCCCCATTCGCGGCGTCATGTCGCTGCTCATCCCGACCGCGCACGGTGAATTGGTGGAAGTGGCGCTCGTCGGCAATGAAGGCTTGGTGGGCATCCATGCCTATGGGGGAAAGCCCGTGTCCCCCTTCAGCGTGATCTGCCAGGTCCCGGGAAACGGCGTGCGAATGAAAGTCCAAACGTTTCAAAAAGAGGTGGAACGCGGCGGAGGGCTGGCCGTTTTGTTAAGCAGCTTTCTGGAAGGGTTGCTGATTCAGATGGCGGTCGCGGGCGCCTGCAATCGCCTCCATACGGTGCAGCAACGATGCGCGCGCTGGATGCTGATGACCCATGACCGCGTCGAGGGAGAGGAATTTCCGCTCACGCAAGAGTTTCTTGCCAAGATGTTGGGGATTCGCCGGGCCGGGGTCAACGCGGTGGCGTCCGCCTTTAAGCAGAACGACGTCATTCGCTACAGTTGGGGGAGAATTGTTATCGTCAAGCGTGCGAAACTGGAGGCCATGGCCTGCGAGTGTTACATCACGATTAAACAGGCCGCCGAAAAGGCATACGTTATTCCTTAATCTGCTTCGCGCGCCTGTTGATGTAGGCGTTGCGGACGGCGCTGTAGAGGTCGAGCGTGCCCTCCTCCACGCTTTCGAAAGTTTCGAGACTCATCGCCCGTTCGTTGACGGTGTCCTCGCTCCTTTTAATGACCGACCCGGTAAACGGCATGAAGTAATTGATCGGGTCCATGGCCAGATCGAACACATAGCCCACGCCGTCGCGGAGCGTGAGGGGAGACAGGAACGGCAAGACCAGGTAGCGGCTCTTGTCCCAGCCCCAGAGCGCGAACGTCTGACCGGTGTCCTCATCACTCTTTTCGATGCCGAACTGATATTTGGCGACGTCGGTCATGCCGGCGCCCCCGAGCGTCGAATTAATCAGGAATCGCGAGAGCTCCCTGCCGGCCCCCCAGAACTTGCCCTGCAACAGGCTGTTCAGCAGTCGCTTGGGAAAGGCGACATTGTCGAGCACGTTATGGATGACCTGCTTTTCCCCGTCTCCGATCACAGCGTCGTACCCCGTCGCTACCGGCTTCAAGAAATATTTATCAAGGTAATCGTGGTTGAACGTGAACATTTTGTCGTTGAACGGCTCCCAGGGATCGTAGTCCGCGTACTCTTCGTCGACCTGCCTCAACTTGGTATCGGTCACCACCACTTCTTCGAGCTTCTGGTCGGCGGCATCTGCCGGGACTACGCCGACCAGAGCGAGGCCCACGGCCCCCGTCATCAGGACCATGACCGCTCGCGACAGCATGCACCTTTTCACAATGACCTCCCTGTTGATCTTACTGGATTTCGTCAGAAAAACTGAACGGACTGGCGGGTAGGGTGCCTATTTGCAAACAAATAGTCAAGCGTCGGACTTGTTAATTGACTGATTGCGTCGGCCCACTTTGCTGTGCCGGTAGCCATACAGATAGTACAGCATCAAGCCGACACTGGCCCAGACCAGAAAACCCATCCATGTGAGGACCGGTAGAAACCAAATGAGGCCCAGGCAGGCCACCATGCCGAGGATCGGGACAAGCGGCACGAAGGGCGTCCGAAACGGGCGCTTCAGGTCGGGTCTGGTGTACCGCAAGACGAGCACGGAGAAGCAGACCAGGGTGAAGGCGAACAGGGTCCCGATATTGGTGAGCTCTGCGGCGACCCCGATCGGGACGAAGCCGGCGAGAACCGCCACCGTGAGACCGGTGATCAGCGTGGCGTGGTGCGGCGTGCCATACCGGGGATGCACGGCGGAGAGCCAGGGTGAGAGCAGTCCGTCGCGGGACATGGCATAGAACACCCGGATCTGGCCAAGGAGCATCACGATCAGCACGCTGGTGATGCCGGCCACCGCGCCGGTCGCCACTGCCGCGCTGCCCCAGCGGTACCCGACCGCGTTCATAGCTTCGGCCACCGGCGCTTTCACGTGGATCTTGGAGTACGGCACCATGCCCGTCAGCACCGCGGCGACGACGACGTAGAGGACCGTGCAGACGACCAGCGAGACGATGATTCCGATCGGCACATCGCGCTGAGGGTTTTTGGCTTCTTCGGCGGTCGTCGAGACGGCGTCGAACCCAATGTAGGCGAAGAAGATGACGGCGGCGGCGGCCCCGACTCCCGCGAAGCCGTTCGGCATGAACGGAGACCAGTTGGCGGGGTCCACCGAGAAGGCGCCGACCGAGATGAAGAACAACACGACCGTGATCTTGATCGCCACGATCACGCCGGTCACCCGCGCGCTCTCCTTGATACCAATCACCAGCAAGGCGGTCAGCGCCAGCACGATGAGGACGGCCGGTAGGTTGACGAGACCTCCTTCGTAGGGGGCATTGGTCAGCGACGCCGGCAAGTGGACGCCGGCGCGATCGAGAATACTGGCGAAGTAGCCGGACCAGCCGATGGACACAGCCACGCAGGCGATCCCGTATTCCAGCACCAGACTCCAGCCCGTGACCCAGGCGAAGAACTCGCCCATGGTGGCATAGGTGTACGTGTAGGCTGAGCCGGCCACCGGGATCATGGACGCGAACTCGGCATAGCAGAGGGCGGCCAGCAGGCAGGCCGTGCCGGACAGGATGAACGAGATGGCCAACGCCGGCCCCGCGCCGGGACGGTCAGCGTCCCCGACGGCCGCGGTCCCAACCAGCACGAAAATACCGGTGCCGATGATCGCGCCGATGCCCAGGACGGTCAGGTCAACCGCGGTGAGGGTCCGCTTCAGCTTGTGGATCTGAGCTTCGTAGTCGCCGAGGATCTGTTCGATGGATTTGGTGCGAAAAACCCAGTGCATCGCTCAGGCGGTCCGTTTGGGCTTGTGTCGGGTCGCGCGGGCCGCTGCGACGAAGGCCTCAAAGAGCATCCGGTGGACGCGGTGACGTGGGTAGAGGTATTCGGGGTGCCACTGAACGCCGATAAAAAACCGGCGGCTCTTGTCCTCGAGAGCTTCGATCACGCCGTCCGGCGCCACGGCGCTCACCGCCAGCACGCGGGAGACCGCTTTGACCGCCTGGTGGTGCGAGCTGTTCACCCGCACGGTAGCGCGCCCGAGCACCGCATGCAGCCGCGATCCCCGTTCCACCGTCACGGGGTGGCAGACTTCGGTCGCCGGCCCCGCCATCCGATGCGGGAGCGCGCCGCTCACCTGCGCGCCGACATCTTGAATGAGCGTGCCGCCCAAGGCCACATTCATCAACTGCATGCCGCCGCAGATTCCCAGGACCGGCAAATCCCGCTTGCGGGCCTCCGTCACCAGGGCCAGCTCGGAGTTGGTCCGCTCCCTGCTCATGATCTTGAACTTGAAGCGCGGGCGTTCGCCGTATCGGCGCGGATCGATGTCGGGACCGCTGCCGGTCAGCACCAGCCCATCCAAGCCGCCGAGGAGAGCGGCGCCCAGGGTTCGATTCGTGAGGATGGGGAGGATGACCGGAAGGCCGCCGGCTGCCGCGATCGCGGCCACGTAGCGGTTGCGGACAAAGAGGGTGGCCTCGCTTTCCCCGCCACCATGGCCGGTCCCGGGATTGAAGTCCGGCGCAATTCCGATGACAGGTTTTCGCATGCGGCGAGGCACACAGTTTCGACGCAGGGTCAGCGCCCGCTTTTGGGATTTTCCGGTGGAACACCAGTGAAGCGAAGGTCTTTTTTTCCTCTGAGGTGATCCGGCGTCACGACGTAGTCGCCCTCCATCGTGGTGTACCAGACCGCATCCGCAGCCTGCTTGTCAAACCCGGACAGGAGGTAGGTGAACGCCCCCGTGATTCCACCCAGGATCGCTAAGGTCACTTTGGCCGCGCCGTAGGGGACGGAGCAGAGGAAGCTGGCCACGCCGAGGCCGACGTCGGTTGCAGGATCCTCGCCGTTGCTTTGCTCGGCCGCCCACGCGACCGGCGCCAGGCAGATGGCCACGGCCAGACTCACCGCCAAAAGCTTCATCGTGATGGTCTTCATGCAATCCCTCCCGAGGTTATCGTTGGAACAGCCAACTGCCGTCTTGTTCCTTATATACAATCTCCGCCGCTGATTCAAGGCGCCCGTTACTTGACGCCGATCGCCAGCACGGCTTCATTGGGGATGCGGAGTCTCCCGCGGCGCTGGAATTTTTCCAGCGCGCGGAAGACGTCCTCTTTGACTGCCCTGTGGACGGACAGCGGGACGCGGGAGAGGACGCGACGGAGCGACGGCCCCTGTTTCATCGAGTCCCAGAACTCAACCGGCCCCTTGAAGACCCACTCGACCGTCAGGCGTTCGCTCCGGACCTGTCGAAAGCCGCCGGCCCGTAGCGCCCGCTCGATGGCGCCCGCCTTGCCGAACCGGAAAAAATCGGGCGCGCCGGGCGGAGGATCGAAGGCATCATAGCGTTCCAGTGCCCGACGGACGATCCCCAGGGTATTGACCTTGCTCTGGGCGCTCCAGACCGCGACCGCGACGCGCCCGCCGGGCACCAGGACGCGGCACATCTCCGCGAGCGCGCGCTCGGCGTCGGGCATCAGCATGAGGCCGAACCGGCAGCACACCCGGTCGAATGTCATGTCGTCGAAGGCGAGCCGCTCGGCGTCCATCTCGCGGAAAAGTACGTTGTGCAACCCTAGAGAGCGCGCGCGGGCGCGCGCCCGGCGCAGCATGGTCGGGGAAAAATCCACGCCCACCACCACGCCGCTCGGCCCCACACGGCGGGCAATGGTGAGGGCCGGCTCGCCGGGGCCGGTCGCCACATCCAGCACCCACATGCCTCTACCTACGCCGGCGATTTCGATGAGCCGCCGGCCGAAGGGACGGAACTCCGGAAGGGCAATCTTGGTGTACCGCGCGGAGAACTTATTCCAACTGTCCCGTTCGGTCTTCTTGTATGCGGCGCCTTTTGACGACACGGCTATTCTCTATACATCCAGTTCTGCCAGAATCGCCTGACGGATCTCATCGGCGTTCGCCGCCACAGTCCGGGTCAGTTCTTCCCGCAGGACCTCAGCGGCAATGGTCTGGTTCTCCTGGTTGATGCCAGCCGCAATCGCCAGATCGAGCTTGACCCGGCAGACCTGCTGCGTGAAGAGATCGCGGGCGCGCTGCTCGTACTCAGCAAAGGTCTCGGCCTCCACCTTGGCGCGGATCATCTCCGTCAGCTCGCCGAGCAGACCGCGCTCTCGCAGCTGTTCGAGCTGGGCCTGGGCAAGCTCGACCACGACCTGGACACCGCCCTTCCAGCTTCGCTTCTTGGTGTTGAAGACGCATCGCAGAATGCCGGGACGCTCGGGGACGTCCTCCGGCCCGAAGAAGAAGGTGGTGCGGAACTCGTCGGCCATCGCGACGCAGAGTACGGGAGAAATGCGATTGAGTCAATTCGTGTATACTGAATCTTCCGACGGGTCCTGCCGCCGGTTTCCCCCGCCGGCTTCACGAAAAGATGCAGGCGGCGGGTGGCCCCCTACCGGCGTCACCCGTCGAAGCAGCACGCGACTCAAATAGCTATGACGGATATATCACCTATCCAACAGGCGCTGCGCGAGGCACAGCTCGACGGCTGGCTGTTCTACGATTTCCGCGGCAGCGACCCATTGGCCGCCAGAATTTTGAAGCTAAATCCGAACCGCCACATGACCCGGCGCTGGTACTATCTGATCCCCGCGCAAGGGACTCCGATCAAACTTTTGCATCGGATCGAACCGCATTCCCTCGACGACGTTCCGGGCGAGGCCCGTCTCTATCTCTCCTGGCAGGAGCAACATGACCAACTACGCCAGATGCTGGCATCGCCGGGCAAGCAAAGCGAGGCTCCGGCTTCGTCTGACCGAGCGCGGGGCTCGGGGGCATCGGAGCACACTCCGGTGCGCGCACGGGCC
>DASYQR010000012.1:0-6730 GCA_036005325.1 Nitrospirales bacterium | reverse complement strand
ATGCGGAAAGTCCCGCGCCATCTGTTTCTGGATGAGGCGCTGGGCGATCGGGCATATGATGATTCGGCTCTGCCGATCGGCGAGAAACAAACCATTTCTCAGCCCTATATCGTGGCGTTGATGACGCAAGCTCTCGCGCTTCAGGCGACCGACAAAGTTTTGGAGATCGGCACCGGGTCAGGGTATCAAACCGCACTCCTCGCCGAACTGGCCGCGCGCGTCTATTCCATCGAGCGGGTGAAGTCGCTGGCCATGCAGGCCCGCGAGCGGCTCGACCGGTTAGGCTATCGGAACGTGGCCATTCGGAATAGTGACGGGACGTATGGGTGGGGAGATGCTGCGCCGTTCGATGCCATCCTGGTGGCGGCGGGGTCCCCGGCCATTCCACCCTTGCTGGTGGAACAATTACAGGAAGGGGGCCGGATGGTCATTCCCGTGGGCGACCGGCATGCCCAGGTGTTGCAGATCGGCGTCAAGCAACGCGGGAAACTGGTGGTGAGCGATTTGGGCGAATGCGTGTTCGTGCCGTTCATCGGCGCCTTCGCGTGGAGCGCCGACGCATGCTGAAGGTCTTCAACACCCTGACCGGCCGCAAGGACGTATTTGAGCCGCTGGTGCCAGGCCAGGTCCGGATGTACGTGTGCGGCGTCACGGTCTATGACGACTGCCACTTGGGTCATGCCAGGAGCGCGGTCGTCTTCGACGTCATCCGGCGGTATCTCGAATATCGCGGCTTCAACGTTACGTTCGTCAAAAACTTCACGGATGTGGATGACAAGATCATCAATCGTGCTCAGCAACTGGGCATCCCCTGGCAAGCCGTGACGAATCGGTATATCGAGGCCTACTGTCGTGACATGAAGCGGTTGGGAGTCCGTTCGGCCACGGTGGAACCCAAAGCCACCGAGCACATGGAGGATATCATCCGACTGGTGCGCGCTCTGATCGAGAAAGGCGTGGCCTATCGAGTCAGCGGTGACGTCTACTTCGAGGTGCAGAAGTTTCCCGCATACGGCGGTCTTTCCAAACGCAAGCTGGACGACATGCAGGCCGGCGCTCGTGTCGAGGTGGATGAGCGTAAGCGCAACCCTATGGACTTTGCGCTGTGGAAGTCCTCCAAGCCCGGTGAACCAGCTTGGCCGAGTCCGTGGGGTCCCGGACGCCCGGGCTGGCACATCGAATGTTCGGCCATGTCGATCCGCCATCTGGGCGAGACGTTTGATATTCATGGGGGCGGTCAGGATTTGATCTTTCCACACCACGAAAATGAAATCGCCCAATCTAGCGCCGCCACCGGCAAGGAGTTCGCCCGGTACTGGATCCATAACGGGTTTGTCACCGTGGATCAGGAGAAGATGTCGAAGTCGCTGGGCAATTTTTTTACCGTCCGCGAGATCTTCGAGAAGTTTCCGGCGAATGAGAAAGTCACCGCCGAGATAGTGCGGTATTTCCTGCTCTCGACGCAGTACCGGGGTCCCATTGATTTTTCAGATGAGGCTCTCTGGCAGGCGCGGGCCGGGCTCAATAATTTCTACGACCTCTTTTTGCGTCTGGAAGAAAAATCAGATTCGAAGGGAGCAGCCGACAAAGACATCAAGGGACTCATAAAAGATTTTGCGACCGCCTTTGATCGCGCGATGGACGATGACTTTAACACGCCAGTCGCCATTGCGGAGTTCCAACGCTTGCGTAGCGAACTGAACACGCAACTGCAAATCGGTCTTTCGCAAAGAACAAAGGTTGAGGCACGCGAAATCTTTCGGCGCTTTGGTCAGGTGCTAGGAATCTTTCAAGTCCCAATCAAGGAATGGGAGTTTGGAGTCGTACCAGGTGACTCGAAGGAGGATACTGCACCAACTCTGGCCGATGACAAGATCGAACGACTCATTGCCGAGCGCAACGAAGCGCGACACCTAAAAGACTTCGCAAGGGCCGATACGATACGAAAAGAGCTGGCTGCGAAAGGCATCACGCTCGAGGACCGGCCTGACGGCACCACCCGCTGGAAGCGATGAGCCAATCTGATCCGACTGATCTGCTCTACGGCCTCCATCCGATACTGGAAGCGCTTCGCGCGAAGGACCGGGGGCTGCACCGGATCTATCTGGAGCCAGGACGCCGCGGCCGCGCGGTGGAGGAGATCCTCCAGCTGGCCAAGACTCAGCACGTCCCTGTAACCTTTGAAGCTCGTGCGGACCTGGATCGACGGGCCGGTTCTTCGCGACATCAAGGAGCAGTCGGAGTCGCGGCGGCGAAAGCATATCTGTCCCTGGATGAGCTTCTCAACACAGTGGCCGCGCTCGATTCACCGCTGCTGTTGGTGCTCGACGGCCTTGAAGATCCGCACAACCTGGGCGCCATTCTGCGCACGGCCGAAGCGGTCGGCGCGCAGGGCGTGATCCTGCCGAACAGGCGGGCGGTTGGCCTGACCGCCACGGTGGCCAAAGCCTCGGCCGGCGCGATCGAGCATCTTCCCGTGGCCCGCGTCGTCAATGTCGCGCAAACTATTAAACAACTCAAGGAAGCTCGTTTCTGGGTCTATGGGCTCGATGCGAAAGGGAACCGGAGCTACTTGGAGGTTGATTACCGAGGCCCGCTGGCGTTGGTGGTGGGTGGGGAGGGACGCGGCATCCGCCCCCTTGTTGCTGAGCAATGCGACGGGCGGATCAACATTCCGATGCAGGGCAAAGTGGCGAGTCTCAACGCGTCGGTCGCCACGGCGATTGTGCTGTATGAAGTTCTGCGGCAGCGCGCCGGCACGCTCACGCGCGCCGCACCCGGATAAAGCCTTCTTCGATGGCGGCTTTGAGTAGCTGGGCGGCGTTCGACACGCGAAGCTTCTTCATCATGTTGGCGCGGTGTGCCTCCACGGTTTTCACGCTGATCTTCAGGCGGGTGCCGATTTCACGGTTCTTGAGCCCGTTCCAGATCAATTGGAGGATTTCCTGTTCGCGGTCCGTCAGGGACGTGACGCCGTTTCTCTTCTTTCTCTCCATGGGCCTACGCGCTCCTTTCCTTCCTCGATATCCACCCTACCTGTAACGCCATTAGTATCACATAATCAAGTAAATCCTGTAAATAAGAAAAGTCCTGTAGGTCGTGGGGGCGGTCTTGTTCCCTCTAGAGCCTTCACGTACAATGAGCGCCCGGACAATTCTTCTGTGTAACCATCAGCGGAGGCAGGATGACGGGGGAGGGGCACGTGGTCGTGGCGGCTCTCTTCGGCGCCCTCATCGGCAGCTTCTTGAATGTCTGCATCTATCGCTTGCCGCATCGAGAATCCATCATCCATCCGCGCTCCCGGTGTCTTCAGTGCAAGGCGACGATCGCCTGGTACGATAATATCCCCCTGCTCAGCTTTTTGTGGCTCCGGGGCCGGTGTCGGACTTGCCGGACCCGCATCGCGTGGCGGTACCCTTTAGTGGAAGCCCTCAACGCCGCCGGCTACGGGTTCATCGCGTGGCGCTTCGGAGCGAGCCTGACGGCGCTTGTGTATGCCGTGTTGCTGTCGGCTCTCATCGTTATCAGCTTCATTGATCTTGATCATATGATCGTGCCCGACAGGATTACGTTGCCAGGGATGGTGCTGGGCCTGGTAGTCGGGACGCTGCTTCTGCCGCGCTGGTGGGACAGCATCGGCGGGTTCCTGCTCGGAGGAGGCTTGTTGTACTTTATGGCGTGGATTAGCCCGTACCTGTTCGGCAAGGAAGGCATGGGCGGCGGCGACATCAAGCTGCTGGCCATGATCGGCGCGTTCCTGGGCTGGAAGCAGGTGTTGCTGACTGTGATCGTGGGCGGAACCTTGGGAGCCGTCGTTGGGGTGTCGCTGATCGGGGCCCGCGTCATGGCCCGTGGAGCGTATATTCCGTTCGGGCCGTTTCTCTCCCTCGGCGCAGTGGTGGCCATGCTCTATGGGACGGAGATTCTGGGCTGGTACGGAACGCTTCTATCGGAGGGAAGATAGCCGTGGCGCCGCGATCCCGGAGTAACCTCCTCGTCACAGTCTCGGTCTTGCTGCTCGTGCTCATCCTGGTGGCGCTGGCGTTCCACCTCATGATGGCGCAGCGGGTTCCCGCCCTGCACGTCAGCGGCAAGGTCCAGGCCGCCATCGATCTTCTCTTGAAGGTCCTCGGCAGCCTCTCATTGCTGCTCCTCCTGTATGTCGTCTTTTCCAGATTGGCGAGACGCGACCACCCGCCGTCGTCAACAAGCGCGATTGACGCGTATCAGTACGTCGTGCAGCTTCTTCGAGAAAAGGAGCAGGAACTCGAGCGTCTGCGGTCGGCGGCGGAACAGCGGGCGCAGGAGGTTGAGAGCTACAACGAAGACATTCTGCGCAGCGTATCGAGCGGCGTCATCACCTTCAGCCGGGACGGCATGGTCACCACTTTCAATGACGCCGCTGCCAGCATCTTTCGACTTGAGCGTGAGGCGGCGATCGGTAAGACCTGCGCCGACGTCTTCGGGGCGCGCAGCACAGTGGGTGGTCTTCTGGAGCGTGCACTGGCTCACGGGGATGTCATCACGCGGGAAGAGTTCGAACTGGAGATGCCCCAAGGCGGTCGGATCTGGGTCGGCGTCAGCACCTCTCTCTTAAAGGACCGTTCAGGCGGTCTGATCGGGGCGACGTTCGTGTGTACGGATCTCACCGAGATCAGAGCGCTTCAAGAGCAGGTGAAGTTACGCGAGCGCATGATGGTCTTGGGAGAGATGTCCGCCGGGATCGCTCACGAATTTCGGAACCTGATGGGCACCATTCTTGGCGCGGCCAAGCTGATCGCCCGACAGTTACCCTCGGGGAATCCCGCTCAGGACAATGTCCGGACCATCAGCCACGTTATCTCGGACATGGACCACCTGATCACGCAGTTCCTCAATTTTGCCAGGAAGACGGATCCTGATCTCAAGCCGGTGGCGTTGGAGCCCTGGCTCAAACGGGCGGTTGAGCAGGTTCTGGAACAGGCGCCGGCGCCGCATCCGCGTATGGAGGTCATTTGTTTTCCGGACGTGCCTGTCGTCCGCATCGATGAGGTCTTGATGCGGCAGGTTCTGGGGAACCTGGTGCAGAATGCCGTCCAGGCCATGCCGGGCGGGGGTGACCTGACGGTGACAGCCAGCGTACGAGCGATACGCGGGCGTCGGCGGGAAGTTGAAGTGAGAATCGGCGACACCGGCTGCGGAATCCCGCCGGATCGACTGCCCAAGATCTTTCTTCCGTTTTACACGACGAGACCGAAGGGGACCGGCCTGGGACTGGCTTTGGTCCACAAGATCGTCCTGCTACATAATGGGAGGATCGAGGTGGATAGCCAGGAGAACAAAGGGACGACCTTTCGTATTTACCTGCCGGTTGCCTGAGAGGCGCACGTGGCCACGATTCTGCTCATCGAAGACAACGAACAAATGGCGCAGGTGCTGGCCCGGCATATGGAACTCGAAGGCCACACGGTGATCCTGGTGTCCGATGGCGAGAAAGGGATTGAGGAGTTTCACCGGCACAAGGTGGACCTCGTGCTGACGGATCTCAAGCTGCCGGCGAAATCGGGGCTGGAAGTGCTGCACGAGGTGAAGGACGAGAACCCCCTGGTCCCCGTGGTCGTTATGACCGCGTATGGGACGATCGAGAACGCCGTCAAGGCCGTCAAGGAAGGCGCATTTGATTTTCTCCAGAAGCCGGTGGACCCGGACCATCTGCTCCTGACAATCGGCAAGGCGCTGGAGGCCAGACAGCTGGTTACCGAAAACCTGATCCTGAAGGAAGAGCTCTCGCAGGCCCGCTACACCACGCTGGTCGGGGCGAGCCGGCTCCTGCTGGAAGCGCAAGAGAAAACGAAGAAGGTCGCCGCGGGGACCACGACCGTTCTCCTGCTGGGAGAAAGCGGCACCGGCAAGGAGCTTTTCGCGAGAATGATCCATGATTGCAGCCCACGCAAGAACGGCCCCTTTGTGGCCATCAACTGCGCAGCCATTCCTAGGGATTTACTGGAAAGCGAGTTGTTCGGGCACGAACGGGGCGCATTCACCGGCGCGACAGGGCGCAAGTTGGGCAAATTTGAATTGGGGGACAAGGGTACCGTGTTTCTCGATGAGATCGGCGATATGGATCATGGGCTTCAGGCCAAGCTGCTCCGGGTCATCGAAGGGGATCGGTTCATGCGCGTGGGCGGCACGTCTCAAGTGAAGGCGGACGTGCGCGTCGTGGCGGCCACCAACAAAGACCTGCTGAAGGCGGTGGCCAAGCAGGCCTTCCGAGAGGACCTGTATTACCGGCTGAACGTGTTTCCGATTGTCATTCCTCCTCTGCGCGACCGCCGGGAGGATATCCCGCTGCTCGTGGAGCATTTCCTCGCGATGTATGGTCGGGAGTTGAGGAAGGAAGACCTGACGATATCTCCCGAGGCGATGGAGGTCATGATGCATCATGAATGGATTGGAAACGTCCGCGAGTTGCAGAACTGCATCGAGCGGGCCGTGATCCTGTGCGACAGCCCGACGATTCAGCCGGAACACATCGGCTTGCGTGCACACGAGCAATCCGGTCCAGATGAACAAACCCCGACCGGGGGCCTCCAGGAAGCCAGCAGCGCGGCGGCGCACGCCGTGGAGGCCAAGATGATCGCGCGCGTCCTTATTGAAACAGGAGGCAACAAGTCCAGGGCGGCCGAAATCCTGCAAGTCAGCTATAAAACGCTGCTCACCAAGATCAAAGACTATGGCCTCGACAAAGAGT
>DASYQR010000011.1:0-4784 GCA_036005325.1 Nitrospirales bacterium | reverse complement strand
AGCTCCAGCCTTGAACTGCACATCGTTAGGATCCGATGTCGTCAACCCCCGCTTGTACACGACGCGCCACGTGGGGCCCGTGCAGCAGCCGCCCTTGATCGAACCCGCAGCCTCCCAGAGGCCGTTCCCCACGACATCCTGGTGGGCTTGGGTCGTCAGGGTGCTGAACCCGTTCGCATTGAGGTCCTCAACCGACCCGACCCGCATTTCAGGGTCGGACAGGATATTGCCGGACCAGATACCGGGATTGAACGGCCCCAGGCTCCGTCCGATGCGGTCCATATAGGTCACACCGCCGGCCGGCTCCTCAAAGTAGTAGTCCCAGAAAATGGCCGGGTATTCGTTGTCCACGTCCCACATCCCGGCGACATCCTTGCCAAGGTCCTTCTGCCATTCCGCATTCCACCGCCAAATGTTGACGGTGCCGCCGGACTGGCCCATGCACTGGAACGGCGGGGCCCCGCTGATGTTCACAGGAAATTGAATGGCCGCCTGGTCTCGGAAATGTTGTGGACCGATGGTGGTATCGTTCTTGGACTGATCCGCCCAGTCCAGACGAATCCCGATGTCCTTCCCATTGGTGACCGCCTTCACAAAGACCGATTTGACGGCGATGTTGGGGTGCATCGGGGTCGTGATCGTTTGCCCGCTGAGTGGCACGACAACACCGGGGACGTTCTCCCAGATCGGATTGGCCCCGTCCATCGGGACCGGTCCCTTGATCGCCTTGACTTGAATGGCGACCGGCTGGCTGACAGCCAAGGGGATCTGTCCCAGCGTCAGGACCACGCCTACGACGAGGGCGCACAACAGCACCCCCCAGACGACGGCCCTGTTCTTCGTTTGAATGATTTCCATAGTGATAGCCCCTCCTCTCCCTATAAAAAATTAACTGGAAAACGCCCGACTCACGAAAAACTCCAAGCTCCGTTACGCGTGACCGCCCTTTTGCGAATCGCCTTCTCCGTGGCCGCCCTCGTCATCCATCTGCGAACGGCCGCCGACCTCATCCAGGAGGACATTCAATTCGTTGCCGAGATCCTGGGCGCCGCACTCAAACGTCGCCCCTTCAGGGGGAATGAACGTGGCCGGCTTATAGTCGGTTTCTTTATACGGTTGGGGGGTCACGCCGAGATAGGCACACTCGAACTTGAGAAAGGCCTTACAGAGCTCACACAGGTAGTAGAAAAATCCCCGCCGCGCCTTTTTCGAGCCCATGTCGGCGAACATGGGCGCCCACCGCCCGATGTGATCCCGTACAAACTTCTTCTCGGCATCCACCACGATCTGGAGCTTCTCGTCTCCGTCGTGACAGAGTGCGTACGATTCTTTATACGAGAGGAAATGAAGGAACTCCATCTCGACGCTGAGGTGATCCAGCCGCTCATGGACGACCTCCGCCAGTTCCAGACCGAACGCCTTGTAATAGCCGGCGATATCGCCCATGGTATGGGACTGCTGAAAGACATGTTCGTTGCCGAAGAGGGTTTCGTATGGAGGGGCGTCCAGACTGATCACGTTGGAGAACACTCGTCGGTGCTCATCTTGCAGGTCGCTGAATTCCCACGTCTTGAAGTTTTCCTCCTCCCAGTCCGCCAATTGCTCGAGCAGTTTTCTCATGGGAACGACAAGATCGCGGACCGCGGGATCCGCCTTTGTCGCCTCGAGGCTCTTCTCCAAGGACTCGACGGCCGAGAGCCCATCTTCCACGAATTCGCCGTCCTGGAGGTAGTTGTAGAACTCGTCTTCTTCGGGGAAGAGGAACCCCCACGAGAGGAGCAGATAAAGCTTGCTACGGGATAGGGCGACTTCGACAATCGGGGCGTCAGCCAAACCGATCTTGCCGGACGGATTACCGGATATTGCCTGAATTCCCATTGCCCACAGCCTCCTTGCTTTGAGCCTACCAAGAATATGAAAACATGGCTAGGTTGTCAAGGGCTTTTTGTGGCCTCAAATCGGCCAGAAATCACCTTGATTGCAATACGATCATTGACTGTCGAACATACCTGCTCGCAGATCCCGCACCCTACGCATTTCGCCTGGTCCACAACAGGATAAGGGTCTGTAAAATCAACAGAAAGCGCGCCGACCGGACATTTGGCCAGGCAGAACTGGCACCCCTGATCCGCCGTGCAATCGGCCCGGCTGACGACGGCCAGCCCCATGCGAACCTCGGTCCGATCTTCCACCGGCAACAGGGCGTCTTCCCCGCAGGCTGCAATACAGGGAAAATCCTCACAGAGATAGCAGGGCGACTCGTTGGCAAAGATGACAGGGTAGCCGGTCGCCAGGTCCTTCTTAATGCTCCCATAAGGACAGGCCGGCAGGCAATCGCCGCACTTCGTGCAGCGATCCAGAAAGAGCTCCTCTTCGACTGCACCCGGCGGCCGCAGCCAATCCACCCGGACCTTGACCGGCGGCTCTTTCGAGACGGGCTCGGCCGGAGTCTCCTTCTGCTGTTCGTAGTACTCATAGACGGTTTTGCCGACCGACAAGACGGACTGCTTGAGAAACTCTCGGCGCGCCTTCTCGAAGTCTTCCGTCATGCCGTGTCCTAATCCCCCATCACGCCGGCGGCGCGCAGCTTGTAGACCTCGATGCAACGGTCGCACCCGCCGTACTCCGAATCCCAGCCGGGGTGGTTTTCCCGGATAAAGTCCAAGACCTCCGGCTCCACGTCCCGCTCGAGATTCTCCACCCAGTTGTACGTGGGGAACCCGCAGAGCGGACAGGGAAAGCCCGGCATGAGCATCACTTTCTTTCGCTCGGGGATCTCGGCTCCTTCGACCTCGATCGCCCGATCAATCACCTTCAAGGTGTCTGTCGCCATCTCGATCAATTCCGGATGGGTGAAATGTTCGGTCGCCCAGAGGCCCTCGAAGACGGCCACGAGTTGCTTGCCGGGAATTTTGCGGTACCAGGTGGAAAATTCGCGGAATCGGTGCTCCTTCGAGAACACCGGCTCTTTGTCCTGGCGTATCAAGCGGCTGTCCACCGAGAGGCACCAGAGGACCCGATACCGGGCCAGGATGAGGCTTTCTTCGCCGGGCGTGTTGCCGACCTTGATATCCGGATCATAGAGAAAGGCTGGGTCGAGCATGTCCTTGATGTGGAACAGCTCGTGACGACAGAAGCGGGCCAGCGCCGGATCATAGAAGCGACGCGGCAGGAGCTTGATGCCGACGCCCTTGAGCCCCTTGGCCTCAAACTGCTTGGCCAGGTCCTCCTCGACGGTACCCCATTTGCGTAGAATGTCGACGGCTTCCTGGTCCTCTTTGAGCACCCCTCGGACCAGGGTGATGCCGATGCGATCCCTCAAGTCCGGGAACTCGTTGAAGGCCTCCTGAATGATGTCGGCAAAGCCCCAGTGTCCGAACAGGTACTGGTAGAGCTTTTGAAACTCCGGCTCCCGGTCGTCCAAGGGAAAATTCTCGTAGACGGGGTCGGCCATTTCATGGAATTCCTTGTAGAAGGTGGGGTCCCCTTCCCGTTCGGTCTTCTCGATGAAGGCGTCGATGACTTCCTGGATGAGGGCCGGCTGAAACCGCAATTCCATAACAGGCCTCCTTGACTTCCTTTTTTCGCGTCCGCTATGATCGTTCACAGGCGGTACGGACATTTCATTATAAAGAGCGATCACGTCCTTTTGCAAGGCAAGCAACCTGGTAGTTTGATTAAGGAATGAGCATGGCCGACACCCCTATCCAGTCCGGACTAGCACCGTCACCGACCGCATTGCCTCCCGGCATGCCCGGGATTCCACCCGTCAACATGGTTGACTGCGATACGCACTGGCGGGCCGGAGCCCGCGAAATTAGGGTCTTCCGCGGGCACCACGATCCCGTCTGGACCGTCGCGTACCACCCCGACGGCACGACGGTGGCCAGCGGCAGCGTAGACCATACGATCCGGATCTGGGAGCTCGAGACCGGCCGCATGCTCAGGATCTTGCGGGGCCATACCGATAGCGTGCGTTGCCTGACCTTCTCGCCGGACGGGCAGATCCTGGCCAGCGGGTCCAGCGACCGGACGATCCGCATCTGGAACCCCAAGACCGGCGAGTTCGTCAGGATGCTGTTCGGACGTTACGACCACGCCGTCTATTCCCTCTCCTTCTCTCCAGACAGCCTCATGCTGGCCCGCGGCAATGAGAACCGGGACATCAAAATCTGGGAGGTCGGCACGGCTACGGAACTCCTCTCGCTGCTTCCCCAGGACGAATACGATCGCCATTGGAACATCTGCACGGTCTTTTCCCCGGACGGTCGCTTGCTGGCCAGCGGCAACGACGTCGGCGGCATGACGCTCTTCGAAGTGCTCCCCAGCGGGCAGGAGCTCTGCAAGCCCGACGGACACAAATCAGATCCCTTCGATGGCACAGTCGAGCGACGCGGCTTCTGGGTAGAGTCCCAGGAAGGCTGGGAAGCGGCATTCGAGAATTGGATCGGGAGCCTGGCGTTCTCTCCGGACGGAACCATGCTCGTCAGCGGCAGCCGCGACAAAACCATGAAGTTCTGGGAAGTGCCGAGCGGCAAGCTCTTGCGGACCGTCAAGGCTCATTCAGGCTGGGTACGCGGCGTGACCTTCTCCCCTGACGGAAAAATTCTCGCGTCCTGCTCGGACGACACCACGATCAAGCTGTGGGACCCCAAGACCGGCCGCCCGATCCGAACCTTGAAAGGTCACAAGGAGCCCGTCCGCTCCATCGCCTTCTCACCGGACGGCCGCCGCCTCGTCAGCGGCAGCTTGGACCGCACCGTCAAGCTCTGGGAAGGCGGCGA
>DASYQR010000010.1:0-10054 GCA_036005325.1 Nitrospirales bacterium | reverse complement strand
TGAGAAACGGCGTCTCACCGAGCGGGAGGGCTGGGAGGCGCTGAACGAAACCTGGGGCGTGTTCGTCGGGTGGGCGATCTGGAACAAGCTGGAAGCGACGGATCGTTTCAATCCGGCCATGCGGTGGGACTGGGATGCTTTGGAGGAATTTTTAGATCGCCTTGAGGCCGCGTACGCGAACGGCGAGCTGACCGGCTATTTCGAGCCGGCCCAGCCTGATGAGCGTAAGGGAATCCCCCGGTGGTACCTGGCTCCCCATTACGCGATCAGCGCACCGGAAATCGCGCTGCTGCTGGAAGTGATCCTCGATGAGCCTCCACGTCTGGCCAAGCTGACTACTACCTGGCTGACAGCGTTAGATCAGCGCCCCGCCTCGTCGGGTCCAAGGACCTGCTGAAGGAATTTCCTAAACGTCGAGGAACATCTGCTGGGTGATGAGGTCCACCTTGCCGTGCTTCTGGGACACGTACAGCTCGGTATGAGAATCGCCCCAATTCAGTCGTTTCTTGATCTCCCTGAGATGGGGGCGGTACTCCAATAGAATGTTGGTCTTGATGGTCTGCTCGAGCGCGTTACGCGGCACATACTCGGCGACGAGGCTCTCGGCCTCAATCATTTGGCCGACGGCGAAATTGCGGTACTCCTCGCTCACGTTTTGCCACCCTTCGGGGCGCGCTCCGGCATCTGCGGGGGTGATCGCGCGGACTTCCGACCCGGCCATCTCGAGCCGGACAAGATCGCTGACCAGTGTCACGCTGACGGTCTTGTCCGGAATCGTATTGCCCTCCTGATCGTCGATCCAGATGTCGTTCCTTCGGATAGCTTCGGCCCCGTTGCCGGACGGCAGGCCGTTCACCATGAGGCGGGCGAACGTCAGTTGCCTTCCGAGGAGGCTTTCCAGATCCTGGTTCGTCTGCACGATTTTGTCAGGGGGCAGCTCGCTACTGACAGCCATTTGCAGGAGGAACCGATTCTTATGGATACTGTCGCCGAACAGCTGGACCGTATTGGGGACCATGAGGACGAAGTAGCGGTGCCGGCGGCGCCAGTAGTGCTTACCCGCCAGCTTGCCAAGGTCTTCGAGCACCGCGGGCTCCCCTCGCCCACGGGTCATTTGGAGATTGACCGCCAGCTCTATGGCCTTGGGAGTCGGATCGACGAAGACCGACCCGATCACGCCGCCCGGTCTTTTCGCCGCGAGGACTCTCGGTGAGAAGCTCACGAAGCGGCGCATGAAATCGGCCGTCGCTTCGTGGGTGCCGACGGCTTTGGCCCTCGTCTCCTTCACCGTGCCGACC
Source organism: Nitrospirales bacterium (assembly GCA_036005325.1). Classification (GTDB taxonomy): domain Bacteria; phylum Nitrospirota; class Nitrospiria; order Nitrospirales; family NS-4; genus SCTG01. Next base: position 8,756 of record DASYQR010000010.1, on the reverse strand, counting down.
AACTCTTCGAACTGCTCGGGCGTCAGGGGCGGCGGGTAGGAGCCGGCCTTGCCGCTTTTCGGCGAGACGATGCCGCCGCCCAGAAGGATCGCCATGCCCATCAAGCCGAGTCTCTGACAGGCTTCTCTGCGGGAAAGGTCAGCCATTCATCCTCCGCCTTAGAGCGGTCGCTGCATTTCTTCCAAGGACCGGAACTTGCCGACGGACTTGTGTCGCAAGAGCATCCAGCCGACGTGGTTGAAACGCTCGTAGATCGGTTTGAACTCTTTGAGCAGGTCGTCGTTACTCAGTTGTTGCTCGGTGAGCCTGGTATCTTTCCTGACCTGATCGAAGATCTCCCTGAGGCTCTGCTCACCGTCCAGGTGCGTGAAAATGTGCTTGGTGTATGGGCCCGGCGTGAATTCAATGGGCGAAGGAAACAGCGTGCTTTCGATCGTGACGGGCTGTCCTGGCTTTTTCTCGATCATGGCAGCGATGTCGCCGGGCGAGTAGAGAAAATAGAACGGGACGTTTCGCAGGTCATCAGGCGTGGCGACCGTATCCTGGTTGTTGCCGGCATAAAAATTGTGCACGATGATATCGCCGGCCAGCAGTTCGGCGATGGCCTGCTGCTCTTTGCGGGAAAGCTTGTGTATCTGCTCCAGCAAATGCGGGTCTCGAAGGTACCATTCGACCATGTATTTGTATCGTCCCCGCTCGATCAGCTCGATGGTCTTCAGGTTGCAGCCTTCGACGAGATTGTATACGTCTTCCACGGAAAAAGCTCTGTCCTTCGTATGCAAAAACACGTCAACAATGCCGGCTTCTCCGAATTCCCGATGGTCGCCGATCAGGTCTTCGCCGCGTTTGAACCAGTTGGTTTTTGGTAGGCTGTTTAGCACCGCGTTGGTATTCGCGATCTTGGCCTGCATGTCTTCCGCATGGACGTTAATACGGCGCAGCAACTCCTGCATCTGGTACACACCGGTCCGGCCGTATTTGCCGTAGAGCATGATCAACATGGCGCCGGTGTCTTTCAGGACGGACCGCAAGGCCTGCAGTCCCGCCGTCGGATCCTCCAGATGGTGCAGGACCCCCGTGCAGTCGATGAAGTCGAAGGGACCGACCCCTAAGGAGGGCAGCTCCAGGACGGAGCGATGGAGCCAGATGATGTTGGTCAGCCGTCGGACTTCCGCCCGCCGTTTGGCGATGGCGAGGCTGGTGCCGCTGATGTCGAGATGAACGACCTGGGCGCTCCGGTTGCGCCGTAATTGCTCGGCGAGGAAGATCGTCTGGTCTCCGGTCCCGCCTCCCGCCACCAGCACCTGGAAGTCCTGCGAGAAATTGTTTTTCCCTTTGAAGCAATAGAAATTGATGACTTCCAGAAAATCATGCCAGCAATTCTCCAGCCTGACTTTCTCATCTTCCGGATTGCGGGGCGGATAGGGATAGGCGTCGTATTGGTCGCGGACGGATTTGAGGTAGGGCGGACGCTCCTCCATCGGCGGCCTCAGGAGAGGGCGGGTTTGGGTGCCCGCTTGGGCGAAAACGCGACGGCCAGGAAGAACACGCCCGTGGCCAACAATACGATGGCGGGACCGGACGGCAGGTCGAACTGGAACGAGAGGAGCACGCCGATGACCGACACCAGCGTGCCGATCCCGACCGAGTACTGCATCATCCGGTGCAGGCTGGACGTAAGCTGGTAGGCGGTCGCGGCCGGGATCAGCAGCAAGGCGAACACGAGGATCGCGCCGACTGTCTTAAGCGAAACGACGATGGTAAGGGCCACGAGCGTCAGCAGCAGAAAGAAAAAGCGGCGCGCCGGGACGCCGGAGGCCTCGGCCATTTCCTGATCGAAGGCGAGAAAGAAGAACTCCTTCGAGAACAGCACGATCGATCCTACCACGAGCACGGCCAGGCCGGCAGTCAGCATCAGTTCTTCGCTGGTCACCGACAGAATGCTGCCGAACAGGTAACCGTACACTTCGGCATTGTAGGTTTTCATCAGGCCGATGAACAGGATCGCCAGCGCCATTGTGGCGGTGTAGAAGATCCCGATGCTTACGTCGAGCTTCATGCGGCCGCGCTCTTCCAGCAGCCCTGTGATCCAGGCCGTGCTCAGGCCGAAGGCAACGGCCAGCGGCATGACCGGCGCGCCGATCAAATACGCGAGCGCCACGCCGGCGAACGCCGCGTGAGCCGTCCCGGCTCCGATGAAGGCCAGCCCGCGCAACACCACAAAGACGCCGATCGCGGAGCAGAGGCCGCCGGTGAGAGCCGCCGCCACCAGCGCGCGTTGCAGAAAGCCGAGAGTGAGGAAGTCCGCCATGAGCTCAGGGGTGATGGTGATCCGCGACGATGACGTGGCCGGTGTCGGTCGTCTGGATCTGGGGTCCGTACACCTGGGCCAGGGTCTCTTTGGTGAGGACCTCCTTGGCCGTTCCGAGGGCATACAGCCTGGTCTTCAGCAGGGCGAGACGTTCCGCGAGCGGCGCGATCAGGTTGATGTCGTGCGAGACGAGAACGATCGTCAGGTGCAGTTCGTGGTGCAGGCGCCGGATCAGGTCGAGCACGTTGTGCTGGGTTGGGGTGTCGATGCCTGTGGTCGGCTCATCCAGCAAGAGAATTTGCGGATGTTGGGCCAGCGCGCGCGCGATGAAGATGCGCTGCTGCTGTCCGCCGGAGAGGGCGCCGAGCGGGTGGTCTTCAAACGATGCCATGCCGACGTCCTCGAGCGCCTGGCGTGCGATTTCGCGGTCTGTCGCGCCGGGCCACCGCCAAAGGCCGATCGCGCCGCTGCGCCCCATCAGCACGGCCTCGCGGACGGTGATCGGGAAATAGGGGTCCACAAACCGTTTCTGCGGGAGATAGCCGATCCGGGCGCGGTGATGGCACCGGAGCTCCTGACAGGCGCAGTCGAAGATCTGCAGCGAGCCCTTCGACGGCGGCATGAGTCCCAGGATGGCCCGCAGCAGAGTGGTCTTACCGGATCCGTTCGGGCCGATGACGCCGATGAACTCGCCGTCCGCGATTTCCAGTGTGATGTCTTCCAAGGCCGGCCCGTGCGAGTATGAAAACGTCGCGTGGTTGAACCGGATCAGCGGTTCGCCGTGGTGGTGGTCGGCGTGATGCGGATGGGTATGAGTCGGATACGGTTGCGCCATGGGTCGCGAGTTACGATTGAAGCGCGGCGACGAGCTGATCCACATTATATTCCAGCAGTGCCAGGTATGTCTCGGTGCCTTTGATCGTGCCGGGAAGCGGGGAGAGCACCACGAGCCGGGCGCCGGTTTCATCCGCCAAGGCCTGCGCCACCTTTTGATTGAGTTGGGGCTCTGAGACGATGACTTTGATCTTGCCGGTCTTGATCCGTCGGGCGATTTTGGCGAGGTGGGTGGCCGAGGGCTCCATCCCTGTCTGCTGAATGATGTTCCCTTCAATCTTGAAACCGAACCGACGGGCGAAGTAGGGCCAGGCCGGGTGATAAGTCACAATGCGCCGGTCGCGGAGAGACGCCACACGCGCCTGGAGGTCCTTTTGCGCTCGATCCAGTCGCCGCAGGTAGTCGGCCAGATTATTCAGATAGTCGGTTTTGTGGGTCGGGTCCACTGCGATGAGGCCCTCCGCAATATGTCGGACCATTGCCTTGGCGTTCTCCGGGTCAAGCCAGATATGGGGATTGCCGGATGGGGATGAGATCGTCTCAGCGGTGTGGTCGCGGATCAGCCCGACGCCCTTGGAGGTTGTGATGACGCGCAGGTGAGGGTTCCCCGCGTTCTTGACGAGCCCCCTCACCCAGACTTCCAATCCCAACCCGACCTCCAGGAGCAGGCGGGCCTCGCTGAGGGCCTTGAGGTCGCTGGGTTTGGGTGAATAGGAGTGCTCGCTTTCCAGGCCGGTGATGAGGGTGCGCACCTCCACCCGTTCGCGTCCCACTTGGTCGGCAAACTCCTTCAGAATGGGCAACGTGGCCACGATCTTGACGAGATCGGCCGCAATGGCTGGGAGAGGGAGCAAGGGGACGGCAAGCGCGATGGACAGCGCTATGGCGAAGGGCCTCCGCATTGGTCGGGACGGTAGCATCCTCATTTTGCAAAGTCAACGAACCGGAAAGACCTTGATCGGCCTGAGCGGGGCTGCTATCGTCAAGAATTGCCTCTGCCGTGGATGAAGACACAGTGAGGCGAAAGGAGAACAAGCAATGAAGGCATTCGTGCCTGGAAGAAAGTGGCTGGGAGTGGTTGTCGCGCTGTATCTTGTCTGCGGCGCATCCGTGTTTGCCGATGAAGCAGTGACTCCCATCAAATCCATCATGGGAGACCCCGAATTGTTCCATCGCCAACTCGTCACCCTTCAGGGGACGGTGCAAAATGTCATCTCGTATGGAGGGCATGACGGCACCAATCGGCCCCTGTGCATCGAAGAATTTACCCTGAAAGACGAGACGGGATCGATTGCGGCCATCTATTCGTCTCGGTGCCAGATGGGAGATGAGAAGGCGATGGTCCTCGCGGTTGGAGATCGTATCCTCATGGAAGCCGTGATCGATGCGCCGGCGGACAATATGCGCACTTCCAAGGGTGAGGGATTCGGCGTCAAAGCCCAGGCCAGGAAGATCACGCGCCTCGAGAAATAAGAGGAGAGTCAATGACGGGGGCTGAGAGGAATCCGAAGGTGAAGCAGCACGTCTATGCGCTGGGAGCGCTGGACGCCGGCGTGCAGGCCAAGCTGAAGGAACTACGGCAGAACGGGTTCGTCAGCAGACTCTGGTCGAAGGATCCGATCCTGTGGCACCAGGACCCCACCCATCAGAAGATCATTCGCAATGCGCTCGGTTGGTTACACATCACGGAGCAGCAACTGCACCAGCTGCCCCGCATCAAAGGCGTGGCGGAATCGGTACGCGCGGCGGGTTTCAAGCACGCGCTCCTGCTGGGCATGGGCGGCAGCAGCCTCTGCCCGGAAGTCTTTCGTATGACCTTCGGAGTCGTGCCTGGTTTCCCGGAACTGCATGTGCTGGACAGCACCGTACCGGCGCAGGTGCGCAGCTTCGAGAAGCGGGTGGACCTGGCCAGGACGCTCTGTATCGTCTCCAGTAAGTCCGGCTCGACCATCGAGCCGCTGGTCTTCTACCGCTACTTCTTCGACCGTCTGCGCCAGGTCAAGGGCGACAAGGCCGGCGAGCACTTCATCGCCATCACCGATCCCGGCTCGTTGCTCGAAAGTCTGGCTCAAGAGAGCAAATTCCGGGACATCCTGCCGGGCGTGCCGGACATCGGTGGGCGCTATTCCGCGCTCTCCAACTTCGGCATCGTGCCCGCCGCGATTATGGGCGTCGACGTCGAACACCTGCTCGATCGGGCCGAGCGCATGCGCCAAAGCTGCGACTCCCACGTCCCGCCGGAGGACAATCCGGGCGTGATGCTCGGGATCGTCCTCGGCGAACTGGCGAAGCAGGGCCGCGACAAAATCACGTTCGTCACGTCTCCGGCGATCAGCGATCTCGGCGCGTGGCTGGAGCAGCTCATTGCCGAGAGCACCGGCAAGGAAGGCAAGGGTATCATCCCTGTCGATGACGAGCCGCTCGGCCCGCCGGATGTGTATGGAAGGGATCGACTCTTTGCGTACATCCGCTACTCAGGCAAGCCTGACTCGGACCAGGACGCCAAAGTCGCAGCGTTGGAGAAGGCCGACCATCCCGTGATCCGCGTCGAGCTCACGGACCTGCTCAATCTCGGCGAGGAGTTCTTCCGATGGGAGATGGCGACGGCCGTAGCCGGCTCGCTGTTGGGGATCAACGCCTTCGACCAGCCTAACGTCCAGGAGAGCAAGGACTACACGAAGAACTTCCTGGACGAGTACAAGAAGACCGGCCTCCTGCCGGAGGAAGAGCCGGTGCTGTCCGCCGAGGGAATCAAAATCTACGGCGACGCCGCCAACTGTCAGGCGCTCAAGGGCGCGTCCACGTTGGAAGAGGCGTTGAAAGCCCATCTCGTGCGGGTCCAGGCGGGCGACTATGTGGCACTGAACGTCTATGTGGAGCGGACCGACGCGTCGCATGAGGCGTTGCAACGCATCCGGCTGCGGGTGCGCGATAAGAAAAAGGTGGCGACGACCTTGGGCTATGGTCCGCGGTTCCTCCACTCGACCGGACAGCTGCACAAGGGCGGACCGAATTCGGGGGTGTTTATCCAGATCACGTCCGACGACGCAGAGGACCTGCCGATCCCCGACGAGCCCTACACGTTCGGCGTGCTCAAGGCCGCGCAGGCGCTCGGCGACTTCCTCAGTCTAAGCAAGCGCAACCGCCGCGCGATCCGTCTGCATCTGGGGGCGGATGTGGAGGCGGGGCTGAAGAGGCTACAGACAGTGATAGAGAAGGTGTTGGGGTAGGGGACTGGCTGGTTTTCTTCTGAGAAAAGCTGCCTGTCCCCGTTTTTAACCCGAGGAGGCCGGCGACTACTTCTTCATCTTCAGGCGTGCTTTAAGCTGTCTGAGCGAGAGCGTCGATTGCTTTCTGCGGGCGCGGACGAGCTTCCAGAATTCTGCCTTGTTTTTCTTCTTCACTACTCAGCTCCGTCTGGCACGGTAGCGTATCGCCGCCTCGGCCACGTGCGTCCCGGTCGTTTTCTTTTCCAGTTCGAATATGATGCGGACCCGGGCATGCAGAGCGCGGGCAACGCGGCGCAGGGTGCCCAGGGAGTGGCCTTCGTAGCCGGGAGACTCCAACCGGCTGATCTGCTGCTGGGAGGTCTTGAGAAGCCGGGCGAGATCCTTCTGAGAAAGGCCGGATTTCTGGCGGAGGACGGCGAGTTGGATCGCCACATCCCATGCCTCGCCGGCGCGCTCAAAGCGGGCGGCAAACGCCTGATCTTTCAGCTGCTCTGCGAGGTAGCGGTCGAAATTACTCTTTTTCATCAGTCAGCTCTTTCCAGCCAGTCGAGCATGCGTTTCCGCGCCGTCTCGCGGTCGCGGGCGGGAATGGCCTGGCCTTTGTTACGGATGCCGTGCACCGCGACGATCCGGCGCCCCTTCATGAAAAACCACAGCACGCGGGTATTGAGTTTGCCTACGTGACGCAGTTCAAACAGTCCGTCGCCAATCGCCTTGGACAGCGGCTCATGGTGAAACTGCCGGTTCCGTAGTTTGGCCAGGCCGGCGACTACCGCTGCGAAGTCGTCGGGATCGCTGATCTTCAGCGCGTCCAGAAAGTTCCGCACCGGGCATTTCCCCGTTGCTGTCTCATAGAACTCTACTATAAAATCCATGACCATGCAACATCAATTATGATGTACAGGCTGGCTCGTGTCCTTGCCTATGAGACACGCGAGGAACCGGGAAGGTTGAAATCCTCGGTTGAATCGGGCCTTATTCTACGCTAGGATGAAATTGCGTGAATGTCTTGAAGGAGCACTACGATGGAAAAAGCGACATTCGGCGCGGGGTGTTTCTGGGGCGTTGAGGAGGCGTTCCGCAACGTCAAAGGCGTGACTTCGACGGCGGTGGGTTACAGCGGCGGCACGTTTAAGAACCCGACCTATCACGATGTGTGCACGGGACAAACCGGCCATGCAGAAGTGGTGCATGTGGAATACGATCCCGCGCAGGTGTCGTATGAGGAACTGCTGGCGGTGTTCTGGGCGAATCACGACCCGACGACAATGAACCGGCAGGGGCCGGACGTTGGCTCGCAGTACCGTTCCGCGGTCTTCTACCACACGCCGCAACAGGAGGCCGCGGCGCGGGCCTCCAAAGATAAGCTCAACAGCAGCGGAGTCTACAAGCGGCCGATCGTGACGGAGATCACGCCCGCGTCAGAATTCTGGATGGCCGAGGACTATCACCAGCAGTACGTCGCCAAACGCGGCGGCGGCAGCTGTCACATTTAAGCGGGTCCTGCCGTCTGCGGCTCCGGGGTCCTGTCGGCTCGGCATCCCACCGTGCTCATGACCCGTTGCAATCGAGCGGGTGACACCGCATGGGCGCCCAGATGCAGCGCGGGGCGTACAGCCGGGTTCCGGGACTTCGACGGCGAAACGCCCAGCTGCACTGGGCTATGCGGGGGCAGGACCCGCGACATCAGTGAGCTAAATGTCTAGGGTTTGCGGCATAGGCTTTTGGCGCAGGTGAACATGAGCCACCCCCCGTCCGGCGACTTGCACGTGAGGTACGACCCGTCGACGTTCTTCTTCCATCCGTTCAGATCGCACTGCTTCCAGGCGTTGCCCTCGCCGTACCATCCCGTCACGGCGAAGCGAATGCCCGCGGCGCTCGGCGGCATATGACCGAAGGTTGTTGGTCCTCCGGCAGTGTGGCAGGTGCTCAGCGCTGTCCACTCCTTGCCGGCCAAGCGATACAGAACGATGGCCTTCTTCGAACCTCCGTCGAAATCGCATCGGTATTCGAACGAGCCCTTGATGGCCACGGCCCACTCAGCCTTCACCGAGGCCCCTCCCGGGCCGACCCCGAACGTGGTGTGGCCGGCGTCGATCCCCCAAGCGTGATCGGTCGCGACCGGCAGCAACAAGAGCAGGCCGAGGGCGATCTTCAGTCGCACAATAAGTACTCCAGAATCTCGTGCCATGAGTCCACGCGGCGGATGTTGGAGTGGTCAAGTGGGTCGGTATTCCAGGGCCGCGTGAGCAGATAGACCAAGGCACCGGTCCCCGCGATGCGATGGGCGTGCTCGTGGCGGTCCTCGATGAAGGCGTGGTAGGGGATGCCCAGCGTGTGCTTCTCATCGTTGAAGTGAAGCTGGTCGTACGGGAGGCCCT
>DASYQR010000009.1:0-17277 GCA_036005325.1 Nitrospirales bacterium | reverse complement strand
GAGCGCCAAGCCGATGAAAGGCAAGGGGTGCACGGTCTGCAATAACAAAGGGTATAAGGGACGTCTGGCCCTCTACCAGATCATGTCCATTTCGGAACAAATCCGACTGGGGATTCTCCGCGGCGCGTCGACCGACGAGATTAGGAAGATGTCGATTGAAGAAGGCGTCAAGACGGTCCGCATGAGCGGTCACACGAAGGTCGCTCAGGGCATCACGACCATTGATGAGGTCGAGGGCGTTTCGGTCGAAGAGTAATTCCTAGGCCGCTACCGGCCATTATGAGGTGATTGCATGCCAGTCTTTGCGTACGCGGGGAAGACCAAAGGAAAGCCCGTCACAGCGGAAATCAGCGCCGCGGATCGTACTGCGGCGATCGATCAGTTACGCTCCCAAGGCGTGACCGTCACCACTATTGAGGAGAAGAAGAAGGCCAAGTCTCTTTTCGGTGAGAGGAAGCAGAAGATTACTGACAAGGACGTCGTTATTTTTACCCGCCAGTTCGCGACCATGATCAATGCCGGGCTTCCCCTGGTGCAGTGCCTCGAGATTCTCGCCACGCAGTGTGATAACAAGACCTTTGGAAAGTTGATCGGCGAGGTCAAGATGGATGTGGAATCGGGGTCGACGTTTGCCGATGCCCTGAAGAAGCAGCCCAAGACTTTTTCCAGCCTCTATTGCAACATGGTGCAGGCCGGCGAAGTGGGGGGCGCGCTCGATGTCACCCTGCAACGCCTTGCGAACCAATTGGAAAAGACTGCGAAGTTGAAGGCCCAGATCAAATCAGCCATGATCTATCCCTCCGCCATCGTGGGCGTGGCCATCATCGTGGTGTCGGTCCTCATGGTCTTCGTGATTCCGATTTTTGCGAAGATGTTCACTGACTTCGGCGGAGCCCTCCCGGGTCCGACCCTGCTCGTAATCAACGTCAGCGATTTCATGCAAAAGTACATCATCTTGATGATCATAGCGGCCGGAGCGGGCGTCTGGGGACTCAAAAAGTACTATGCGACCCCCGCCGGCCGTCTCCAGATCGATACGCTCGCACTGAAGGCACCAGTGGCCGGTGACCTCATCCGTAAGATCGCGGTCGCGCAGTTTACCCGTACCTTCGGGACCCTGTTGCAGAGTGGCGTCCCGATCATGGAGGGACTGGAGATCGTGGCGCGCATTGCCGGGAACAAGGTCGTGGAAAACGCGATTCTCGCTGCGCGGACCAGCGTGGGCGAGGGGAAAAGTCTCTCGGAGCCGCTCGGCACGACCGGCGTCTTTCCTCCGATGGTGGTGCAAATGATCAACGTGGGAGAGGCGACCGGAGCGTTGGATGCGATGTTGAGCAAGATCGCCGACTTCTACGATGACGAGGTCGATACGGCGGTTGCAGCGCTAACCTCACTCTTGGAACCCATGTTGATGGTGTTCCTGGGGACTGTGATCGGATTTATCGTGATCGCAATGTACCTTCCCATCTTCAAAATGGCCTCGGTCATTGGCTAAAGCCCCGGGGGTTCGACGAAAGCTGAGGCACGGCATATCCCGGCATGGTTGATCGAATGTCGGGTTGAGCACGTTATGTATGGAGGCCCTCCGGGATAAGCTGAAGTGGCTCATGGGCATCAGGGTCGCCGTGGTGACCCTGACGCTGGGCGTGTCCATCTATCTCCAGATCGGCAAGAATGCCCAGTCCATTCCCGCCTATTACAGCCTGATCGTTGCGACGTATCTCCTTACCATTCTATACAGCCTCCTGATCAATCGGATCAGGCGGCTCGTTCCCTTTGCTTATTTCCAGATCGGGGTGGATATCCTCTTCGAAAGCGCCCTCGTGACCATCACGGGAGGTGTGGAGAGCCCCTTTTCGCTCCTCTATATCATTTCAATCACAGCCGCGAGCGCGATGCTGTCGCGCCAGGGAGGGCTCGCCGCGGCTTCAATGGCCGGCATCTGCTATGGCGCGATCGTGGATGTCCAGTATTATCGCTCCATCTATGAGGTGCTGCCGTCGCTCTCCGTCCTGCGGAAGACCGACCTGCCGGTCCCCGAGGTCTTCTATAACCTGGCCATTAACATCCTCGGTTTTATCATGGTCGGTTACCTGAGCGGCACGCTTGCGGAGAAACTGAAGAGCACGGGCGAGCGGCTCGCAGAGAAAGCACGAGATCTCACCCAACTGCGAGAGTTTCACCGCTGTATTCTGGAGAGCATCGATAGCGGGGTGTTCACCACCGATTTAGAAGGCCGCATCCTGTCCTTTAATCGCAAGGCGGAGCAGCTTCTGGGGTATGCGGAAGCAGAAGTCCGAGGTCGTTCGTGGGCGGCGGTGTTTGCCTGGCCGGACTACGCGCGCGACCAGCTCCTGGCCGCCACGCTGCCCCGTCGTATGGAGGAGACCGGTCGCCGCAAAGACGGGAATCAACTGATTGTGGGGATGAGTCTCGCGCCCTTACATGTGCATGGCGCTCAAACGGGGATGGTGGGGGTGTTTCAGGACATTACGCCTTTACGGAAGATGGAAGAAGTGGTCAGACGGAAGCAATGGCTGGCTAGAATTGGAGAAATGTCGGCGGGCATGGCGCATGAAATCCGCAATCCCCTGGCGGCCCTTTCCGGTTCGATGCAAGTGTTGCGGAAGGACTTACGGACGTCCAACGCCAATCGGTTGCTGCTGGACCTGGCGTTGCGTGAGACCGAACGGTTGAACGAGATCGTCTCAGATTTTCTGCAGTATGCCCGCCCCCGCCCGCTCAACCTGAAGCAGTGCGATGTTAACGAACTGGTGGACAACACGCTTCGCATGCTGGAACAGACGCCAGAATATGGCAAGACGATCCGCTTTGTTCGACGCCTGATGCCTGAGAATGTCACGACCATGTTGGATCCCGATCAGATTCGACAGGTGTGCTGGAACCTGGGGCTGAATGCCTGCCAGGCGATGCCTGCAGGAGGAACGTTGATGGTTTCAACACAGCGAGTCCGTGGCCCGGTTAGTGGGGAGGAAGGCGAGGCAGTTGAGATTGTATTTGAAGACACGGGCGAGGGTATTCTCAGAGAGCATCTCGACAAGGTGTTCTACCCGTTTTTCACGACGAAAGAGAGAGGGGTTGGACTTGGGCTCTCGATGGTCCACCGCATCATGGACGAGCATCGGGGGAGCGTGCATGTGGACAGCGTGCCTGCCGAGGGAACCTGCGTGCGGTTAATGCTCCCGGTCGTCGGCGAGATGGCTCAGGAGGCGAGGTGATGGTAACGGCACAAGCCAAAGTTCTCATCGTGGAAGATGAGCGGCTCATCCGCGAGGTATTGAGCACCGAACTCAGAAAAGCCGGGCACAACGTGGTGACCGCCACGGATGGTCAGGAGGCGCTCCAGATCATTGGAACAGACATTTTCGATCTTGTCATTACCGATCTGAAAATGCCCGGGCGGCTTGGAGGGATGGAAATTCTCAAAGCCGTCAAGGAAATTTCCCCCGAGACGGTCGTCATCGTCATCACCGCGTTCGCCACGTTTGCTGTTGGGGTCGAGGCGATGAGGCTGGGGGCGTACGATGTTTTTCCGAAGCCATTCGACAATGAGCATGTGGTCCTGAAAGTTCGCACGGCGCTGGAAGCCAAACGCCTCACGGCCGAAAACCTTTTATTGAAACGTGAATTAAAGGGACAAGCTTCGTTTGAGAATTTTGTCGGGACCAGCGAGGCCATGCAGAAAGTTTTTGCCCTCATCCGACAGGTTGCGGACGCCCCGACCACGGTGCTGATCTGTGGGGAGAGCGGGACGGGCAAAGAATTGGTCGCGCGCGCCATTCACTACAACAGCCCCCGTCGGGATCGCGCCTTCGTGACGGTTAATTGCGGGGCTCTGCCCGAAGCCTTGCTGGAAAGCGAGCTCTTCGGTCATATGCGAGGGTCCTTTACCGGGGCCGTGTCCAACAAGGAAGGGCTGTTTGAAGTCGCCGACGGCGGCACGCTCTTTCTCGATGAGATTGCGGAGGCGCCGCTGGGAATTCAGGTCAAACTGTTGCGTGTGCTCCAGAAGCCAGAGTTTCGGCGGGTTGGGGGAACACGGGATATCAAAGTGGATGTCCGGATCATCGCGGCCACCAATAAGGATCTGACCAAGGCGGTGGCGCAAGGACTGTTCCGCGAGGATCTGTATTACCGTTTGAACGTGATTCCCATCACACTGCCTCCACTGCGGTCTCATCCAGAGGATATTCCCCCGCTGGTGCAGCATTTCCTGACGATCTTCGGTCAAAAGGCCAACAAGCCCGCGCTGGCGGTGGAACCAGCCGCTATGCGGGCGCTGCAGCAGTATGGATGGAAAGGAAATGTTCGGGAACTGCAGAACGTGTTGGAGCGGGTCGTCGCCATGGTGTCGGGCGCTGATATTACGTTGAAGGATGTGATCCAATGGATGCAGGAATCGTCGATAAATGCTGAATCCAAGGTTCCGTCGGAGATTCCGTCTGAGGGACTGGATCTGGAGTCTCTGATCAATGGCATCGAGCGAGAGCTGCTCGTGAAAGCCTTGGCACGCAGCGGGGGCGTCAAAAAAGAGGCTGCCCGTTTGCTGAAGCTCAATGCACGCTCCCTCCGCTACCGTCTGGATAAGTACGAGATCACCCTGGGGAACGGCGCGAACGCTGTTTCGGATGAAGACGAAGGTGAGGAGGGTGGCTAGCGGCAGCGTCGAAGTGGCGGCCCACGGGAAAGTCAACCTCATCCTCCGGGTGCTGGATCGCAGACCGGACGGCTATCACAATCTCTGGTCAGTGATGCAGGCCTTCGATCTGGCAGACACGGTTGTTGCGGAGGCCGATGGCGCCTCGGGCATCCACTTGGTCTGTGAAGGCGCCGATCTACCGGCCGATTCCACGAATCTGGCCTATCGGGCGGCAGAACGTGTTCTGGCTCGGTTGAACCAGCGGCAGGGAGTCCGCCTCCTCGTGCGCAAGCGATTACCGGTGGCGGCCGGTGTCGGCGGCGGAAGCAGTGATGCCGCTGCCGCCATCCAAGCGCTCGCGACCCTTTTCAATACCGGCTGGCCCCGCGCCGTGATGGCCGAGATTGGACAGGAGGTCGGCAGCGATGTACCGTTCTTTTTCTATGGACCCACGGCGCTGGTCGAAGGGAGGGGAGAACGTGTCTCACCGCTTCGATTGGAAGAAGAGCGCTGGCTCTTGCTGGTGAATCCCGGTATCGCGATTCCGACCGCCTGGGCCTATGAGAAGCTCGCGGCAGCTCGTGCCACCGAAAGAGGCCGCGTCTCGGCGCGGCCGCATGTGCTACGTCTTGTGACCGGTTCTGCGGCTGAGGAGCCACCGATGGTAGACTGGGATGCCCTGCTCGCGGCGATCGAGAATGACTTTGCTCCGGTGATGGAACAGGAATATCCGGTTCTGCGGGACATTCGGTTGCTGCTGCTTGAACGCGGGGCGCAGGCTGCGATGCTGTCCGGGAGCGGCTCGACGGTCTTTGGGGTGTTTTCGTCCGCGCGTTCCGCCTGGACCGCCGCCGACGGCCTGGATCAGCGGTCGGGCTGGAGAGTGTGGGTGACCCGGACCTGTCGGGCGCCCGTTTCCGCGCGGTTGACAACCTGAAGAACGATGGATTAGAGTGCGGTGTTTTCCTCTGTGACGGAACGCCAGCGTCCATTCCCTGAAGGAGAAGGCCGGTGCATGAGCTGAAGGTGTTCGCCGGGAATTCGAATCCGGCGCTCGTCAAAGAGGTTTGTGGTTATTTGGGGACCGAGCAAGGGAACGCCCTCGTCTCGATGTTCAGCGACAGCGAAATCCGGGTGCAAATCAACGAGAATGTGCGCGGCAAGGATGTGTTTCTCTTTCAGTCGTGCTGCGATCCCGTCAACCAGCATGTCATGGAATTGCTCCTCATGCTCGATGCCCTCAAACGGTCCTCGGCATACCGGATCACGGCCGTGATCCCCTATTATGGGTACGGTCGCCAGGACCGGAAAGACCAGCCGCGCGTGCCGATCTCCGCCAAGCTGGTCGCGGATCTGATCGCCACGGCCGGCGCCGACCGGGTTCTCACGATGGACTTGCATGCGGGCCAGATTCAGGGGTTCTTCAACATCCCGGTGGACCACCTCTATGCCGCGCCGGTCTTATTGGAGTACGTCGAGAAGCGGGGGCGCCAAGACCTCGTCGTCGTCTCGCCGGATGCGGGGGGCGTCGAACGAGCCCGCGCCTTCGCCAAGCGATTGCAGGCCAACCTGGCGATCATCGACAAGCGGCGGGAAGGGCCCAATGAGTCTCAGGTCATGCATATTATCGGGGAGGTGTCCGGCCGGGATGCCCTGTTGCTGGACGATATGATCGATACGGCGGGAACGATTACGCAGGGCGCAGCCGCGTGCATGAAATATGGCGCGCGCCGTGTCTGGACGGCCTGCACGCATGCGGTCCTCTCGGGCCCGGCCTTGGAAAAGCTCAACTCCTCGAAGCTGGAAGAGGTGGTGGTGACCAATACCATCCCGCTTAATGGGAAGGACCGCACCTGTCCGAAGCTGAAAGTTCTGTCTGTCGCCCCGCTGCTTGGCGAGGCGATTAAACGCATTCACGAGGAAGAGTCCGTCAGTTCCCTGTTTGTGTAACGCATCTATGGTAGGAGAGGTGGATCATGCAGTTTGATATGAAAGTCGAGACCCGTGAGGCAGTCGGGAAGGGAGTCGCCCGCACCTTACGGCGGCAAGGAAAAATTCCGGGGATCCTGTATGGCCAGGGAGAGTGCATTGCGCTGACGGTTGACCCCACGGAAATCCGCAAAGTGCTCCGTTCGGATTCCGGTTCCAATTCCCTTCTCAATCTGAGCATGGCCAAGGGGGGGAAAGAGGTGAAACGGACCGCCATGCTGAGGGACTACCAGCTTGATCCCATCACGGGGATGATCCTGCACGCCGACCTCTTCGAGGTGGCCCTGGACAAACCGATTCGTGTCCGCGTGCCGGTGGCCGTCACGGAAGGGACGCCGGCGGGAGTGGCCGAAGGCGGCATTCTGCAGCACAACATGCGCGAACTGCACATCGAATGCCTGCCACGTCAGATTCCGGCGCACGTCACGGTTGATCCGACAGCGCTCAAGATCAATGAGGGGATCCACGTCAGGGAAGTTTCTCTCCCCGCCGGGGTCCGCGTTTTGGACGATCCCGACATGATGGTGGTCAGTATCGCGGCCCCGATTTCAGAAGAGAAGCTGGAAGCGCTGCTGGCCACGACGCCGGCTGGCGAGGGAGCGGTAGAGCCCGAAGTCATCGGCAAGGGTAAGGAAGAGGAAGGGGCTGAAGGAGAGGCTGCGGCTGGTGAAGCGAAGCCGGGCGTCAAGGCACCGCCTGGCGCGCCTGCTGCCGCGCCTGCTGCTGGGGAAGCCAAGGACGAAAAGAAGGAAGGCAAGGAAGGCAAGGAAGGGAAGGAAGCTAAGGCGGAGAAGAAGAAGTAACGTTGAGGCTAATTGTCGGTCTCGGCAACCCTGGTCCAGCCTATGCCGAGACCCGGCACAATGTGGGGTTCTGGGTCGTCGAGGAGTTGGCGGCCGAAGCCGGGTTGAAGTTCAGGCGGCGCGGAGAGGTTTCCAGCGCAACAGGGCGTCTCTCAGGCCAGACGGTCACGCTGGCCAAACCACAGACCTATATGAACCGAAGCGGGCCGGCCGTGGCTGCGTTGATCAGTGATCTCGGGTTGGACCTCAGCGATGTGATCGTGGTCCACGACGATCTCGATCTTGCCGTGGGCCGTCTGCGCATGAAATCCCGCGGGGGAGCGGGTGGTCACAACGGGGTGCTCTCCATTATCGAAGCCCTGGGTTCAGACCGATTCGCCCGGGTCAAGATCGGAGTAGGGCGCCCTCCGGCAGGCGAAGAGGCTGAGGACTACGTATTGTCCGCTGTGCCGCCTGGGGAGCGGTCGATTCTTGATGAAACGGTCCAGCGGGCTGCGCAGGCCGTGGAGTGTTGGATCGCTGATGGGGTCATGACCGCAATGAACCGGTTCAACCAGCCCCTCACGTAATCTTGCCAGCTGTCCTCGTTCATCTGTATATAGGGATACACGATGGCTTTGAATTGCGGGATTATCGGTCTGCCCAACGTCGGCAAGTCGACGATTTTCAACGCCTTGGTTGGGGGCAAGGCGATCGTCGCCAATTTTCCGTTTTCGACCGTCGAAGCCAATGTCGGCGTGGCGGTGGTGTCGGATGCACGCCTGACCCGATTGACGCAGATCTTCAAATCGAAAAAAACCACGCCAACGACCATCGAGTTCCGAGACATCGCGGGGTTAGTGCAGGGATCGAGTGTGGGGGAGGGCCTGGGGAACCAATTTCTGAGCCAAGTCCGTGAAACCGACGCCCTGGTGCATGTGGTGCGTTGTTTTGAGAATCCCGACGTGATGCATGTGGTGGGCGCGGTGGACCCCGAACGCGATATCGGTCTGATTGAGACCGAGTTGATGCTCGCCGATCTGCAGACGCTGGAGCGGCGGAGGGAAAAACTTGAAAAAAAGGTGCGGGCCGGCGAGGCTGGGGCTGCCCAGGAGGAGGCGTTCGTCGGCGCGCTCATCGAGCGTTTAGGGAAGGGAGAATGGCTTGGAAGCCAGTCGTTCTCTGCTGCGGAGCAGGTCTGGTTGCGCGAGTACCAACTCCTGACGGCCAAACCCGTCGTGTTCGCTGTCAATATCGGAGAAGATCAAGAGGACAGTCCAGCCGTGCGCCGCGTCATGGAACTGGCCATAGCCCGCGGTGCCCGAGCCGTGACGATCGCCGGGAGCATTGAAGCGGAAGTGGCCGCGTTGGCTCCAGAGGACCGAGCCGACTATTTTCGGGAGCTCGGTATGGGGGAAGGGGGTCTCGTCCGGCTGGTTCGTACGGCGTATGATCTGTTGGGTTTGATCACCTTCTTTACCGCAGGGGAGACCGAGTCCCGGGCATGGACGGTTCGGCAAGGCACGAAGGCGGCCCAGGCCGCCGGGAAGATTCATTCCGACATGGAGCGGGGTTTTATCCGTGCGGAAGTGTACCATTATGACGATCTGATCGCCTACGGCAACGAGGCCGGCGTCAAGGAGAAGGGCCTGTTCCGCCTGGAAGGACGTGACTACGTCATCAAAGATGGCGATGTGATGTTCTTCCGTTTCAACGTGTAGGGCTTCTTGATTCTGTTGGGTGGCTGTGTTAGGGTGAGCCGCCTAATTTCATAACCCCCTTGCTCCGGACCCGGATCCGGGGCTTTACATCCAGGAGGAGGATCGCGCAGCATGCCGCAGCTTTACGAGTCTATCTTCATCCTTCGCTCATCTCTGCCCGACGACGACATTCCCCCGATGCTGGAGAAGGTCAAAGCCACGGTCGAGAAAACCGGCGGAGTCGTCGTGCAGCTTTCCAATTGGGGCAAAAAGAAGTTGGCGTATGAAATCAAGCAGGAAAAAAAGGGTGTCTATGTCCAACTCAACTATCGTGGAAACGGAACTGTGGTCGCTGAAGTGGAACGGCTGTTCCGTCTGGACGATGCCGTGCTGAAATTTCTGACGGTGAAGATCGAGGAACACATGCTGCATGCGGCTGGGACCGAACCCGCGAAGGAATTGGAGCATGGCGGGGTTCAATAAGGTCATTCTCATGGGGAACCTGACACGGGATCCCGAGATTCGCTATGCTCCCAGCGGCACGCCGGTGGCCAATTTCGGATTGGCGGTCAATCGCAAGTATCGGCAGGGCGAGGAGATGAAGGAAGAGGTCTGTTTCGTGGACATCGTCGTGTTCGGCAAACAGGCCGAATCTTGTGGTCAGTACCTGAGCAAGGGCAACGGGGCCTTGATCGAAGGCCGTCTGCAGATGCGCAAGTTCGAGACGAAGGACGGGCAGAAGGTCACGAAACATGAGGTCGTTGCGGAAACCGTCCGCTTTCTTCCGAAGCGAGCGGAGCACGGTGGCGAGAGCCCCGCGCGCGAGCCCGTCGAGGACGTGCCTCGTTACGACGCGGACGAACCGATCTGAGGAGAGAACAACGTGGAACGGGGACGATACTTTCAACGCCGGCGGGTCTGCCGGTTTTGTCACGACAAAGTTGTCATTGATTACAAGGATGTCGGCTTGATTCGGAATTTTCTGACCGAACGGGGCCGGATCATTCCCCGCCGGATGTCGGGCAATTGCCTGGGGCACCAGCGGGAGCTGACCATCGCCATCAAGCGGGCGCGGACGATTGCGCTCGTGGCATTCTCGGAAGAGCGGTAGGCCCGACGCAACACGGAGCACGCGGCCGGGAGCGGGCCGCGGTGGAGCGATGAGGGGGCCATGACCCAGGTTCAAGTTTCGGAGATCCCGGCGGAAGGCTTGCGCCTTTCGTACAGTGAGGATCCTGTCGAACTCGATCTCTCGGTGCCGGGCGCCAGTTTTCCGCAGCCGCTTGCGGTCGACATCTTGTTGCTCAAGGTTGCGAATACGATCAGTGCCACCGGCCGGATCATGGTTCAGGGGACGTTTGAGTGCGTACGGTGTCTGCGTCGGTTTTCCGTCCCGCTGGACGTCCCCGTCGCGACCCAGTTTGTGCAGGAGCCGCCTTCCGTGCTGCCTGGCGAGCATCGGATGCCGACCGAGGAGGCGGAGAACTATTATTACCAGGAAGATGTGCTTATCCTCGACGATCTGGTCCGGCAAGAGGTGATCCTGGCGGTGCCGTTCAGCCCGCAATGCAGCGCGGATTGTCGGGGGTTGTGTCCCCAGTGCGGGCAGGATCTGAATGCCGAGACGTGCAGTTGCGGGCCGCCGCCCGATCCGCGGTGGGCCGTGCTGCGAGAGCATTTGAAGAAAAAATGACCCCATTGGACGGGGCCAGCGAGGAAGGACGCTATGCCGAATCCTAAACATAAGCATTCGAAGGCTCGACGTGACAAGCGACGGACGGCCAAGGTCAAAATCCGCGCCAAGAGTCTGTCCATCTGTCCCCAGTGCCATCAGCCGAAACTGCCGCACTACACCTGCTTGACGTGCGGCACGTACAAGGGCCAGGAAGTCATCGCGGTCAAAGAAGCCTGACGAGGTCTCTGCCCGGCATGAAGATCGCATTGGATGCTATGGGAGGCGATCACGCCCCGGCCTCCGAGGTCGAGGGGGCGGCGCTTGCAATCCGCGAGTACGGCGTGGAGGTCATTCTTGTGGGCGACGAGGGACTTCTCAAGGAGGAGGTGCGTCGTCAAGGTCTGCAGAATCTGCCGGGGCTGACGCTGCATCATGCCTCCCAACGGGTCGAGATGCACGAGCAGCCCTCACAAGTGGTTCGTCGCAAACGGGATTCCTCCATCTGGGTCGCTACAGAGCTGGTCAAGAAGGGCGAAGCGATCGGCGTCGTCAGCGCCGGCAACACCGGGGCGACGGTCGTCACGGCGTTTTTCCTGCTCGGGGTGCTGAAGGGAGTGGAGCGGCCTGCGATTGCGACGCTTCTGCCCACGCTGACCGGCCATACAATCCTCTTGGACGTGGGGGCCACGGTGGATTGCACGCCGCTTCACCTGACCCAGTTCGCCGTGATGGGACACGAATATGCGCAGCGTGTGCTGAACAAAGCCCATCCGACGATCGGTTTGCTGAGCATCGGCGAGGAAGACACCAAGGGCAACGAAGTGACGAAGGAGACCTTCAAGCGTTTGAAGGAAAGCCCCCTGAACTTCGTGGGCAACGTGGAGGGTCGGGAGATCTTCACCGGCGCGGCGGATGTGGTGGTCTGCGACGGCTTCATCGGCAATGTCGCCCTCAAGATCACCGAGGGGGTGGCGGAGGCCTTGAAGAAGATGCTTATCAAGGAGATCGCTGCGGGATCTTTTCTCAGCCGGCTCGGGTATGCCGTGCTCCGTCCGGCGTTTGGACGGTACAAGCGGCGCATGGACTACGCCGAGTTCGGCGGCGCCTGTCTGCTGGGCGTCAACGGCATATGCATCATCGGCCATGGCCGCTCTTCCGGCCGGGCCATCAAAAACGCGATCCGCGTGGCGAAGGAAATCTTCGACGGGCGGGTCAATGAACACATCCAGATCGACATCGAGGAAAGCATGGCCCTCTTCGGCGAAAAGGCCAAGGATGCCACCCAATGAGGGCCCGGATTGTGGCGACCGGCTCCGCCGTGCCCAGGCGCGTGCTCCGGAACGCCGATCTCGAACGGATGGTCGCGACGTCGGATGAATGGATCGTCGCCCGCACCGGCATTCGCGAGCGCCGGATTGTGGACGACGGCGTGGCGAGCTCCGATCTGGGTACCGAGGCGGCGCAGGCGGCGCTGGTCACCGGGGGATGGGATCCCGCCGAGCTTGATCTGATCCTGGTCGCGACCTGCACGCCCGACATGCCGCTTCCGTCCACGGCGTGCCTGATCCAGCGGAATCTGAAGGCGTCCCGGGCGATCGCGTTCGATCTGGCCGCGGCCTGTTCCGGCTTTCTGTACGGGCTCTCGGTGGCCGATCTCTATGTGCGGTCCGGCGCATGCCGCCGAGTGCTGGTGGTGGGGACGGAAGTCATGTCCTCGGTCGTGGACTGGACCGACCGGGGCACCTGCATTCTGTTCGGAGATGGAGCCGGCGCGGTCTTGATCGAACCGTCGGATGACGATCGGGGGATTCTGTCCACCCATCTGCACTCTGATGGCGAGCTCTGGGATCTGGTCTGCGTGCCCGGCGGGGGCTCGCGGGTGCCCGCCTCGGCGCCCATGCTGGCAGACCGCCAACAGTACGTGAAAATGAAAGGCAATGAGACCTTCAAGGTGGCCGTCAAAACCCTGGAGGCGACGGCCCGCGAGGCGCTCGAGGCCAACAAGTTGGAGGTCGGGGATGTGGATTTGTTTATTCCGCATCAGGCCAATGTACGGATCGTCAATGCGGTGATGGAACGCTTGGGGTTGAAAAAGGAACGGGCGATTCTGAACATCGATCGCTATGGCAACACGTCGGCCGCGTCGATCCCGCTGGCCCTGGACGAAGCGGTCCGGACGGGCAGGGTCACGCCGGGGAGCCGTATTCTCATGGTGGCGTTTGGGT
This sequence comes from Nitrospirales bacterium, assembly GCA_036005325.1. Taxonomy (GTDB): domain Bacteria; phylum Nitrospirota; class Nitrospiria; order Nitrospirales; family NS-4; genus SCTG01. The sequence goes on along the minus strand of DASYQR010000009.1, from coordinate 4,246 downwards.
CGGGTCTGACCTGGGCATCGGCCATGATCCGCTGGTAAGGAACGTTAAACGTGAATCGTTCAACGTTAATCGTGACGAACTGCTGCGCTTGAGTCTGCGTTTAACGAATAACGTTTAACGGTAAACGAGATATACACGGAGAACCCTGGTAATGGAAGATCGGCCACTAGAAGGAACATGGGCGCTCATTCTGGGGGCCTCCAGCGGATTTGGCGAGGCCGTGTCGTTGGAACTGGCCGGCCTGGGGATGCATATCCTGGGTGTGCACCTGGACCGGAAGTCCACGCTGGCCAATGTCGATCGGATTGTCGGAGCGATCAAGGACAAGGGCCGAGAGGCCCTATTCTTCAACGTGAATGCGGCGGATCCCGACAAGCGCCGGGAAATCCTGGACGCCTTTCAGGCGCGGGCCGAAGGCCGCGGCGCCGGGGCTCCCGTACGGGTCCTCCTGCATTCCTTGGCTTTCGGCACCTTGAAACCCTTCATCACGGAGAGCGAACCGGAGTCCTTGACGAAGGCCCAGATGGACATGACGTTGGATGTGATGGCGAATAGTCTCGTGTACTGGACGCAGGACCTGGTGAGGCGAAAGTTGATGGGCCAGGGGGGACGGATCTTCGCCATGACTAGCGCCGGCGGCGCCCGCGTCTGGAAGACCTACGGCGCCGTGTCTGCCGCCAAGGCTGCGTTGGAATCGCATGTGCGTCAGTTGACGTTGGAGGTGGCGCCGCACGGGATTACGGTCAATGCCATCATGGCGGGTGTGACCGATACTCCGGCGTTGCGCAAAATCCCAGGGTCCGATCGGATGATTGAAATGGCCCAAGGCAAGAACCCCTCCGGGAGGCTGACGAAGCCCCAGGATGTCGCCGAAGCGATCGGCTTATTGGCCCAGCCGAAGGCCCACTGGGTGACCGGCAACGTGATCTGTGTTGATGGCGGCGAATTTGTTGTAGATTAACTGTTTAGCCCATGTTCGCCGTCTCGAGAAAGAGGGAGTTTTTCAGTTGACAACTCCAACCAAATTCCCTCATATGATTACGCTATGACGCCGGGAGTGGCGTTCGTCTTTCCCGGCCAAGGGTCGCAGGCCGTTGGAATGGGTCAGGATTTTTATGACCACGACCCGGAAGCACGGTCGTTATTCGAGCAGGCAGGACAAGCACTCGGGTATGACGTGGCGGCGCTGTGCTTGAAGGGGCCGGCCGAACAGCTCAATCTCACGGAGTACACCCAACCGGCGCTGTTGACAGTCAGCGCGGTCGCACTCCGATTTATGCATCGAGCGGGAATACAGCCGAGCGCCGTGGCGGGGCACAGTTTGGGAGAGTATACGGCAGTGATGGCCGCCGGGGGGCTGGCGTTTGAGGATGCGGTGACCTTGGTCCGCAAGCGGGGACGCTACATGCAGGAAGCGGTCGAAGCGGGCAGAGGGCTGGTGTGCGCCCTGCTGGGTCTGGAGCGGTCTGCTGTGGCGGAGATTTGCCAGGCGGCCTCTTCGTTGGGGGTGGTCGCGCCGGCGAACTTCAATGCCCCTGGCCAAATCGTGATCGCCGGAGAGAAAGCCGCCGTCGAGGAGGCCGTGCGCCTGGCCAAGGCCAAAGGATGCCGCAAGGTCATTCCCCTGCCGGTCAGCGTGCCGGTCCATACGTCGTTGATGCAGTCCGCGGCGGAGCGTCTGGCTGTTGATGTGGCTCGCGTCCCGATGAAGGACCTGTCAATCCCGCTGGTCAATAATGTCGAGGCCAAGCCCATCCACAGCGCGGCAGAGGTTCGGACATCTCTGGTACGGCAACTCGCCTCTTCTGTGCTCTGGGAGGAGTCGGTGCAGGCGTTGAGAGGGTTGGGGATCCACACGCTGGTTGAAGTCGGGCCCGGGAAGGTTCTATCGGGATTGGCCAAGCGGATCGCGCCCGAACTCCGGCTGCTGAACGTGCAGGACCGGTCGAGTCTGGCTGCGGCGGTGGAAGCGCTCGCCGCGTAAGATGAGTCTTGCGGGAAAAGTCGCGGTTGTGACGGGTGCCGCCCAGGGTATCGGACGCGCCATCGCCGAAACGCTGGCCCGCGCGGGCGCGGATGTGGCGGTGGTGGACCTCGACGTGACCCGCGCGCAGGAGACGGCTGCGGCCGTGACGGCGCACGGTCGTCGCGCGGTGGTCATCAAGGCGAATGTGGCCGAGTGGACCGACGTCAAGGCGATGGCGGACCAGGCCTTGGAAGCGCTGGGGCGCATCGATATCCTGATCAACAATGCCGGGATCACGCGCGACGGGTTGTTGCTTCGTATGAAGGAAGAGGACTGGAACGCGGTGCTGGACGTCAATCTGAAGGGCACGTTCCACTGCACCAAGGCCGTGCTCCCGGCCATGACCAAGCAGCGGGGGGGCGCGATGGTCAACATCGCGTCGGTCGTGGGCGTGATGGGGAACGCGGGGCAGGCGAACTATGCGGCCTCCAAGGCGGCTGTGATCGGCTTTACGAAATCGGTGGCTCGCGAGTATGCGAGTCGTGGCATTACCGTGAACGCGGTGGCTCCTGGATTCATCGAGACGGCGATGACACAGGGGCTGGGCGGGGAGGTTCGCGAAGGCCTTCTCAAACAGATCCCGCTGGGACGATTGGGCACTCCGGGAGACGTTGCCGAGGCCGTTCGGTTTCTGGTCTCGCCCGAGGCGGCGTATATCACTGGGCACGTGCTTCACGTCAATGGTGGAATGATCATGATGTGACGCGCTGAGCGGATTCAGCGTGGTCAGCGAGAGGGAGGTGGGAGGTGGCGAAATCGATGGCAGCTATTGAAGAGCGGGTGAAGAAGATCATTGCCGAGCAGTTGGGTGTTGAAGAGGATGATGTGGTCCCCGACGCCAAGTTCGTGGAGGATCTCGGCGCCGACTCGTTGGATACCGTCGAGCTGGTGATGGCGTTCGAGGAGGCGTTTGAGATCGAAATCCCGGATGAGAAGGCGGAGAAGATCCTGACCGTCCAGGATTCTATAGATTATATTAAAGAGAATAGTTGAGCGCGCGAGATCGTCTGCACGTTTGATGGGACGCGAAATCCTTAAAAGACGGGTAGTCGTGACGGGTCTCGGTCTGATCACTCCGCTGGGCACCGGCGTGGACAAGACCTGGAGCGGGCTGTGTGCCGGCAAGTCGGGAATCAGGCGGATCACCAAGTTTGATCCCTCGGACCATGCCTGCCAGATCGCGGGCGAGGTCACGGACTTCAATCCCGCCGACTACATCGACAAGAAAGACATCAAAAAGATGGACACGTTCATTCATTACGCCGTCGGCGCGAGCCAGATGGCGGTGGATGATGCGGGGCTCAAGGTCACCGAGGAGAACGCGGATCGGATCGGCGTCTACATCGGCTCCGGCATCGGTGGGCTCCCGGCCATTGAGGCCTACCACAAGATCCTGCTGGAGAAAGGGCCTGACCGGGTCTCTCCCTTCTTCATTCCGATGGTGATCATCAACCTCGCCTCGGGGCAGGTGTCGATGCGGATCGGCGCGCGCGGACCGAATTCCTGTGCGGTGACGGCTTGTGCGACCGGCAATCACTGCATCGGCGACGCGTTCCGGATCATCCAGCATGGCGAGGCGGATGCGATGGTGGCCGGCGGGGCGGAAGCCGCCATCACTCCGCTGGGCGTCGCGGGGTTCGCGGCGGCGCGGGCACTCTCCACGCGCAACGATGACCCGGAGCGGGCCAGCCGTCCCTTCGACAAGGAGCGCGACGGCTTTGTACTCGGGGAAGGTGCCGGCGTGCTGGTCTTGGAGGAGCTGGAATCGGCCCGCCGCCGCGGCGCGCGGATCTATGCCGAGATCCTGGGCTACAGCATGACCGCCGACGCCTATCATATTACCGCGCCGCCCGAGGACGCCAGGGGGGCCGTCCGGTGCATGCGGCTGGCGCTACAAGACAGCGGGCTGTCGCCGGATGCGATCGATTACGTCAACGCGCATGCCACTTCGACGATGGCCGATCGCATCGAAACCGTCGCGCTTAAGCAGGTCTTCGGAGATCATGCCCGCCACGTGGCGATCAGCTCCACGAAATCCATGACCGGACACCTCCTGGGTGCTGCCGGCGGGATTGAAGCGGTGTTCAGCATTCTGGCCATCCACCGAGGGGTGGTGCCTCCGACCATCAATCAAGTGGTACCCGATCCCGACTGCGACCTGGACTACGTTCCCAACGTCGCCCGTCGGGCTGACGTCCGCGCCGTACTCTCCAATTCCTT
>DASYQR010000008.1:0-26559 GCA_036005325.1 Nitrospirales bacterium | reverse complement strand
CGGGGAACGGGCCGCTGAAAAACTGGGCATTCCCTTTCTCGGCCGCGTCCCGATCGATCCGGCCATCAGGGCCGGCGGCGATATGGGCATGCCGCTCGTCGTGGCCGACCCGGATTCCCCGCAGGCGAAGGCCTTCATGGAGATCGCCTCCAGGATCGCGGCCCGCATCAGCGTGCTGAATGCCGAGGCAACGGAGACGATCCCGGTCGAGAGCCTGCTCCAGAAAATCAAGAAACCGCTGACCAGCGGCGTCTGAGCACATCATCGACCGGTGAGCCTCTCCCACATCCGGCGCACAATGCCCACGAGCTTTCCCTCAGGCTCAACGGGCCCTTCGGGATCGGGATACTCAACCCAGGGTTCCTGGCTTCCCAGGTAGGCACCGCCGACAAAGTTCAGGCGCGTCCTGAGCTGCCGGTACCCACGCTCCTGAAGCGACGTGACCATCGCGACGAGCGCGACGGCGGCGCTCTCGCTGCTCGCGCTCTCCACTACCAGCGCTTCGTACCGGAAGATCGCTCGGAAGACGCCCTCACGCCTCTCAATCTCGACCGTCCGAGTAAACCCGCGCAGACGCTCATCCATGCCGGCCAGCAAGTGCTTCTCCAACCCTTCATCGGCCATTGCTTACTCGGGTCCCCTTCTTCCTTGCGCCCAATCTACTGGCTCGTTATAATCCCATTTCCATGCTACGCGCATCGCTTCATACCATCGGCTGCCGTCTGAACCAGGCCGAAACGGCGCTCCTCGGCGACCAACTCCGCAGCCGAGGCTATGACCTAGTCGAGTTCGGTCGGCCCGCCGACCTCGTGGTCGTTAACACCTGCTCCGTGACAGACAATGCGGAAGCAGACTGCCGGAGCCTCATCCGCAAGATCCGGCGCTCCACCCCGGACGCCTTTGTGGCAGTCACAGGCTGTTACGCCCAGACCGGCGCCAACGCCCTTCAAAAGATAGAGGGTATCGACCTGATCGTCGGCACGCAATACAAAATGGACCTGCCCCGGTATCTCACTTCCCTGGAGCGTCGGCCCGCGCCGGAGGTGCTCCACACCCGCACGGTCAGCCGCGATGATTTCACGATCGAGGGAATCGGCGAATACGAAGGCACCCGCGCGAATTTGAAGGTCCAGGACGGCTGCAATTTCATGTGCTCCTTCTGCATCATTCCTTTTTCGCGGGGGCACGAACGCAGCCGCCGTCCGGACGATCTTCTCCGGGAAGCCGAAGGCTTGGTGGCGCGCGGACACCGTGAGATCGTGGTGACGGGCGTCAACGTCGGTCGATACCAATGCGAAGGCCGTACGCTGGAGGACGTGATCGGGATACTTGACGCCATTCCCGGCCTCGACCGCATCCGCATCTCCTCCATCGAGCCCACGACAATCTCCGAGGAGCTGCTGGACCGCATGGCCGGTCCCTCGAAGCTGTGTCGGTATCTCCATGTGCCGCTCCAGAGCGGCGACGACGGCACCTTACAGGCGATGAACCGGCGGTATACAACCCGTGACTACGCCGCCTTTGTCGAAAAAGCGGTCAAGACCGTGCCGGATCTCGGGCTCGGCACCGATCTCATGGTGGGCTTTCCGGGCGAAACGGATGCCGCTTTCGCCAACACCCGCGCGATGGCTGCGGACCTTCCCTTCGCGTATTTCCATGTGTTCAGCTACTCTCCGCGTCGAGGAACTGCTTCCGTGAAACTCCCCGGCGTGGTTCCTTCGAAAATCGTGAAAGCCCGCAGCGAGGAACTCTGCTCCCTCTCCCGGGCCAAGCGTCTGAACTTCTATCATCGGCATGTGGGACAAACGGTTTCTGTCCTATTCGAGACCCGTAACCAATCCGGTCTCTTTACGGGACTCACGGACAATTACATCCGGGTCGGCGTGCCCGCAAAGGAGGACCTCAGCAACAACCTCTGCGCGGTTCGGTTGACCGGTGCGATGGACGGCCTCGCTTGCGGCATAACCGTAGCGAGTCCGCCTGTGCAATCGATCGGAGCGTAACACAATGGGCGTGCCTCTCAAAATCTTTATCGCCGGTGGAACCGGCTTCATCGGCCGTCATCTGATCAAGGCTTTTCAGGCTCACGGCCACCACGTGCACGGGCTGGCACGGGATCGTGTTCGCGGAAAAATTCTGGAGGGTCTGGGGTGCACCCCCATCATCGGCAACCTCCTGACCAACGGTCCCTGGGAACGCGCGATCGAGAATTTCGACGTGGCGATCGGCTGCACGATGCCCGGCAAGCGAGGCCAGCCGCCGACCATGAAGCAGGTTCCGGACCTTCTGAAGTCTCACACCGACGCCTGCAGCAATCTCATTCTCGGGACCCAGGAGGGCAAGATAAAGGGGTTGATCCTCACCTTCGGCGTCCTCGGGTACGGGAACCACGACGAGGAGTGGGTGGACGAAGACACGCCGTTGGAGCCGGTCGGCTTTGGCCGGTTCATCAGCGCGCCTCGCCATCAACTTGCGCACCTGACCGAATCCAAGCGCATAGCCGCAACCTTTTTTATCCCCGGATGGGTTTATGGAAACGGGAGCTGGTTCAAGGAAAGGCTCCTGCCGACCTTGGAGCAAGGCCAGGCGCGCATAGTCGGATCGGGCGAGAACTACGTCAGCTTCGTGCATGCGGAGGACCTTGCGGAAGCTTACGTCCTGGCGGCGGAGCAGCTCGGCTACGCCCCTCCCGCGGAGGAGCGGCCCATCACGCAGATGCTCAACCTGGTGGACGACGAGCCGGTCACGCAAAAGGAGTGGTTCTCCGTCGTTGCCCAGACCCTCGGCAAGCCCGTGCCCGGCTCCATCACGGTGGAAGAGTGCGCAAAGCAGGATGAGCTGTGGGCGGAATCTGCGACCTGCTCGACGCGAGTCAAGAACGAGCGAGCGAAGGCGTCGCTGGGTTGGACGCTCAAATATCCCACGATCAAAGAAGGTGTTCCGGCAGTCCTTGACGCCATCCGCAAGGAGCGCTGAGCCATGCGCGCCCCGCTGGTCTTCATCGAAACATTCGGCTGCCAGATGAACGAGTACGACACGGAACTCGTGCGCTCGATCCTCAAAGACCGGGGCTACGGTTTCACCGACTCGGCCGACACCGCGGATGTGGTGCTGCTGAACACTTGCGCGATCCGCGAAAATGCGCACAACAAAGTATACGGCCACCTGGGCGCGCTCAAACAGCTCAAAGAGGAGAAAGGCCTGGTGATCGGCGTGTTGGGCTGCATGGCCCAGAACCTCAAGAAGGACCTCCTGGACGGCCATTCTCCCATTGACGTGCTCGTCGGTCCCGACAGTTATCGGTCCCTGCCCGACCTGTTGGAGAAGGCCACAGCCGGGCGGAAGGGCATGGCGGTGGAGCTGTCCGAATATGAGACCTACGCCGACATCACGCCGGACCGCATCGAGGGTGTCACGGCCTGGATCGCCGTCATGCGGGGCTGCGACAACTTCTGCACATTCTGCGTCGTCCCTTATACCCGCGGCCGCGAGCGCAGCCGCGACTCTGACGGCGTCGTGCGGGAAGCCGAGGCCCTCGCCGCGAACGGGTGCAAGCAGGTGACGTTACTCGGCCAGAATGTCAATTCCTACCGCGACGACGCCCGTGATTTCGCGGATCTGTTGCTGGCGGTGGCCGAGGTCCGGGGGATTGAGCGCGTGCGTTTTACGTCGCCTCATCCAAAGGATTTTCCCGACAAGCTGCTGGAGGCGGTCGCCGGCCATCCCCGCATCTGCAAGCACATCCATCTACCACTCCAGGCCGGCAACGACCGCATTTTGCAATTAATGGACCGGACCTACACACGGGCTGAATACCTCGCGCTAGTGGAGTGCATCCGGATGCGCTGTCCGGACATCGTGCTGACCACCGACATCATCGCCGGCTTCTGCTCCGAGACGGACGCGGAATTTCAAGACACCGAGGAAGTCATCAGGCAAGGCGAATACCATTCCGCGTACATCTTCAAATACTCCGAGCGCAAGAACACCATCGCGGCCCGCAAATACGCCGACGACGTCCCCGACTCCGTCAAGTCCGCGCGCGTCACGCAATTGGTCGAGCTGCAGCGGGCGATCTCTCAAAAGAAGAATCGGGAGATGATCGGAAAGACCGTCGAAATCCTGGTGGAGGGTGACGGGAAGCGCTCGCCCGATCAGTGGATGGGCCGCACCGACGGCAACATCGTCACGGTATTCCCCAAATGTGGACAGCTTTCCATCAAGCCCGGCAGCCTCGCCACCGTCCGCATCACCGACGCCACCGCCACAACGCTGTACGCAGAATCCGTTTAGTTCTATCTCGAATATTATCGGGGGAGATCGTCAGCCCTTGGATCTGGAAAAAACCCGGCGGCGATGAGTTTGTCCCGCCAAGTCAGCGGAGGAGTCGTGCGAAGGCCAGCGGTGGCCATCAGTGCCTGATAGCGGAGACGCGCGTTCCGGTCCATTCCGCGAAAGACACGGTCGCGCAGGAAACAGCGCAGCGGGTCTGCCGCGTTCCAGAACATCACTTGTTCGTCTGCGAGCCGTTGCAGCATTTCCACTTGCGGACGCCGAACCTCTTCGTAAGCAGAAAGCGCTTTTCCTGACCAATCGCCCGTCTCCCGGCACTTCATGATCACCTCAGCCAGCGCCATCGCATCGGCCATCGCCTGCATGCGGCCCTGCGAGGCATGCGGATTCATCGCATGCGCGGCGTCGCCGATCAACGCCCCTCCATCCACCACCCACCGATCAGCCCGGACCCGCGTGCAGGGCAGGAAGCCAACCTGCTCCCAGGAGGTCAGGCTCAGCAAAGGTTTGATCATCGCCGGATCGATAGCTCCGACTCTCGCCTTGAAGGCTTCAATCCCACGCGTCTTGACCGCCTCAACTGCTGCTGTTTCCACCATGTATAACGACACCACGCGGTTGCCGGGTGCCGGAAAGAGACCAAGCAGTTCCCCGCGGCCCATATAGTACCGTGCCTCACCCTGCATGCCTTCCGGGCGAGGAAGCAGCAGGACGAAATAGCCGTGCCGATAGTGATGCACGTCGGCATGAACCCCGAAAGCCTGCCGCACCAAAGAGCCGGCCCCATCAGCCCCGACCACTAAGTTGGCTTCGATCTCAACACTCGCCTCCTCTTTCCCTCGCCGGACCACGACCCCACAGATCCGTCCGTTGCGTTGCACGATCCCCTGAAACTCCGCACCATACCAAAGCTGCGCATGAGGCTGAGTGGACAGCCGATTCAGGATTAGATGGTGAACCGCGCTGGAGAGCGCCACCAACGCGCGATGATGGGGCGCGGGCAGGACTCCATAGTCCAACGTGCAGAGGCGTTCCCCGCCGATCCGGAGGAAATGGAAGCGCCGCACCGGCTGCACGGTCTCAGGCATGAGCGCCGTGAGGATGCCCAATTGATCGAGGATGCGCTGGCCGTTCGGTTGGATCGTCTCGCCACGAAGAGTAGCGGGAGGACCCGGCTGGCGCTCCAAAACAAGGGCTGCGATGCCTTTCTGCGCGAGGGCCAGGCCCAGGATCGCGCCGCCGCCCCCAGCGCCTACCACGATCACTTCAAACTTCATCGCCAGTCTTCATACCGGGAATGGTCAGTCCACATCTTGAGAAATTTTTCGTTCGCTCGGTGGGTGCTGATGGGATCGTGAAAGATATCCAGCCGCTCATCGTTGTAGCGCGCGGCGCTGGCTGTCTGGTTCATCGAGCCCGACGTATTCACGCGATCATCCACGACCGCCTGCTTCAGATGCATGAGACCGTCATGCCGGTTCACCTTGATCGGGATGCCGACAAGCTGCAGCGTCTCCAGCGCGGCCCGTTGCTTGGGGTCGTCCAACTTCCCTCGATCCGTGATCACCCGGACATCCACGCCGCGCTTTTTCGCGGCCACCAGCGCTTGGATGATCGGGGAATAGGTCAAGCCATAGGACGCCAGGTAGATGCTGTGACGGGCTCCTTCATAGAGAGCCACGAGTCGGTCCGCCGGCCGATCCTCGGGGGCATAGAGTACTTCGGGGGCGGTGACGGGACTCGATTCGCTGTCTTTCAGCCCGACGACCGACCCCCACAGAACCACGGTCAGCACCCACAGCCCTGCGATGGCGATCCCCGACCACTTGCGACTGAGCGGCATATGTACGCTCCTTGGTGACTGGCGTGGGGAGTATAGGAGGCAGCTCCCTGATTTGCAACGAACTGACGCAATCAGGGTGATCGGTACCCCAAACCCGGTATTCGGCTCAAGTTCAGCCCTGGCTGGCCGAAGAATGCCCTCTTAAGTTATTGAAAGGCTGAATGTTTAAAGCCATATCAAATTTATGGCCATGGCATATGACGTGCTTTAGAATGCGGTAAGGACACACGCTACCAAACGGAAGGGGGGTGAATCTAGATGAAGGTGATTCTCGCAGCTCTGTTTGCAGTGATGATCGGTCTCTCGTTCAGCACTGCCACGTTCGCGCAAGCCACGCCTGCCACGCCGGCCACTCCGGCGACCCCTGCTACTCCTCCTCCTGCCGGTGGTGAGATGAAGAAGGACGAGGGCATGAAGAAAGACGACGGAAAGAAAGCCAAGAAGGCCAAGAAGAAGAAGGAAGAGAAGAAGTAAATTTTTTCCTATCGCTACACACTGGAAGGGGGTGACTCTACATGAAGACGTTATTCGCAGCGTTGTTCGCGGTGATGATCGGCCTGACCTTTGCCGGCTCCACCTTCGCCGATGAGAAGAAGGGCTCGGAGAGCAAGACGACCGAGACCAAGACCGAAACGAAGACGGAGACCACCAAGGACGGCAAGAAAGAAAAGAGCTCGAAGAAGGCGACCAAGACCGAGGAGAAGAAGGAAGAGAAGAAGTAATTCTCTCCCGCTCTCTGGAACAAGAAAAGGCCGGCGGCTTTAACAGCGCCGGCCTTTTTGCTTCCTCTGCCAGTTCACTCTTTCTCAAAGATCATCTTGAACGAATCCTCGCTGCTCTCCCAGGCCTCGGCGGACGTTGTCATCAACCAGTCCCTGATCCAGTCCTTCTGCGCCTCAGACAGCAGTTTTTTGATCTGATGGGAACGGCCCTGAAGGGGCTGCAGCATGCCGGCCTGCCGGCCGATGTCCAGGATAGCCGTCCGCGCGTAGATGTTCGTGTACATAACCGGCTTGTCGTTTTCCTCTTCCCCCTGCACCCAGACGGAAATATACCGCTCGCCATTCAACGCCGCGCTATCCAAGGCCTGCGGGATATCGTGGAACAGGTCATTCTCGGTCTTCTCGATGGGCGCGGCCCCAGTCTGCGTGAACATGAAGTTTCGATTCCACATCGATCGCTCCTTCGTCGCTATTCGTACCGCAGTGCCTCAATCGGATTCAGTCGGGAGGCTTTATTTCGTCATCAACTTCCTTTGACCGGCGTACTGATGCCCATCGCTCGTTCGAGCTGAGCTTTCGACGCCTGATAATTCGACATAGCCACGACGTCATTGACGTGGGCGTTCACCAGTGCCACCTCGGCATCCGTCACCTCGATCGCATTGCTCAGACCGGCCTTGTAGCGTCCTTCCACTTGCGCCAGCCGTTCCTTCGCTTGCTTGATTGTCACCGCCGTCAACTGCAAGCGCTCCTTGGCGGCTTGCAGATTCAGCAGAGCCTGGTTCACCTCCAACAGAATATTCTGCTGGAGAATTTCGCCGTTGGCTTTGGTCTTCAAGAGATTGGCGCGCGATTCGGCGACCTGCTGTTGCGTCAGATACCCACTGAAAATGGGGATGTTCACGGTGCCGCTGACGTTCCAGTTATAGACCAGGGGGAAGTCAGTCCCATTGTAAGAATAACCGGCCTGACTGGTGACGGTCGGCCAGTGCCCCCCCTGAGCGGCCTTGATGGCCGTCTCGGCCGATCGTTCTTGGGCCCGCTGGGAGATCATTTCCGGCCTGAGTTGCATGGCGCGGGCCACCGCCTCATCCAAGACAATCTGATAGGGCTCCAGGGCCTCGGGCTCCTGCACACGGTAGGGCTCAGCCGTGAGAACGCCCATCGCGTTGTTCATCGTGACACGCGCCACTGACAAATTGTTCTTCGCCGTGATCAAATTCAGCTGCGCATTGGACAGGTCGACTTCCGCCGTCGTCACATCAATCTTGGGCGCGACGCCCGCCTTGAACCGCCCTCTGGCGAGGTCAAGATGTTTCTGAAATTGCCCGACTGCTTCTTCGCTCACCGTGACCAGACGCTGCGCCTGTTGAAGCCCGAAATAGGCCTGCTGCGCATTCACCACGACCGTCTGTAAAGTAGTCGCTGCATCCGAATTGGCGGCCTGCAGATTGTACTGCGCCGCATCCACCTGCGCCTTGGTCGTGCCAAAATCATAGAGCAGCTGGTTGAGCGTCACGCCGTTCGAATAGTAGGGAAACGTTTGACCTGAGGTACTACGAGGAAACGGCGCGCCGGTGAAGTTGCGGCTCGGGTTCGCCGTTCCTCGCTGATATCCGGTTTGGGCTTGGACCTGCGGATACAATCCGGACTGGGCCTGCCCCACCAGCGATTCGCTGATCGCCTGATTGCCGGAGGAAACCCGTAGGCTAGGGTGATTGGCCACCGCCAGCTCGACGGCCTTCTCTAAAGTCAGGATATCCGGAATGACCCGCGTAGCCGCGGGTTCGGCCGCAGACACCCCAGCCACCCACCCCCCTCCGACCACCAGGCTCAAGGTTATCGACATCAGTACCATCCTCATCATTCTCATTCTCGCCTCCTTCCTATCACTTGCACCGTATCCGTTCGGATCAGACCCGGCTCTCCACCTCTATACTGTGACACTGCGGTACGAAAATTGGTTGAATGCGCCAGGACTCATGCACGGCGGGGTTCATTCTAGGGGGGGCCTGACGTTGTGTCAAACCGCCCACAAGCGACAGGGCCATACCCCGACGAGGCGGTATGGCCCTGCGCAGTCATCACTGGACGTAAACAGCTACGGACCGACGCTGATCTTGTCCTGAATTCTATCCAGCGTCGCCTTGGCAATCCCGGCTTTCGTAACAAGCTCCTCTTTGGTTTTGTAGGGACGGCTTTTGATCAACTTGTCGGCATCCTCCTTGGCAAGTCCCAGGATCATCGACAGATCGTTCGGCGTGGCTTTATTGATATCCACTAACGAGGGGGACGGAGACTGCGCAGTCGTGGGGGAAGAAGCGTTCGCTTGCTGATCGGATGGCGGCGCTTCCGGGGCGGGCTCAGCTGGCGGCGTGGGTTGAATCGGCGGCTGAATTAAGGACGCATTGGCGCGCTCCTTCAATTCCTTCGCCTGCCGCCTTTGAACCTTTAACGCATCTTCATAGCGCTGCATCGCGACATCGCGTTCCTGGGTCAAGGTCTTCTTGGCGGCCGTCATTTCCTTCACTTGCCGATCCAGATCCTTGACCTTGGCTTCGCCGGCCTGACGCTCCTTGGCGATTTCATCTTTTAAGAATGCGATTTGCGCGTGGGTCTTCTCCACTTCGTCTTTGAGCTTTGCCTGGGATTCCCTGAGCCCGAGGATCTGCTTGTTGAACGCATCATTTTGGACCCGGACACGATCAAGATCGTTCTTGGCGGATTGCAGCTCTCGCAAGGCTTGCTCGTGGGTGCTTTGACTGACGCATCCGGTTAATCCCGCAAGCAAGAGAATGACCGCGCCTCTCGCGATCTGCCCTTTCATGTAGCCCTCTCCTGCCTCACGTCCAGCTCTTGCACACTCCACACTCCGAACTACTCAAGATATAATCAGATGTAATCGAAACGTAACTTTTTGTCAACTGCCTGAAAAAGCCGGCGACGATCGTCCTTGACAATCTCTCGCCCCTTCCGGATGATGCCGACACGCGTATGACACTGTGGACGGCCATCATCTTGGGCGTGGTGGAAGGCCTGACCGAGTTCCTCCCGGTCTCTTCCACCGGCCACCTCATCCTCGTCGGACATGCCCTGGGAGTCACGGGGGAGCATGCCGTGAGTTTCGAGATCGCCATCCAGCTCGGGTCCATTCTCGCGGTCGTCGTGTACTTTCGCCGACGCTTGTGGGAGTTGATCCGGCGCCTCCCGACCGACCCGGCCAGCCGACGGCTCGCCTACGGAATCGGACTCGCGTTCCTACCGGCGGCCGTCGTCGGGCTGGCGTCCCACACATGGATTGAAACCCATCTGTTCGGTCCGGTCACGGTGGCGGGCGCGCTCATCCTGGGCGGAGCGGTCATTCTGATTATCGAACACACCGTGAAGGACCGACACATCACGGGCTTGGGCGGAGTCGGCCTGCGGGAGGCCTGGTGGGTGGGGATCGCGCAATGCCTCTCGCTGTTTCCCGGCGTCTCGCGCTCCGGAGCAACCATCATGGGAGGACTCGTGGTCGGCATGGACCGTACCACCGCAACCGAGTTCTCCTTCCTGTTGGCCCTCCCGACGATGATCGCGGCCACGGGCTATAAGATCGTGAAGTCCCGCGCACTTCTCTTTCAGGGTGACCCGCTCCTTTTTCCCGTTGGCCTCGCGGTGGCGTTCGCCACCGGACTCTTGGTCGTGGCGGGGTTTCTCGCATACATCAAACGTCACACCTTCAAACCCTTCGCCTATTACCGCATCGCCCTAGGCACTGTGGTCCTGACCGTGCTGGGCTAAACGCCAGGTCCCTGCCTTTTCCGGTTCCGATCCATCCGACACATGTCTGTTGCGGGCTGATTGCCTCAGAGCGCCTTGTCCGGTGCGCGCCGTGCATGGCCCGCGCGCAGGCCCAAGAACCATAGCCGCATACGGTCGAGGTAGAGGTATATTACCGGGGTCGTGTAAAGCGTCAGCATCTGGCTGACGAGCAGCCCGCCCACGATCGCAATGCCCAGAGGCCGGCGAAGCTCAGAGCCCAGACCGGTCCCCAACGCCAGCGGCAGTGCCCCGAACAGAGCCGCCATCGTCGTCATCATGATCGGCCGAAATCTCCATACACAGGCCTCGTAGATCGCGTCGGCCGAATTCTTCCCTTCCCTGCGTTCCGCTTCCAGGGCGAAGTCGATCATCATGATCGCATTCTTCTTCACGATGCCGATCAGGAGAATGATGCCGATGAACGCAATGATGCTCAGATCTGTGCGAAAGATCATCAGGGCGAGGATCGCGCCAACGCCAGCGGAGGGCAACGTGGACAGGATCGTGATCGGGTGAATGTAGCTCTCATACAGGATGCCCAGCACGATGTAGACGGCGATCAGCGCCGCCAGGATCAGCAGCGGCTGGTTGTCCAGCGAGGCCTGGAAGGCCTGGGCAGTCCCCTGCGGGCTGCCCCGAATGTCGGCCGGCAGGCCGATTTCCCGCGTGGCCCGCTCGATCGCCCTGATCGCGTCCCCGAGCGCCACATCCGGCGCCAAGTTAAACGTGATCGTGATCGCCGGAAACTGACCTTGGTGAAAGACCGACAGGGGGGTCGCGGTTTGTTCATACCGCGCGAAGGCGCTCAGTGGCACTTGCGCTCCGGCCGGCGCACGCACGTAGATATCACGAAGCGTCTCGGGGTGCTGCCAAAAGCGTGGTTCGACTTCCATCACGACATGATACTGGTTGAGCGACGTATACATGATCGAGACCTGCCGCTGGCCGAAGGCGTCGTAGAGGGTGTCGTCAATGAGCTGCGGGGTGATGCCCAACCGCGAGGCCGTGGTGCGGTCCAACACCACCGACGACTGCAGCCCTCGGTCCTGCTGGTCGCTATTCACATCCACCAACTGCGGGAGTGACCGCAGCTTCTGCTCGACACGCGGGGCCCAGGTATTGAGTTCCGCCAAATCGCTTCCCTGGAGCGTGTACTCGTATTGCGCATTGCCACGCCTCCCTCCGATACGGACGTCCTGGGTCGACTGGAGATACGTCGGCGTACCCGGGATCGATGAGAGCTTTCCGCGGAGACGAGCAATCACCTGATCCGCGCTGAGCTTCCGCTCCTCGAGCGGCTTCAGCCCCACGAATAGGCGTCCGGTGTTCGTCGTGGTCCCCCCGGCGCCGCCGCCGCTGAAGCCCGTCACGGATTCGACGGCCGGATCGCTCTTGATGATCCCCACCACCTCCGTCAGCTTCTGACGCATCGCTTGAAAGGAGGTGTCCTGCGCTGCCTGAATCGAGCCTATCAGGCGTCCGGTGTCCTGCTGGGGAAAGAACCCCTTGGGCACGATGACGAACAGGTAGACGTTGAGGGCGATGGTGGCCAGGGTCAGGGCAAGCATGAATCGCGGATGCCGCAAGGCCCAGGATAGTGTCGTTTCGTACCGCGATAACATCCAATGGAAGGCCCGCTCGCTCGCGCGGTACAGCCATCCATGGGCGCGGGGTTTCTCCGGCTTCAAGAACAGGGCGCACATCATGGGGGTGGTGGTCAGCGAGAGGACGAGCGAAATGAGGATGGCCGCAGAGAGCGTGACCGCGAACTCGCGGAACAGGCGGCCGACGATGCCGCCCATCAACAGAATCGGGATGAACACCGCGACCAGTGAGAGGCTCATGGACAGGACCGTGAAGGCGGTCTCTTGCGCCCCACGCAACGTCGCCTCCAAAGGAGTCATGCCCTGCTCGCGATGCCGCGAGATATTCTCGAGGACCACGATGGCGTCGTCCACCACAAATCCGGTTGCGATCGTCAGCGCCATGAGAGAGAGATTATTCAGACTATAGCCGCATACATACATGACCCCGAAGGTACCGATGAGCGAGACCGGAACCGCCACGCTCGGGATCAGCGTGGCCCGGACATCTCGCAGAAACGCGAACACGACGAGAATGACGAGCGCAATCGAGATCATGAGCGTCCGCTCCACGTCGTGCAGGGAGGCACGGATCGTCGGGGTGCGGTCAAGCGTGACCGTCATCGTGATAGCCTTGGGAAGGGACGCCTCCATCTGCGGCAGCACCTCGCGGATGCGCTCCACCGTTTCGATGATATTCGCCCCCGGCTGTCGGAAGATGATGACCACCACCGACGGCTTGCCGTTGGTCAGCCCGGTCGCGCGCAGATCCTCGACCGAATCTTCCACCCTGGCCACGTCCGACAAATGCACCGCCGCGCCGTTCCGGTACGTAACGATCAGCGGCATGTATTCGTGGGCCTTGTGCATCTGATCGTTCGTCTGGATTTCCCACGTCCGGGTTTCATCCGCAAGCTGGCCCTTGGGTCGATTCACGTTGGTGGTGCTCAAGACCCGGCGGACATCTTCCAGACCGATGCCGTACTTGTTGAGTGCCATTGGGTTCAGCTCGACGCGAACCGCCGGGAGCGATCCCCCACCGACGAACACTTGGCCGACGCCCTCCACCTGGGACAGTTTCTGTTGAAGGATGCTGGACGCCGCATCGTACATCCGGCCCCGGCTCATGGTGTCCGAGGTGAGCGCCAGGATGAAAATGGGCGCGTCCGCCGGATTGACTTTGCGGTACCTGGGATTGTTGGGGAGCGCGATCGGCAGATACCCTCGCGCCGCATTGATCGCCGCCTGGACATCACGAGCGGCGCCGTCGATATTCCGATTCAAGTCGAATTGCAGCACGAGGTTGGTCGAGCCGAGATAACTCGTCGAGGTCATTTCGGTCACGCCCGCGATGCGCCCGAACTGGCGCTCGAGCGGAGCGGCCACAGAGGTGGCCATGACTTCCGGGCTCGCGCCGGGCAAGTTCGCCGAGACCTGAATCGTCGGAAAATCCACCTGGGGCAGGGCCGCGACCGGCAGTAACTGAAAGGCAACAATCCCGACAAGCGCGATGGCGATCGTCAGCAGCGTCGTCGCGACCGGCCGCCGGATGAAGGGCGCCGAGATGTTCATGGCACCCCCGGCCCTCGTATTCCGTCGAGAGATTGTACGGCCCGGCGTTCACCGATGCGCTTGGCCAATCGGTCGAAGGCAAGGTACACCACCGGGGTCGTGTAGAGCGTGAGCGCCTGGCTGACGAGCAGCCCGCCGACGATGGCGATGCCCAGCGGCCGGCGCAGTTCCGCTCCCACGCCCGTGCTCACCGCCAACGGCAACGCTCCCAGCAGCGCCGACATCGTCGTCATCATGATCGGCCGAAAGCGCAGCAGACACGCCTCGTAGATCGCCTCGACCGGGCTTTTCCCCTCCTTGCGCTCTGCATCCAGAGCGAAATCGATCATCATGATCGCGTTCTTCTTCACGATGCCGATCAACAGAATGATACCGATGAGCGCAATCACGCTCAGGTCCGTGCGGAAGAGCAGCAGCGCGAGGATCGCCCCGACCCCCGCCGACGGCAGCGTGGACAGGATGGTGAGCGGGTGGATGTAACTCTCGTACAGGACGCCGAGCACGATGTAGACCGTCACCAGCGCCGCCAGGATCAGCAGCGGCTCGTTGGTCAGCGCAGCCTGGAAGGCCTGCGCCGAGCCTTGAAAGCTGCCTCGGATGCTGGCCGGCAGGTTGATCTGCTGCGTGGCCGCTTCGATCGCGCGCACCGCGTCCCCCAAGGACGTCCCCGGCGCCAGATTGAACGACACCATGACGGCCGGGAACTGGCCCTGGTGGCTCACGACGAGCGGGGCCGTCGTCTCCGTGAACTGTGTGAATGCACTGAGGGGAACCTGCCCGCCGTTGGCCGAGCGGACATAGATAGACTGGAGCGCTTCGGGACCCTTCTGGAAGTCGGGCTTCACTTCGAGGATGACGCGATACTGGTTCAACTGCGTGAATATCGTGGATACGATCCGTTGCCCGAAAGCGTCGTAGAGAGTGTCATCAATCATCTGCGGGGTGATGCCGAGCCGGGAAGCTGTGCTGCGGTCGATCATGAGCGAGGCCTGTAGCCCTTGATCCTGTTGATCGCTGCTCACGTCGCGAAGTTCTGGGAGCGTGCGCAGGGCCTCCACGAACTTGGGCGCCCACGTATTCAGTTCCCTGACGTCCGGATCTTCCAGGCTGTACTGGTACTGCGTGCGGCTCACGCGATCCTCGACCGTGAGATCCTGCACCGGCTGCAGGAACAGGTTGATGCCGTCGACCTTTGCCAGCTCCGGCTGGAGGCGGCGGATCACCTCGCCCGCGGGAACGCCACGCTGGCGCAACGGCTTCAGGTTGATCAGGATCCGCCCGCTGTTGAGGGTGACGTTGGTCCCGTCCACTCCGATGAACGACGAGAGACTTTCGACCGCCGGATCCCGCAGGATCACACTCCCCAGCGCCTGCTGACGCTCGGCCATGGCCGGGAACGAGATCGACTGCGGCGCTTCGGAGATTCCGAGGATCACTCCGGTGTCCTGGATCGGGAAGAAGCCTTTGGGCACGACGATGTACAGCAGCACGGTCAGAACCAGGGTGCCGATCGCTACCACCAGCGTGGCCGTCTGACGCGCCAGGACCCATCGCAATGTCGTCCCATAGAGCGCAATGATCCGGTCGAACCGTTGTTGGGACCAGCGGTAGAAGGCGCCTTGTTGCGGCTCAGGCGTGCGGTGCAGCAACCGCGCGCACATCATCGGCGTGAGGGTCAGGGACACCACCGCGGAGATGAGGATCGTCACGCCGAGCGTGATGGCGAACTCCCGGAACAGTCGTCCCACCACATCCTGCATGAACAGCAGCGGAATCAGCACGGCGATCAGCGAGACGGTCAGGGACAGGATGGTGAAGGCGATCTGCCGAGATCCCTTGAGCGCGGCCTGCAGCGGCGAATCGCCCTCTTCGATATAGCGAGAAATGTTTTCGATCATGACGATCGCGTCGTCCACGACAAAGCCGGTCGAAATCGTCAAGGCCATCAAGGTCAGGTTGTTCAGGCTGAACCCCATCAGATACATGACCCCGAAGGTGCCGATCAGAGACAACGGTACGGCGGCGCCGGGAATAACGGTACCGGAAAGGGTACGCAGGAACAAAAAGATCACCGTGACGACCAGCGCGACCGCCAGCATCAGCTCGAACTGCACGTCTCTGACCGATGCGCGAATGGTCGTGGTACGGTCGGTCAGCACCGAGACCTTGACGGCAGACGGCAACGCGCTTTCCAGTTGCGGCAGCAGCTTCTTGATGCGGTCGACGACTTCGATGACGTTGGCGCCCGGTTGGCGCTGGATGTTCACGATCACCGCCGGTTTCTCGTTCATCCAGGCGGCCTGCTTCACGTTCTCGGCATCGTCGATCGCATCGGCGACGTCGGACAGGACCACCGGCGCGCCGTTGCGATAAGCGACAACCAGAGATCGGTAGTCCTTACTCGACAGCAGTTGATCGTTCGCGCCGATAATCGAGGCCCGTCGCGGGCCGTCGAAGGCACCCTTGGCTTGATTGACATTGGCGGCGGTCACCACCGTCCGCAGATCTTCAAGGGTCAAGCCATACGCGGCCAGCGCCGTCGGGTTGGCTTGAATCCGTACGGCCGGCCGTTGCCCGCCGCTGATGCTGACGAGCCCCACGCCCGACACCTGCGAAATCTTCTGGGCAAAGCGGGTGTCCGCGAGATCCTCGACCTGAAAGAGAGGCATAGTGTCCGACGTCAATGCCAACGTCAGAATCGGGGCATCCGCGGGGTTGACCTTGCTGTAGACGGGTGGGTTCGGAAGATCCTTTGGCAAGAACGTCGCCGCCGCGTTGATGGCCGCCTGCACCTCCTGCTCGGCGACGTCTAGACTGAGGTCCAGACTGAACTGCAGCGTGATGACCGAGCTTCCACTCGAACTGTTCGAGGTCATCTGTTTCAGGCCGGGCATCTGTCCGAACTGCCGCTCCAGCGGGGCGGTGATGGAGGAGGCCATGACGTCGGGACTCGCGCCCGGATAGAAGGTGACGACCTGGATCGTCGGGTAATCCACTTGCGGCAGGGCAGAGACCGGCAACTGTCGGTAGGCCAGGACGCCGGCGAGGAGAATCGCCGCCATCAGCAACACGGTCGCGACCGGCCGCAGGATAAAGAGCCGAGACGGGTTCACGACTGCCGGCGTTGCGGGGCCCTGTCGGATGGGTTCTTGACGTCCACCTTGCTGCCCTCGCGCAGTTTCTCCGTGCCGTCCACTACGACGATCTCGGCGGGCGCCAGGCCCGTCTCGATGGACGCCTCCTCTCCCTCGGTGACGCCGACCGTGACCGCACGCACCCCCACGGTCTGGTCAGCCTTCACCACATAGACGAAGGTCCCCTGTGAGCTTCGTTGAACGGCGCCCGCCGGGACGATCGTGGTCCCCCGCTTGACATCCAGGAGGAGGCGCGCATTGACGAACTGGTTGGGGAATAGCTCGTTGTTCTCGTTGGAGAAGATCGCCTTGAGCCGCACTGTGCCGGTGCTCGGATCAATCTGGTTGTCGACCGTCAGCAAGGATCCCGTGGCCAGCTTTCGCCTTTGCTCGCGATCATACGCGTCAACCGGCAGGCGCTCCCCGGCTTTGAGCTTGGCCATTACCGGCGGAAGACTATCCTCGGGAATGGTGAACACCACCGTAATGGGCTGAAGCTGCGTGATCACAGCCAGCCCATTGGTATCGTTCGCGTGAACGATGTTGCCCTGGTCCACGAGGCGCAACCCGACTCGCCCGGTGATCGGAGAGGTGATACGGGAGTAGATCAGCTGCAACTTGGCGTTGTCGATCTGACCCTGATCGGTCTTGACAATCCCTTCATACTGGTGCACCAAATACACTTGCGTGTCCAGCTGCTGCTGCGGGATTAAATCCTCCTTGATCAGTTCCCGGTAACGCGCCAAGTCGATTTGGGCGTTCTTCAGTAGCGCCTGATCACGGAGCATCTGTCCCTGGGCTTGGGTCAACTGCACTTCGAACGGGCGCGGGTCTATTTGGGCCAGCAGCTCGCCGCTGCGAACGATCTGGCCTTCTCGAAAATAAACCGCCATCAGTTCTCCGTCGACCCGGCTTTTCACGGTGACGGTTTTGAGCGGAGTAACCGCCCCGAGCCCGGTGAGATACACGCCGATGTCGCCCGTCTTTGCCGCCACCGCTGTCACCGGCACGCTGCGCGCGAGGGAGTTTGTCCCTTGTTGGGCGGCTCGCGATTGCGCCTCGTCCGACTTCGTCGCGAAGACATACGCTCCGCCGGCGAGCAGACAGACCGCCAGCAGCCCGATCCACCAACGCTTGAGCAAAGACGCGAAACGCGTCAACTCCGGCATGTTATCCTTCCCCGCACGAGGCTTGCTTACGTCTACAAGGCAAAAGCATTCTAGCACACCAAAATACCGAAAAACGCTCAAGGGATTTCGTTGAAGGTATCGGGGCGAAGAAAAGTAGCATAGGGGGCGGCAAAGTAGGCCGTCCCCTACACGAGTCCAAGCCAGTCGTGACCCTTAGCCTGCTCTTTCCTGACTGTATTCTCTCGATTGTTTGCCTTCTCCGTGTCCTTTTCTGTGTTTCTCCATCCTGACGGCGCGCCACTTCTCGCGCTGCTCGGGCGTCAGCACGGCGGCCACCGCACGCAGAGCCTTCACCCCCTCCAGACGCAAGGCCGTATGCGCGCTCTCGGATTTCTTCATGGCCGTCTCGATGGCAGGCAGGTCAGCCTTCTCGTCGTGGACGAGGGTCCGGACATCCACCTCTGCCAGTTTCAAATCGGCTTCTTCTCGGATACGAGTTTTCGTATAGTCAGTCGCGATGGCCTTGATCCTGGCGCTCTGATCCGCCGACAAGTCCAGATCCTTTTTATGCCGGAGCAACCCATGGAGCGAGTGCCCGACGAAGTCGGACATGTGTCCGCCGCGTACCGAGTGGTGAGAGCCCCTGGTCATCCCCGGGCTTGGCTCAGCCCGGACCTCGGCGGGAACGCAGACTATCCATGTCAGCAAGGCGCCGATAGCGAGCATGACCGAAAATCGAGAGCGGATCGTCTTAGACATCTTAGCCTCCTTGTTGAGGTATGCGTGTGGTCTTCCCTCTCCTCCTATCATTGAGACACCGCCGAATCAGAAAAGTTACATTCTACCGTCAGAGAGAGGAATTTTCAGGAGCGGCTCTCGCCGAAGAGTCAGAAACGTGAGTTCGTCCGCAACGTTCCTGGATTATTTGGACGGCGGCGACGGCGGCGCAGCAGGCTGACAGGGCGCCGTCTTGCCATTGCCCGGCGCTGGTTGTTCAGCCGACTTCTTATGCTCGTCGCTCGCCGGCGGGCAAGGTTTCTCAGGTTTCGGCTCGACTTTCTGGACCGGCGGTACCTGGAGCGGCAGCGGACTCGAAGGAAGCGGCGGTTGAGGCACCGGAGGAGGGCCCGGAACAGACGGGGCCGGCGCCGGAGAGGGAGCCTCAGGTTTCTTCTCCTGCTCAGTCTCCTTGGTTTCCTTCGTCTCTTTGGGTGCCGGGGGTGCTTTCCCTTGCTCAGCCGGCGCCGGAGAGGAAGCCTCAGGTTTCTTCTCCTTCTCAGCCTCCTTGGTTTCCTTCGTCTCTTTAGGTGCCGGGGATGCTTTCCCTTGCTCAGCCGGCGCCGTTCCCGCAACAACGAGAAACGCCAAAAGAGCAACAGCGCCTGTCAAGCTTTGGAGCGACATCCGTCCCACCTCTCAAGAATTTTTACCATTAGTATGCACTGACTCTTCGGCCGATCCGTCCCGCCATGCTGGCCGTCGCAAACAGCATCAGGCCGATGCCGATCACGGCCGGCTTCTCCCCAAACCGTTGTATCATCCATCCAAACAGGGTCATGCCCACCACCGCTCCGGTCATCGCCGCAGCCCCGTAGAGCGTCAAGAGCCGCCCGACCATTCGCGGCGGCGAGATTTCCTGGAGAACGCCCCACGCCACCGGCGTGAACAGTCCGATCCCTGCGCCGATCAGGCAGAGCAACATGCCGACCACCACCTTGTTGGACATCCACACCATGGCGCAGAGCGCAATGCCGGTAATCACGCTTGAGACCATGATGGCGTACATCCGTCGCCGCAGCTCCCAGTTGTGCATCTGGATAAGCCCGATCGAGATCGTCAGGAGCCCGATACCCAGGCTGGCCCACAGGAATCCCACTTCGGCTGAGCCAAGGCCAAGCATATTTTTGCCCACAATCGGAAACAGCGTGGCGAAGGCGCCCATGCCGAAGCTATACAGGGCCGCCGTGATGATGAGCTCCAAAATGAGCTGCTGATTCATAAAGGCGTACCGGAAACCCTCGCTGAGATCGCTGATGGTCGACGCCAGTTCTCCTTTCTCTGCAGACCGAGCGGGCGCCACGTTGGGAATGCGGACGAACAGCAGACAGGCAGCGGAAGCGACATAGGTCACGGCATTCACGCACAGGACTTTCTGCGAGTTCAGGGCGGCAATCCCGATCCCGCTCACCACCGAACCCACAATCACTCCTAGGCTGGACGTAATCTGGAGAAACGCATTGGCAGCGATGAACTGATCGCGCCTGACGATGAACGGGACCGAGGCGATCATGGCTGGCCCGAACACCGTCGTTGCGATGGAGTTCAGGAACACCAGTACGTAAAGATGCTCGACTCTCAGCGTCTCGACCGGGATCAAACATGGAACCACGCCGATGATCACCGCGCGCAGTAGATCGCTCGCGATCATGATCCACTTTTTCGGCAGCCGGTCCAAATAGACCCCAATCAGCGGGCCAAAGATGATCGGGGGAAGGGTCTGCAGGATACCGATGAAGGTCGTCTTCAGCGCCGAGCCGGTAACCGAGTAGACGAACCACAGCAGGGCAAGCCTCGTAACTCCATCACCGACTTGAGAGATGAGCTGCCCCCACCAGAGCCAGCCAAAGTCCCGCGTCGTCAGCAATCTCTGGTTGTTTGCGAGGGAGCGTCCTAGGGCCTGCACTGACTCCGCTTCAACCGCGTCATCACGTCTCGCGGTGAAGCTTTCCTGCCCAGAGGCCACGACAAGGCTAGGCTGCCTGGCTGATGACCACAGCGGACGGCTGCAGGCGGCGGCTGAAATGGGCGGCGGCCAGAGCCGTCGCCAGGAAGATCACTCCGATTCCGACCAGGGCGACCCCGGATCCAAGCCGATCCATCGCCCACCCGAAACCCACCATGCCGGCCATCGCAGCGGACATGACTCCCGTACTGAAGGTCGTAAAGACACGGGCAAGCATATGGGATGGGGTTATTTCCTGCAGAAGTGTGAACACGATGGGGGTGACCGGGGCAATGCAGCAGCCGAGGATGATGACCAACGGGACCGCGAAGGAAACACTGCCGATCAGCTTGAGCCCCCAGATGGCCAGACCGCCGACCGCCATGGACCCGGAAATCATGCGCAGCTTGGAGCCCAGGTTGCCCTGCTCCACCCAGGCGAGCCACGCCGACGCGACAAGCATCCCCCCGCCGAGAAGCGACCAGAGCATGCCCAGTTCCATCGGACCCGCATCCAGCGCGTGTTGGGCCACGGCAGGCAGCAGGAAGAGGAAACCGTTCCACGCCAGATTGAAAGACGCCATGGTGATCAGTAAGAACGGGATGGTGCGTTCCTGCAGAAACACGAACCGAAAGCCCGCCAGCATGTCCGAGAGGACGCTGGGCGAGCAGGAGGCCCCGGCAGGGGCAGGCGCAGCCTGTTTCATCCGGACCGGCAACAGGCACAGCGCTGAAATCAAGTATCCCGCGGCATTGATGAACAGGACATTCTGCACCCCGATAATGGCGATGCCCAGACCGCTCAATGCCGGCCCGACGAGAACCGCAATGTTCACTCCGCCCTGCATGAGCGCATTGGCGGCGATCAACTGGGGGCGCGAGACGATCGACGGCACAGCCGCTGAGAGGGCCGGGCCAAAGATGGTGGACGCGATGGCGATCAGGAAGACCATGACATAAAGCCGTTCTAAGGTGAGCTCTCCGAGGCTATGCAACACGGGAATCAGGAATACCAGGACGGTGCGGACGAGATCGATCCAGACCATTACCCACTTCTTCTGCATGCGGTCCAGATAGACGCCGATCACGGGGCTCAGCAGTACGGCAGGGAGCGTCTGCAGCAGACCGATCACAGCCATTTTCAGAGCGGAGCCGGTCAGCGCGTACACAAACCACAACAGGGCGACCCTGTTCAGACCATCCCCAATCTGCGAGACCAATTGACCGGACCAGAGAAAACCGAAATCTCGGCTCCGGAGGAGATGCCAGCCACGTAACTTGGAAACATCCTCGTTTGTCACGCAACAGCCCCTTTTTCCCGCACATCGATCACTGGCCGGTACGTTGCCGGGTAGTCGAGTGCTATCCGCGAAGCGGTAAAGTGTTTGTCCCGCGCCTCGATCACTCGCCGGTACGTTGCCAGGTAGTTGAGTGCCATCCGCGAAGCGGTAAAGTGTTCGTCAAAGTATTGCCGGCAGGCTTTCCGGCTGAGGCTCGGGACTCGCTCCACGGCTTTCACCGCGGCATCCACATCATCGACGATAAAACCGGTCACCCCATCCCTCATGATCTCAGGGACGGAGCCCCGCCGAAAGGCGATAATCGGCGTGCCGCAGGCCATCGCCTCGATCATGGCCAGGCCAAAAGGCTCCGGCCAATCGATGGGAAAGAGCAGCGCATACGCGTTCCCCAAAAACTCGTCCTTTTCCCCCTCGCCGATCTCCCCGATGTATTCCACGTAGGAATTGTCGAGAAGAGGCTTAATCGTCGCGTCGAAATACTCCTGGTCAACCCTGTCGACTTTGGCCGCGATTTTCAACGGCATCCCCAGGCGCTTCGCAATCTCGATCGCGCGGTCGGGCCGCTTCTCCGGCGAAATACGCCCGATAAACGCCAGGTATTTGCCGTCCTTCGGCTGAAAACTGTACAGATCCTTCGGCAATCCGTGATAAACCGTGTCCTGCCAGCTCAACCAAGGCAACGGCTTCCGCTGGTCATCGGAGATGGAAACAACAGGCATGGAACTATACTCTTGATAGAGTGGGACCAAGTTCGGAATGTCCAAGCGGCCGTGCAGAGTCGTGACGGTGGGGAACCTTTCCCGTCTCGACCAGGGGAAGTGCAGATAGTCGATATGGAAATGAATGACGTCGAATCGGGTGGCGGCTTCCCGGAAGACCTGTTCCAGCATCACGAAGTAGTAGGGAATCTGCTCACCGTAGGGAAGGTCGAGCCGCAAGAAATTGGGGCATGCAGGAACGAGCCGCGCCTTCGTGATTGAGTCGCCGCTGGCGAACAGCGTCACGTCATGGCCTTGCCGGACCAATTCTTCGGTGAGATATGAAACGACCCGCTCCGTTCCGCCGTAATACTTGGGAGGGACACTTTCTGCAACTGGAGCTACTTGAGCAATACGCACGGGTGATCTCCTTTGTGAGAAATTTTACATTGTTACGAATTTCTTGATTCTTCCTCGTTCTTCCATTTCCATGCGAACGACCCGGTCTCCCTTATCCAATTCTTTCACCACATCGGAACTCTCGACCGGCAGGGACTCCTTTGGGCCCGCAGCCATCTCTATGGTGACTTGCAGGGTAGCCGGATCAATCTCTACGATCGTCCCCCTGACAAACCGCGTGCAGAGCGGGAGGGTCCTCTTTCGTGCTTTCATACTGCCTAATCCTCCTTGAATACCTTCAGTCGCCATGGCCACCTAGCCCCTTGCCTCACTCAATCAGCAAGAAAGAGGCCAACTGGCCAGGCGGTCGCAGAAATATCTTTCTTGCAATATTTCCAATGACTTATATCGATCACCCTTTAGACTAAGACACGAGGAGATTGTCTGTAGCAGCCTTCAGGTGTTTACCTTAGAAGCAAGCTGAATCGATTGGGTTTCAATATGTTGAGCGTGTAGGGATTGGCGGACAGCGGAGTGCACTATATACAACACGACGATTTATGCCCAGAGGTGAAGAAGATTAAGGAAGGATTAGAAAGGATGAGTCAGAGCCGTTGGTCAGGAGCCCATGATGACGGTATTTTTTGTTTTGAGGACGAGCTTAAAACAAAGGATCAATTTCTTGCCATCAAAGTCACGGATGTTCGATTCTCCCAGAGTGAGGGAGTGGCCCGTTTGTCCATTCTTCAGCACAACGAGTCTATAACCCACGCTCTCGATCCGCCATTCGTTCGAACTCAGCGGCACAGGCTTTCCCTTGGCGTTGAGGTGGTCCGGGTCTGGCAGCAATTTAATCAGAGCGCCAATCATCGGTTGGAACTGGTCAACGCTCACAGGCATAGCGCAAGCTTACGCCCAAAGACTGGAGAAATCTAGCGAGGGAACCTTGAAGATGATTGTGGTCCTACTGACCCGTTCCTCCTATTGGTTGACGAAACCGTTTGACCTGGACAATCTGACCAGATCCGAACGTGAGCTCCAGTAAATCATCGCCGACGACGTAGACCCAGCGCGACGCCATGGTGAGCTCTCGCACCGGAAATTTGGGCGGCCCAGCGAACGCAAAAACTTCCGAGTCGGACATGCCTATCGTCAACCGGTTGGCAATGGAGTCGTCGATGGCCCCCAATGAAGGTGGGCCGCCAGGCTCAGGAAATGATGGCGGCGATGGAATCGGCGGTTGCATCGCGCCGTGAGCCATGCTGGTCTGAAGGACTAGAATCACAAGCAAAGCCATCACGATCATTACATGTTTCATCGGTCCACCCCCGTAATTGACGGTCCCTTCCATTGCTTGACTTAAGCAAGGGTGATGCCGGAAGACCAGGTCCGTTGAAAAATGATCTATCCCCTAATTTCTAAAGGGGTTTCTCGCGTGGTCGTCTGCATACCGAAAAAGGGGAAATTGAAGGGCGCAGCCTTCAGTGTTTATACGAGGCACACCCAGATGTTGTTGATTTCCAAGAACCTGCAAGTGTAGGAATTATCCTTCTGGCGCAAATGAAAACTATGGAATGGCTCTGTTCAGCACAGATGAACTTTTCTCATGTATCGTTGTTTGTATCGTCTCGTAGTAACTGTTCCCGCGATGTGACGGATATCGCGCCAGAACTTCGTTGTAACTAAGGCCGGAATCTAACAATTTCGCATCATAGAGCCCGAGGGCGTCTAATATAGTCGGCGCAACATCGACGATAGACATCTGCGGAATGTTCTTCTCTTGACTCGGCAGCTGGGAAATCCTCGGACTGAAGAAAATGACAGGAATAGAGCTGTCTTCCGAGGCTAAATGGCCATGATCGGCCTTCCAATGAACATTCAAATCTGCTGCGCCATTCGTTCCTATCCAAGGCACCTGATGGTTCGCGAATGTGTATCCAGCCTGCCGGTTAACGAGCAGAATTAAATCAGGAGAAGAATTCGCGCTGGCCGCTTGTACGGGCGCAAGGCCCTGTAACCGTCGTCTCCATTCTGGTCCGTAATCACTCGACGATTCCTCTATCGGGATGGCTGCCTTCTCTCGACAGCACTCCAGATAGGTGGAGCCATTACGCACAAAAATGGCTTGCAGGACTCCGGCTTTATTGTTTGCGAACCAATCCCATATGGCTTCAGCAACCTTATGGCTATAGTCATAGTCGGGCTGGTCTTTCCATTCTTGCTTGGGCGGTCTCAGATAGATCGACGCACTGCCACCGTTGAGCGTGACGAAGACGTTATCATCTTCGTCTGGATCCCCACTATAAAAGATGGTACTGGTCAATTTCGCGAAGAAATTGAAGAAATTAAGGTGGGTTTCATGGACTTTAAGGCGACCATGAGGCACCGGCACATGTTTGAGTGCAGCTTCGAGTTCGTCGGTCGACAATGCGCTTCCCATCGTGATGTTGGAGTGCCCATGATCGCTCACCAGGACAAAGAGCGTCTCGTTCAAGAGCTTCGTATAATGATTCAGGCCAGGCCACGCCAGCCGGTCCTGCACTCGTCCATCACTATCCACTTTCTCAATCGTGTCTGAGCCCTTAAAGAGGAGTTCCACCATTTCATCGACATTCGCTAAGTACGTCAGTTGCTGATCGTGCGGCTTATCGGCGTGAATATGCGAATCATGATCTAAGCCCGGAAAGTAGAGGGTGGTAACCGTTGGAAGATAGATCTCCTCATCGGAGTTCGGGAAACTGCCCGCGTTTAACGCTTGCAAGGCTGCAACAAATTCATAAAGGGTGTTGTGATCATAAATCTTGGCTTCATGGTTGATGTACATGGCCGCGGTGTCGTAGGAGGGATACCTCCAATCCGTGTCTTTCGCCCCTCGAGATAACATGTGGTGAACGATTAAGCTTTGTCCTTTCGCCGCGGTGACCACATCGTAGATCGTGGGAGACTGGTGCGGAAGATCATCATTGAGCAGGTGCGCCCAATACACAGCGAGGGCATCGATATGAGCTTCGGAATAATATCTGGCTTCCAACGAACCTGATTTCTTGCCGTCCTGCTGTCCGGGTGGCCCCGTCCTGAAGAGAAGCTGATTGCCCGTAATGCCATGAAGGCCTGGATACACTCCTGTCACTAACGAGGTCCAGGATGGAAAAGTGTACGAGGGGAACACGGTTACGGCATTCTTCGCTCGTACGGCGTTTTGATACCCGAACGTCCCGTCCTGCTGTGGAGTGACTCCCAGCAAAGCTCTGAGGTAGGACCCCCGTGAGGTTTCAACAAAATCATAAAAGCTGTCCGCGCGCAAGCCGTCAACGGCAATGATCACGACGTGCTTGAAGCCGTCCTCTCGGCCAACAGTG
>DASYQR010000007.1:0-3965 GCA_036005325.1 Nitrospirales bacterium | reverse complement strand
TGCCCCGATGTTCGAGATCGGCAACGAGGTGGACTTCGTGCTGAGCGAGGCCAAACGGCTGCGCCTGCGCTATCCGAAGCTGCTGGTGGCGCCGCTGCTGTACCGGGTCGAGGACGGCCAGCTCTACCAGCTCAGAGAGGGCACGCTGTAACACATAAGGTGGGGGTCCTGTCGCCGAACAGCCCTGACGTGCTCAGAGCGTTTCGGCGTTGCAGCCCCGCAGACTCGCCTGTACGCTCTTCCGCTCCGCCCGGGCGCCCGTTCGGCGCCACCCCATCATCATCGTGCAACGGGTCGGGACGCCGTCGAAGTCCCGCAGACGCTATCCGCGAGAGGCCGGAGCGGGATCTGACTCTAACGCGGCCGTAGAGGAGCGCCCTTTCCGCCTTTGTCCATCATCCGAGGGCGCGGGGGGCACTCGTTGCTCTTCGGATGCAACGGGTCCATGGGAGCGGGAGACAGCCCTGCGACAGGCCGACTCCGGAATGACGCAAGGACAGGACCCCCACCGCTTTCGTGTTACACTCCACGCGCTATGTCTCCTACCGAAACACAGACCGACAAAACTCTTCTCGTTAAGATCGACAAGCTGGTCCATGGCGGGAAGGGCCTCGCGCATGACGGCTCGATGGCGATTTTTGTCGGAGGCGTGCTGCCGGGCGAGTCGGTGCAAGTCCAGTTAGGTCCGGTCAAGAAAGGGTACGCGGAAGGGCGCCTCCTCGAAATCATCACGCCTTCGCCGGACCGGACCGCTGCGCCCTGCCCCGTCTACGGACGCTGCGGCGGGTGCCAGCTCCAGCACGCCAGCGACACCGCCCAGCTTGCAATCAAACGAGACATCCTGACGGAAACGTTGGTGCGACTGGGCGGACTGACCGACGTGCCCGTGCCGCCCTTGGTGACTTCTCCCGAAGTCTATGGCTACCGCAGCCGCGCGCGCCTCGCGGTCGTGATTCCGCCGCGAGGTCCGACGAGCCTTGCCTATTACGAAGAGGGTAGTCACAGGCCGGTGCCGATCGCCGCGTGCCCCTTGCTCGCGCCGCGTCTCAACGAGGCCGTCGCGCACCTCAATCGGGTCTTGGCTGGGTCGAGGGCGATGGCTTCCCTCCTTTACGAGGTCCGCCTCGGCCTGTCCGTGACGATTGGCGAAGTGGTGATCCGGTATGAGGCCGAGCGCTGCACCCGCGCACAGGCCGAAGCCTGGTTCGAACGGGTGCGGACGGGGTTCGACGGCCTGAAAGGCCAGGTGATGATCGCCGGCCGCGGGCTTCAGCAGAGGCGGTGGGTGGAGGGAGATCCCATGCTCGTGGAACAGGTCGGAGGCTTGCGCCTGCGGTGCAGCGATCGGTCGTTTGTACAGGCCAATTGGAAATTGAATGAGACGCTGATCGAGACCGTCACCGCCTGGGCGCTGGAAGGAAAAGGGGAGTCACCGCTGCGGGTACTCGAGCTGTATGCAGGGATCGGGAATTTCGGTCTGCCAATCGCGCGGGCAGGGGCTCTTGTGACGCTGGTGGAGGGCAACCCGGCGGCGCTGGCGGACGCCCGCTACAATGCGAAAGTGAACCACCTGGGTCGGTGTCGGTTCCGGTCCGGCTCAGCCGAGACGTTTCTGACGAGTAGCACGCCGGGAGACTATGACCTTGCGCTGCTGGACCCGCCACGGACTGGTCTCAGCAGAGAAGTCCTTGCAGGGCTTGCCCGCCTCAGGCCGCGCCGGGTCCTGTATCTGTCCTGCGATCCCCCAACGCTGGCGCGAGACCTCAGGGCGATGCGGGAGGCAGGGCGCCGCGTGGTGCACCTGCAAGGGTATGATATGTTTCCTCAGACCTCGCACGTCGAAACCCTCGTCGAACTTGCGCAGGTTGATTAACTCACCTTCCACGCATACCGAGGCGCTTCAGCCGGGACCGTGGCCGCCTCCGCCAGGGAGTCCATGGCGCCGTCTTTTAGCATCCAGCCTTCGATCATGTCGGCTTTGAATCGCCACTGCCCGCCCACTTTGTAGGCCGGAAGCCGGTGATCCTTCACCAACCGGTACACCGTCCGCTCCGTCACGGCCAAATAGGTCGCCACGTCTTTGACGGTCATAAGGATGCTCGATTGCAATTTCTTCGGCTTCTCCATCAACATGGTCACCTCCTATTACTATACCTGTTGAAAATGACGAAACACCGTCTTCTGGGCACAAAGAACAGCAAGGTTGATGCCAATCTATGTTGAAAATGGATGTAGTCTGGTTTTTCAATGAGATAGATGTGGAGTGGCGTTTTCAGCACGCGAAAGTATGTATGAAACTATGAAATAGAATGCCTATCCATTTTGGAATTCCATTCGCGTTGACCGTTTTTGGCCATTCCGGTAAGATTGCCCCACGCACGCGGTATAAATCAGGAGGTACGGGGGTGAACTACAAGAAAGCGGGGGTGGATATCGATGCCGGCAATGAATTTGTCCGGCGGATCCGCCCCCTCGTGCGGTCGACTTTCCGCCCCGAAGTGCTCGCCGATATTGGAGGTTTCGGCGGCCTGTTCCGGTTCGATCCGAAACGATATCGGGACCCAATCCTAGTGTCTGGTACGGATGGAGTGGGCACCAAGCTCCGGATCGCTTCCTTGATGAAGCGCCACGACACCGTGGGGATTGATCTCGTGGCCATGTGCGTGAACGATGTGGCGGTCTGCGGGGCCGAGCCTCTTTTCTTTCTCGATTACTTGGCGGTGGGGAAGCTGGCGGTCGGCCAGGCCGAAACAATCATTGCCGGGATCGTCGAGGGTTGCCGCCAAGCCGGCTGCGCATTGATCGGAGGCGAGACCGCCGAGATGCCGGGATTCTACCCGGAAGAGGAGTACGATCTGGCCGGCTTTGCGGTCGGCGTGGTCGAGCGCGATCGGCTCATCGACGGCAGCCGCGTCCTCCCCGGGGACATACTGATCGGCCTGGCCTCGACCGGGCTGCACAGCAACGGCTATTCCCTGGCTCGACGGGTGTTGCTGGAAGAGGCGAAGCTGTCTCTTGACGAGCCGGTGGCCGGGCAGGGAAGTACGGTGGGCGAGACCTTGTTGAGCCCCACGCGGATCTACGTGCGAACGATTCGGGCCCTGATAGAAGCCGGCGAGGTCCGCGCGATCGCGCATATTACCGGCGGCGGGTTGACCGAGAACATCCCGAGGGTCCTGCCGGAAGGATGCCGGGCGGTGATCACGCGCGGGGCTTGGAAGCCGCCGGCCATTTTCAGCCTCATTCAATCACGCGGGCATGTCGATGACGACGAAATGGCGCGGGTGTTTAATCTGGGAATCGGGCTGGTGCTGGTGGTGTCTCCCGATCGAGCCGACGGGGTGATGCGTGTGGCCGAGGACAAGGGAGACCGGGCATTCCGGATCGGGGTGATTGAAAAAGGCGAGCGCGCGGTGCGGTATGCATGATGCCAGGCTCAAGCTGGCGGTGCTGGCCTCAGGGCGAGGCTCTAACCTCCAGGCGATCATCGATGCGATCAAGAATGGCAAGTTGAACGCTGCGCTGGCCGTGGTCATCAGCAACAAGCCCGAGGCCGCGGCTCTGGCACGCGCCCACAAGCACGGCGCGCCAGCCGTTTTTCTCGATCCCAAGGCCACGCCGGACCGGGAAGCCTACGATGCCGTGATCTTGGAGCAGCTGCGGAAATACGACGTCGGGCTGGTGGCGCTCGCCGGCTACATGAAGATCGTCACGCGGGTGCTGATCGACGCCTATCCCAACCGGATCATGAACATCCATCCCTCGCTCCTGCCGGCGTTCCCCGGGCTGAAGGCCCAGCAGCAAGCCCTCGACTGGGGCGTGAAGGTGTCGGGCTGCACCGTCCACTTCGTGACCGAAGGCGTGGATGCGGGGCCGATCATCCGCCAAGCGACGGTACCCGTCCTAGAAGGGGATACGGCCGAGTCGCTTGAAACGCGCATCCTGGTCGAGGAGCATCGCATCTA
>DASYQR010000006.1:0-5113 GCA_036005325.1 Nitrospirales bacterium | reverse complement strand
GCCGGTGGACGTGTTTGCGGATCTTGGGGTCAAGTGGACCCAGTACGCGGAGCATCCGAAGCTCTCCTATTTCAGCTCGTCAGGGGGTCTGGATCTCAAGGCAGACAACCTGACAGGGCGGGCGCTGCGTGGCTTAGGTTTAACGGTGTCTGAGCACTACTATTATACGAAGGATTATCCCACATTCGCTGCGCTCGAAGGTCCGAACCCGGCGTTCGGCGGTCCGAACCCGATCGCCAGCGGGGGTATCCAGCAGGATCGGGTCACGACCTTCGGGAACGTCACGAGCGCGACGGCCTCCTATGTGATGTCCCCCCGGGCCAAGGTGCTCGGCGGCTATACGAATGCCAGGACTCAGTACATCGGCGGGACGACGTCCTTGGTCAGCAGCACGATCGACATCGGAACCGCGGGACTGGAATACGCGTTGACGCCAATCACCACGTTGCTGAGCGGTTATACCTACTCTCATTTTTCCTTTGGTGGAGCCGGTTCCGAGGAGACGCACGCCGCGGATGTAGGCGCCCGCCATCAGTTCATGAAGGACTGGAGCGTAGATGGTCGGGTCGGCGGGACCTACCTCCCCTCCATCGATCGACTGATATACAACTTCAATGTGGGCACGACCAAGACATTCTCTGCGACGCAGGTGAGCGCGCGCGGTATCCGAGCGGTCTCCACTTCCGGAGGGCTGGCCGCAGCCCTGTCCATCCGGCATGCCGCCCAGCTTCAGGTCAGCCACCAGCTGACTCCCGCGCTCACTGCGACCCTGGCCGGCAACTATGGCACGGCGGAAACCGTCGGCTCGAACACGGTGGACGTGAAGTCCTACGGCGCCAGTGCGGGAATCAAATATGCGCTCAAGCGGTGGGCAGACCTATTTGCCTCGTACTCGTATTTCAAGCAAGACTCCACGGGGGCCGTGGGGCTTTCGGTGAATCGTACGCAGGTGACGGTTGGCATTATCCTGACATGGCAGTAATACGAGGAGGCAGATGAGACAGGTCATAAACAGGCTCGAGGTGTCGGACTATCTGGAGCTCCTGCGTCGGCGTGCCTGGATGGTGCTTGCGTGTTTGCTGGTGGGGCTGCTTGGAGCCGGGGTGGTCTTTCTGGTGATCCCCAAGACCTATCGCTCGAGCACGCTGATCCTGGTGGAATCGCAGAAGGTCCCTACCGACTTCATCAAGCCGGTCACGGTGGACACGATCGAGGAACGCCTGATTTCCATCCAGCAACAAATCTTCAGTCGCACACTCCTTCGAAAGATCATCGAGGAATTCGGACTCTACAAAGACAAACTTGCGCGGCAGCCCTTGGAAGATGTGATCGAAGACATGCGAAAGGACATCAAGGTTACGATCGTCGACGACCGCCTCCGTCGGACCATCCAGGCCTTTACGATCGCCTACGAGGGGGTTGACCCGCCGATGGTCATGAAGGTCACCAACAAACTGGCCTCGTTGTTTATCGAAGAAAACCTCAGAGTCCGGGAGCAGTTGATCGAAGGCACGAGCGAGTTCTTGGAGCATGAGCTGCAGAGTGTCAGGGAAAAACTGGTCCTCCAAGAAAAGCAGATTAGCGAGTACAAGATGAGATACCAGGGCGAGTTGCCGGCGCAGGTCGAACCCAACCTGCGTACCCTGGACCGGCTCCAGATGGAGATGCAGAATATAAATGAGATCGTTCGGCTGTCGGAAGAAAAGCGGGAGATTTTGCGCGATGCCCTCAAAAATCCGGGCAGTGCGCCGGGTGTGGCCGATTCTCTGACAGTACAGCTCGAGCAACTACGGGCTCGCCTGGTGAAGCTCCGGTCCGAATTCAAGGACACCTATCCCGACGTCGTCGAAACCAAGAAGCTGGTCGCGGAACTGGAAGCAGAACTAGCCAGCGGCGCCTCCAAAACGCCGTCCGCAAGAGAGTCCGGCAAAGAAGTTGATTCGTCCGATGCTGGAACAGAGATGGCGGGCAGTAGGAACTTGTCGGCCCAAATCCGCGCCCTTGGTGCCGAGATCGCGGCGCGGAAACAACGACGAGCACAGCTCGAAAAGGTGATCACGGAACTCGAGCGCCGCGTCGAGGCGGCTCCCAAACATGAACAACAGCTTAGCATTCTGCTTCGCGACTATGAGAACAATCGTCTGAGTCACGAAAACCTTCAGAACAAAAAGATCACCGCGAATATCAGCGAGAACCTTGAAAAGCGGCAGAAAGGGGAGCAGTTCCGCATCGTGGACCAGGCCAATCTCCCTGTCATGCCCGTGAAACCCGATCCCCTCCGAGTATTCCTGGGTGGGCTCGCTGCCGGATTCGTGCTGGTCGGCGGCATGATCTGGTGGAAAGATCTCCGCAATCTGCCTTTCCGCCGGCCTGAGGAAGTAGAAGCGGCTCTGGAATCTCCCTGCCTGGCCACCATTCCGCCTATGTCAGGTTTATGGGAGCGCGACTGCTCGCCTGAGACTGTGCCTTCCATCGCCGAGGAACCTCGCGGGGTGCGGGCTTGGCCGGCCAAATTGCTTGATGAGTTACCTGGGAAGTCGAAGAGGAATCAAACGCAACTGGTTGCTCAAGAGAGTATGAATGCGCTGGGCGCCGAACAGTTTCGGGTGCTGGCCGGTCGCGTAATTCAATTGCGGGACAAGAAAGGCTTGCGAATTCTAGTCGTCTCGAGCGCACTCGTCGGTGAGGGCAAGACAACGGTGTCGGTGGGGTTGGCGATGACGTTGGCCAAAGACTACCTGGTCGATACGATTCTGATCGACGGGGATTTGCGGAATGCGGCCGTCAGCGCGCGGCTTGGGCGTTACGACGATAAAGGGTTGATGAATGTCCTGAGAGGGGAATGCGACCTGAATGCTGCACTCGTGCAGCATGCGCATCGCAATCTCAGGATCCTGTGCACGGGCCAGAGTAATGGGGACCGGTTGAGCTTGCCTGCCAGGCGTGGGGAGATGCAAAAATTGCTCGATAGCCTCAGGCATCGAGACGTTCTGGTGATTGTGGACGGCCCACCCATCCTCCCGATGGCGGACATGAACCTGTATGCGGAGATCGTGGACGGCATCTTGATGGTGGTCAGAGGCGGGAAGACTCCACAACGAGTCGTCATTGAGGCGTTGGATTTTCTGCAAGGAAGACAGATCGAAGGCGTGGTCTTGAACGACTCTTTGAACATGCAGCGGGCCTACTCGACCTATGGATACTCACGCTACGCGATCGCCGAGCCCCCTTTATTACTGCATAAGCCCGGAAAACATGACAGCTCCTCTTCGTCCCATAAAGGCGCCGCATGAGGCCTGCCGACATATAGGGAGTCGACCCATGAACGGGCTCTCGCGAAATCAGATTCCTTGCACGGCTCAGCGACTGAGCCAGTTACAGCCGGAAATGGTTCAGGCGGTGGTCCCGATGTCGGCGTATGCCATCGGCCATCAATACTGCAACGAGCGCCGTGCGCGAATCGTTCAGGCCGATGAGACAAGCATCACAGCAGAGGTGAGTGGGGCCCGCGGTCGCTACAAGCAAACGATCCGGTTGACCGACGGAACGCTGATAGCCCAGTGCACATGTCCTTCCACTGAGGCGCCGCTTTGTAGGCACTGCGTCGCCGCCCTTTTGGAATATATCCGTCAGTCGCCCGACGCGGTTCAAGGTTTCTCTGAGAAGATGGCGCCGCAGGACGGCGTCCTGGAGCAGGCTGAAGCAGAGGCGGAACCGGCGACGATGCAGGATGGTCCCGCTTCCGGAGGGACGGCTGCCTTGTCCGTGCTTGTTGATCGACTGCGTGAAGTCACGGTCTTCATAGATTGGTTGCAAGCAGCCGCGAACTCCTTGAAAACAGGAGGAAAACTTCCTGAGGCTCCCGCTCTCGATCCCGGAGAGGCTTTGGAATGGATGCAGGCTCTTCAAAAACTTGAAGGGCGCGCGCAGCAGGGCGAGGAGACCTGCGTGGTCTTACGGAGGGAGCTGAGCGCGAAAGAAGAACATCTGTTGAGACTGGCCCATGATCTGGAATCGGCAAATGACCACGTCAAGGAATTACAGGCCACGTGCGAAGAATTGAAGATCGATGTGAAACGGCAGCGGGCGACAGTGAGCAGACTGGTCGAGATCGAACGGGAACGCGATAGACTCACTGACCAAATCAAGGATATGACAAGCGAATTGGTGAAAAGAACTGGCGACCTTGATCGCCTGGCTGCCGAGTCGAAATGCGTTTCCGAAGAAAGACAAGGCTCCAGGGCACGCACCTAAGAGGATAGCCAGCGCTTACCCCTTGTGACATTCCCGGTATCACTCCGTCCCACATGAAAGTCATCGGCTTGATGTCTGGAACCTCCGCCGACGGGGTGGACGCTGCGCTTGTGGATATCGGCGGGGCAGGCCACAAGCTGAAGGTCAAGCTGCTGGCGTTCCGCACGTTTCCGTACCCGGCCATCTTTCGGGCCCGGCTGCTGGAAGCGATGGCGCGCGGCACCGTCGCCGACGTCTGCCACCTGAACGTGGTGCTGGGCGAATGGTTTGCCCGCGCGGCGCTCAGGGCGTTGAAGGCAGCGAAGATCCCTCCGCATCGTGTGGCGCTGATCGGCTCGCATGGGCAGACGCTCCACCATCTGCCGCGTCTTCGCCGCGAACCGGGCCTCGGCCCGGTCCACTCCACCCTGCAGCTCGGCGCGCCTGCTATCATTGCGGAGCGGACCGGCATCACGACGGTGGCTGATTTCCGCAGCCGGGACATGGCTGCTGGCGGGGAGGGCGCGCCGCTCGCGCCCTATCTGCATGCTCTTCTCTTCCGTCATCCCTCCCTCTCGCGCGCGGTGGTCAATATCGGGGGGATCAGCAATCTCACCTTTCTGCCGGCGAGTGGAGGGCTTGGCGAGGTCCGGGCCTTCGATACTGGACCGGGGAACATGGTGATCGACGGTGTCGTACGGTATATCACTGCTGGCCGGCAGGCGTTTGATTTGGGCGGCCGCCTGGCGCGTGGCGGAACGCGGCATGAGGAGCTGCTGCAAACGCTTCTCGAGTATCCCTTTCTGCGGCGTCGGCCGCCGAAATCCACGGGACGGGAGGAGTTTGGAGAACGGTTCCTCGATCTCTTTCTCCGGCAGGG
>DASYQR010000005.1:0-3848 GCA_036005325.1 Nitrospirales bacterium | reverse complement strand
CGGATATTCGCACCAGCATCGAGCAGAGGACGCAGATGCTGCCGCTGTGCGGCAATCATGGCGGGACTCCGCTCGATCAACACGTAACGGACACGGGAGAGAAACGCCGGGTTGTCGCGCCGATAGGCATCGAGAAGGTGCCGGGCCAGGAGTCCCTTGCCGGCGCCCATCTCGATGATCGTAAAATCGCCGTCTCCTTCCTTTAAGGAGGAGACGATGCTATCGGCCGCTTGCGCGATCTGCCGTCCGAGCGACTCGGCAAAGATGGGATGCACATCGAGGCTGGTGTAATAGTCCCCCGCAGGGCCGATGCGGGGGCCGGGTGTCATGTAGTAGCCGAAGTCGGGGTCATAGAGGGCGGCCTCCATGAAGTCGGCAAAGGAGAGGGGCCCCTCGCGTTTGATGCGCGCGACCAGCTTGTCGACAAGCTTGGGATGACCGAGTTCCAAGGAGGTACTCCTTATGACATTATGACATATTGAGCGCAAAAATATGTTCGAGAGCGAAGGGTCACGATAGCCTAGGTCTTTCGAGTTAGTCAAGCCGGAAGACATTGTCTGAACAAGGGGTTGGAGCCCTCTGGGTCTGAAAATTCCTACGAGAGAACCGCTACGGAGACGCTAGGGCTGGCTAGCGATGCAGAGACGGTTTCGGCCGGCATCTTTGGCCTGGTACATGGCCTCGTCGGCCTTGCGGATGATGTCTTCTTTCGTCCGCGCGTGGTCGGGAAACCCGGCGATGCCAATGCTGGCACTGATGTGGATATTGGCCCCCGTCTCTTTCAAAAACAGGTGTGAGCCGATCTCGGCGTGCAACCGTTCGGCCACCGCCTTGGCGGTGGCGACAGTGGTCTCGGGGAGGATGACCACGAACTCATCCCCGCCGTAACGGGCCAGAATATCGACGTCGCGGACACTGGCTGCCATGATCTGGGCCACCTTTGCCAGACATTGGCTGCCCATCAGGTGGCCGTAGCGGTCGTTGATCGTTTTGAAGTTGTCGAGATCAACAAAGATGAGCGCCATCATGGATCCGTAACGTCGACAGCGTCGGATTTCCCGATCCAGGGCCTGTTCAAAATAGCGGGCATTGTACATCCTGGTCAGCTCGTCCGTAAGGCCCAAATTGGTAGCCTGCTCCTGCAGAGTCGCCCGTTCCAGTGCGATGGAAGCCTGTTCGGCCAGATGGGTGAGGAGCCGAAGGTCTTGCCGGTCGAAGGGCCTGCTGATCTTGTTTAACATTTCCAGGACCGCGACGGGGCGTTTCTTGCTGAAAATCGGGACGCAAAGGACCGTCTTGGTGATGAACTTGGTTGCGCAGTCAACGTCCGGGAGAAAGCGCCGGTCTTTCTGGGCGGCAGCGATCAACGCGGGTTTCCCGTGCTGGGCGACCCATCCGGCGATGCCCAGCCCCGGCTTGATACGTTGCTCTGTGAGGCGCCGGGATTTGGGGCCGCCGACCATGTCAAAGATCAGCTCCTGTGTGGAGGGATCAATCA
The DNA here is from genome assembly GCA_036005325.1 of Nitrospirales bacterium. Classification (GTDB taxonomy): domain Bacteria; phylum Nitrospirota; class Nitrospiria; order Nitrospirales; family NS-4; genus SCTG01. Next base: position 2,350 of record DASYQR010000005.1, on the reverse strand, counting down.
GAAAGAGGGACCAGGCCTCGCACTTGATCATCGTTTTTGCCTTGTCGAAGATGATGCGGAGGACGGCCTTGGGCTCGCGCGCCGAGGCGAGAGAATGGGTCGTGTCGATGAGGAAACGCAACTCGCGCACGAGCGCGAGCATCCGGGGCTGCGCAGCGGGAGAGGACTTGCGTGATCGGCGGCGGGTGCGGGCTTTTGCGGGTGTGGGCATGGTGTTGCTCAGGCTCCGTGGCACTTCTTGTATTTCTTGCCGCTGCCGCAGGGGCAGGGCTCATTGCGCCCGACCTTGTCACCAGCCCGGCGTACGGTCTTGTCGCCGTCCCCGTCGGCTGCGTCCTCGCCGCGGTTCAGTTTTAGCGCCGGTCGTCTGGGTTGTTCGAGAGCAGGGGGCGGTTGCTCTCCCTGGACGACCTGGACGCGCAGCAGGTGCTCCAGCACGTCCTGCTTGAACCGATCCATCATCGCGGCGAACATGTCAAAGGCTTCGCGCTTGTACTCGATCAGCGGGTCCTTCTGTCCGTAGCCCCGGAGACCGATACCCTCCCGCAGGCTGTCCATGGCGAGCAGATGATCTTTCCAAAGCGTGTCGATCGTCCGCAGCATCACCATTTTTTCCAGATACCGCAAGAGGTCCGGGCCCAGTTCTTTTTCTTTCGCCGCGTAGGCCGCGTGGATCTTGCGAACCAGCTCTTCGCGCAGGGCCTCGAAGCCGATCGCTTTGGTGTCGATGGTGCCGTCTTTCAGGTCGATTGAGAACTGCGCCGAACAGGCGTCCGCGAGGCCTTTCAGGTCCCAATCTTCCTGGTACGAGTCTTTCGGACAGTACACGTCCAGGAGACCGTCCAGGATATCCTCGGCATCGGCCTTGATCTCCTCGGACAGATTCTCGCCGCTCAGGATCATACGCCGGCGCGTATAGACCACTTGGCGCTGCTTGTTCATCACATCGTCGTAATCGAGGAGTTGCTTGCGGATCTCGAAGTGGTGGGCCTCGACCTTCTTTTGAGCGTTCTCGATGGCGCGGGTGACCATCTTGGCCTCGATGGGAACGCCCTCCTCCATGCCGAGCTTGAGCATGATTTTGGAGATGCGGTCGGAGCCGAAGATGCGCAGCAGGTCGTCCTCGAGGGAGAGATAGAAGCGGGACGAGCCGGGATCGCCCTGGCGCCCGCCGCGGCCGCGGAGCTGGTTGTCGATCCGGCGGCTTTCGTGGCGCTCGGTGCCCAGGATGTGCAGGCCGCCGGCGGTGAGGACCTCCGTTTTTTCCTCCTCGCACTCGGCCTTGATCTGGGTCAGCAAGGAGGACTGGCGCTCGGGCGGCATCTCCGGATCAGCGTACAACGTCTTTTTGAACAGGAAGTCAGGGTTGCCGCCCAGGAGAATATCGGTGCCGCGCCCGGCCATGTTCGTCGCGATGGTGACGGCTGCTTTGCGTCCGGCCTGGGCGATGATTTCGGCTTCCTTCTCGTGATGCTTGGCGTTCAGGACGTTATGCTTGATGCCGTGCCGGACGAGGTATCCCGCGAGTCGCTCGGACTTCTCGATCGAAATCGTGCCGACGAGGACCGGCTGGCCACGAGTGTGACAGTCCATGATCTCTTCCACGATCGCGTTGAACTTCTCTTTCTCGGTCCGATAGACGACATCGGGGAAGTCCTTCCGGATGTTGGGCCGGTTGGTCGGCGCGACGACCACGTCAAGGTTGTAGATCTTGGCGAACTCGCCGGCTTCGGTGTCGGCCGTCCCGGTCATGCCGGCCAGTTTCTTGTACATCCGGAACAGGTTCTGGAAGGTGATCGAAGCCAGCGTCTGGTTCTCGTTGGCGATCTTGACGCCTTCCTTCGCTTCGACCGCCTGATGGAGGCCGTCCGACCAGCGGCGCCCGGGCATCAGCCGGCCCGTAAACTCATCCACGATGATGACTTCGCCGTCTTTGACGACATAGTCCACGTCGCGGTGGTAGAGCGCGTGCGCCCGCAACCCCTGGACGACGTGGTGCACGAGGTCCATGTTGGCCAGGTCGTAGAGGTTCGTCACGCCCAGCGCCCGCTCGACCTTCTCGTTGCCCTCTTCGGTGAGCGACGCGGTCCTGGTCTTTTCTTCGATCGTGTAGTCCAGCTCCCGCTTGAGCGATGGGATGATGCGGTCGATGCGGTAGTAGAGGTCGGTCGAGTCCTCGGTCGGCCCCGAGATGATCAGCGGCGTGCGAGCCTCGTCGATGAGGATGCTGTCCACCTCGTCCACGATGGCGAAATTCTGCTCGCGTTGGACACAGTCCGCCAGGTCGCCCACCATGTTGTCGCGCAGGTAGTCGAACCCGAATTCGTTGTTGGTGCCGTAGGTGATGTCG
>DASYQR010000004.1:0-4418 GCA_036005325.1 Nitrospirales bacterium | reverse complement strand
ATCACGCGCGGCGCGCATGGACAGCGGTGTCTACCACCAACGATCGGCGCCCCGTTGGCCCGCATCGTCGCCGGTGAAGGGACGCAAGCGCTCCTCCAAATCCATCGGGTGCTCTTCCTCTGCGGCCTTGGCCTGCACTTTTGCCGACTCGATGGCTTCCTTGCGGGGCATGGCCGTGCGGGTCTTAACCGCGTCGAGAACCTCTGCGAACGGGCGGCTGGCTACCCCGGATTCCTGCTGGGCGGATCGCAGCGTGGTGAGGCAGTTGAAGCATTGCGTGGTCCGTGTCCATATCTTAACTTCTTCATCTTCGCCCAGTTCATACGTCGCCGCAATGCGAAGCTTGGCGGTCAAGCCTTTGGTGCCGCCGTCGGCGTGATCGCAGGGCTTGAGTGCCGGCAAGGGCATCGGCTCAGCCGCGAGCGTCTGAACGGTTTGCGACCACAGGTCACCGGCCAAAACCAGGGGCTTGCTGCTGATGCCTTCATTTTTGCTGCCCCCCGGCAGCTTAGGACCGATGCCGGCGTTGACGGCCGCGGCAAGACCGGCCGTCGTGAGGCTGGCCTTGACGATCGCTGCGAGCGCGTTGACGTACTGCTGGACAGCTTTGACCCGCCGGCCCGTGACGGGAGCGACGGAAGTGCCGCAGATCTCGGCCAGGAACTCATCCGAAAGGGATGAGGCGAGACTGGATTGGCGTTCCATGCGGACCTGTTCGAGCCGCTTTTTAAAACGGTTGTGGCGGCGGAGGTGGGCCTGGTATTCGAGGCTCAAGCGTTCCCGGCGATAGTCCTCTTCTTCAACTTCCTGTTTCTCGGCGCGGACGGCCAGCTTTTTCAGGGCGTAGGTAAGAGGAGCAAGCCTGGCTTGCGCGCGAAGATCGTCGAGGGATTCCTGGCTCAGCTCGCACTCGGTGGAGAGCAGTTGGACCATCGCGTTGATCTCCTGCTGTAACCCGTCAAGGTAGTCGCCATAGAACGCGATCAGGAGATTCAGCCGCGCCTGGTGCTCGCGGAGAAGGGCTTGGTACTGCTTGGCGCGGTACTCGACCGCCACGAGCCATTCCTTCGGCACGCCGTCGATCTTTAATCGGCGAATGTCCGCATTGCCGCCGAAGGCTTGCGAGACGTAACCGCCGGCTCTCATATTGGGCTCTTTCCGTTCCTGCGCCATGAAGAAAATGTCCTCAGGCGTCGGGTCCATGTACGGCAGCAGAAGGAGGTGAAGCATCACCCGATGGACCGGCTGGAGCGAGGAAATAGCGGTTTCGATGTGCTCACGCGTCAGCGTCAGCTGTGGCGACGTCGTAGTAGTCATGTCACGGCCCGCTTTTCGAACTCGTGGGCGATGTAGGTGGACAAGTCATCGACGGAGCCGTTCGCGTAGATGGTATTGGGGACCTCGACGCAGACCAGCTTATCGGGGGACACCCCTTGCTCTTTGGCGTAGTCCGGGTCCACATAGTATTTGAACGTGCCGTCAGGACGCTTCAGAACATACAAGGGCGTTGAGTTCATGCTCTGACCTCGGAGATGTAAGTCTTGGATAACACACGCCTGATCGCGCTGTCAATCAAACCGCCGACCGCCGTTATTCCTTTCCAGCGGCCGCCAGCCGAGTGAACAGTCGCTTCATCGTGTTGACTCGCGCGAGGTAGACGCTGACGTTGTGTTCGCCGCACCGCTGGCGGGCGGTCAGCCGGAAGCCGTGCCTGGCATAGGTGGCGCCCGCACCCGCCCCGCACAGATGGATCACGGCGGCCAGATCCTGCTTCTGCTGGAGCGTGGCAGCGGGGATTCGCGGACGCCCCATCGCGCTCGCGACGCTGCGATCCAGCAAGGCCGCTGTCAGTTCGATGGCGTGGCTCGGCAGGATACGAGTGTAGAGGCTGTTGAACCAGCACGATTTCGCGTCGTGCCAGGGGCCGTCCTCCACGACGACATGGTTGTGGATGCAGTAGCGCTTCGCCTGCTGGAACGTCGAGTCGGTGAGTTGATACATGCCGACCGCGCTCGACGCAGGTTGGTACAACTCGAAGGGATTCCACGTCAAGCGCCACCGCCAGTATGTCCGCGCCACCGGGTTGCTCCCGCCCTCGACCTGGGCGAGCGCGGCCAGAAGCTCGGGAGTGATCACCGCGGTCGAATGCTCGCTGAAGAGCGGTCCGTATTGTCGCCATGTCTCAGGCGGAGTCTTGAGGAGGACACCGCTCAGCGGAAAGAAGACCTCGGTCGGCTTGCCGATCGCTTGGTACACCCAGTTGACTGCAGACCAAACTGTCAGGATGACGAGCGCAACGGCGAGGACCCGGACTGCCAGCGGCGCGGCCGCCAACGCCCGGAACGCGCGTCGGAGTGATCGAACGCGCCGGCGGATCGCGATACGGCCGGAACGCACCCGCTTCTTTCGAAGAGCAGCTCTAGCGGCGCGTGAATGTGGCACGGAGGCCATGAGCCTAACTATAACCGAAAAAGACTCGCGTTACTTCCCTCTGATCTCACTGTGGTAGAGTAAATTTATGGTCATCCCACCGTTCACTTCCTGTCCTGCTACCGGAGACGCGTTCATCGGGCGTCAAGGGCTTGTCAGGAACCTGCGTAAGCGCATCGCGCGAGGCGAATCCCTGGCGGTGATCGGGGGGCCGAAACTGGGCAAGACCTCGCTGGTTCGAACCGCTTTGCAAGGGCTGACGTCCCACACGGTGATCGAGATAGATTGTGGCGCCGAGCCTTCTCCCAGGAGCGACCTGGTTCCCGGCTCGATCGTCGTCCTGGATAATCTGGATAGCGTTGCCGACTCGGCGATCGAGTCGCGGCTCGCACGGGTGTCGGCGGCACAACCGGCCAGCATCGTCGTGACCGGCGGGCACCGATTGCGAACCATGCTCGGTCACTCCGGAACATCAGCCGGCCGGTCCTTCCGAGCGTTCCCGCTGTCAGTCCTTCTCGATGGGGAGACTCGACGGCTGATCGGGCGGGACACGAGCGCTGCCTTGGCCGCGTGGACAGGGAACCATCCCTACCTGACCAAGTTGCTTCTCCATTACATGGGCCGGGGAGGAGATGAGAACACCCGAACTCTGGAACACGCCGTGGCGACGGGGCGCGCGCAGTGGGAACCCTTTGTTCAGCGCCTGGCGGCCGAGAGCGGCGAGGGCTCCGAGCGGAGGCTGCTGTGCTACCTGATCGAGTACGGCAAACCGGTAAATCCCACCCTGGCCCGGTCCGACACCGGCATACGAGACATGAAGACGGTTGCGGACCGGCTCGTCTCCCTGGGTGTCATCAGCCGCTGGATTCGGAACGAGGAGGCGACGCTCTTCGCCGGGTGTCGGCTGCTCAACGACTTCATCACGGCTGAAGCCAAAACTCCTGCCTGACCCCCTGACCCCTATGGTGCGGGCGGTTCTCATTAAAGCGCGATCGTTTCAATCCGCCGGATGTCTTCGGTGGAGAGCGCGAGCTGTTCGGCCTGGAGGTCTTCTTTCATATGTTGTTGGCTCGTGGTACCGGTCAACGGGAGCATCCCGATGTGCATGGCAAACCGAAAAATGATCTGTGCGGAACCCGTTCCTAACCGTTTGGCGATGGTCCGAATTTCCGGATCGGCAAGGACCGCACTATTGGCGGTTAAGAGCGAAAAGCCTTGATAGATGATGCCATGGGCTTGGCAGATCTCCCTCACCTCTTTGTCCCATCCGAGCACGGCATAACACCGGTTTTGCACCACCATTGGTTTATGCTTCGCCTGTGCACAGAGCTGGGTGAGTTGTCCGGCCGTGACATTGCTGATGCCGATCATTTTGGCTTTCCCTGATTGATAGAGCGCTTCCATGGCTGCCCACACCTCCCAATCCGCTTTCCCCAAGCCCTGCCGCGAATAGGGCCCGTGTAGGACGTAGGAGTCCACATACTCGGTGTGCAGGTGGGTCAACGAGCTGTCAAAGGACTGTCTGACTTGGGTGGTGAGATCGGCCGAGGCATCGTAGGGGGTTCGATGGTCCTGGCCGTTGGTCGGCGTAAACTTGGTTTGGAGAAACAGGGTGTCTCGCGTGATCCCTTTCTTCGCGAGTGCCTGCAGGGCGTCACCCACCAGGGCTTCCTGGTAATGGATCAATTGATTGGCCGTGTCGATGGCCGTAAAGCCCGACGCCACGGCTAATTGCACCAGACGCGTCGTGGCCTCTTTTTTCCACGCCGTGCCATACATAAAAGTCGGCAGAGGAACGTGGTTATAGGCGGTCAAGGTCATATCGAGTCTGAGCCTAATTACTCCCTCCGAGGGCCGACAAGGGCCTGGAACAACTGGTTAAAGTCGGCCTTGGCTGTTTCTACAAACACGCCCCGATTGCCACCGATGGCCACCGTCCACTTGCCACCAGAGTAGGCCCAGCCCTGTTGGGGCACCCAGTTCATCTT
>DASYQR010000003.1:0-15860 GCA_036005325.1 Nitrospirales bacterium | reverse complement strand
TTGTCAGCGCGCGGGTGTTGGAATGAAGAGGGTGGTGCTGGCATTCTTTCTCCTCTCCTGCACGGGCACGCCCACGACACCCGATTGGGTGGCGGGAACGAAGGCGGCGGCATACCCCGAAGACCAGTTCCTGATCGGCGTCGGGCAGGCGGGGTCCCGGGCGGCGGCGGAAGAGCGCGCCTATGCGGCGGTGTCGCGGATCTTCAAGGCGGAGGTCACCAGCCAAGCGAAGGATTGGGAATCCTACCTGATGCTTGAGCGCAAAGGGAACGTGCAGACCGAGCGCCAACTGACGTTGGACACGATCACGAAAGTGTCGACCGACAAGGTGCTGGAGAACGTCAAGGTCGCCGAAACCTGGAGCGATCCCAAGACCAACCTCTACTCCGCGCTCGCGGTGATGAACCGCGCGGCTGCGCAGACATCGTTGAAAAGCCGTCTCGCGGAATTGGATGAGGGGATCACTCGTGATGTGAACGAAGCGCGCGGCGCCTCGGACAAACTGCTCAAGCTCCGCGCACTCAAGCGGGCGATCCGGGCTCTAATCACCAGGGACGCGTACAACAGCGACCTCCGGGTGGTGAGTGGGGGCAGGGGCGTTCCTGCCAGCTATTCCGTGGCCGGTCTCACCGGCGAACTGGAAAAGCTTTTGAATGAGAATCTGATTGTGGCCGTGGAGGTGAGCGGAGACCAAGCCGAGGCGGTCCGGCAAGCGGTCATGGAAGGGCTGGTGAGGGAAGGCCTTCCGGTAACCGCACGAAATGCTCAAGCGGCATCGGGAGAAACCGGCAACACGGACCTGCTGATCAGAGGCCTAGCCCATCTCTGGCCGGCTGACCTGCCGGATCCCAGATTCCGCTACGTTCGCTGGTGCGCCGATTTCGTCGTAGTGAACCTGGGAGATCAGCGGGTCGTGGGGAGCGTGGCCCGTTCCGGCCGCGAGGGGCATCTCAACTATTCGGAAGCCACCGGCCGCGCCCTCAAGTCCCTCCAGCAGGAAGTCTCGTCGGCTCTCGCCAAGAGCCTTGCCGAACACATCTATGGCGACCCACCGTCCGACGCCGTGCCCCCTCAGGCCGCCTGCCCCAAATCCTAAGCGGGGGGTGTCGGCTCGCTCAGGTATTCCTCGCGATAAATCTGGATGGCGGTGAGGAGGATGGCGAGGAGGATCGGGCCGAGGAAAAGCCCGATCAGCCCGTAGGCTCCAAGCCCGCCGAGGATGCTGAAGAACAAGAACAGTGTCGGTAGCTTGGCCCTCTGACCGATGAGCAGCGGCCGCAGCACATTGTCCACTGTCGTCACCACGCCCGCGCCCCAGACCAGCATCGCGAGGCCTTTCCAGACGGGCCCCATCCACAGCAAGTAGAGCGCCACCGGACCCCAAACCAGCGCGGTGCCTCCGAAGGGGAGCGGCGCGAGCACGATCGTGAGGGCCAGCAGGAAGACCGGCACGGGCACGTCGAGCACTCCATACGCGATGCCCGCCAGCAAGCCCTGGACAATCGCCGTGATCACGATGCCTTTGACCACCGCAGTGATGGTCTGGTCCAAACGTGAAAAAATCTTCGCTTTGTGCGAATCCTCCAGGGGAATGATCTGATACAGGCCGTCAAGGAAGCGGCGCCCGTCTCTGAAGAAAAAGAAGAGAGTGACGATCATCACCAGAAAGTTTGCCGCCAGGAGGAAGGCGTTCTTGGCAAGCCCTGCCACCTGATCCAGGACGAATCCGCTCAGGGCCTTGCTGCTCTGGAGGAGGAAGGTCTCCAGGTCTCGGGAGGATGCCATATGCCGGCTGATGAAGTCCTGCATGCGCCCGCCGAGCGGAAGATGAGCCAGCTGCGCGGGCAATCGTTTCACCCCGCCCGATTGGACCCACGCGCTGATGGCATCATACGCGATGCCCGCTTCCTGGATGAGCAGTAATGTCAGGAACACTACCGGCACGACGACCAGCGCCATGATCCCCAGGGTCAGCAGCCAGGCCGACGCCGTGGCGCGCCCTTTCAACAGGGTGGTCAGTCTGGTATGCAGGGGAAACGCGACATGGGCCAGAATCGCCGCCCAGAGGACCGGGAGGAGAAAGGGGCTGAAGATGACCGCGATCTGGTAAAACAGCACCAGCAGGACCGCGAAGAAACAGACGGCAAAAAACTGACGGCGCGTCATCCAGAACGTCTCGTATAGAGGGTGTCTTCCTCGAACATGGTAAAGAGCCGCTTGGCTTCCGGGTGAAGGACAGCCTGCGAGGGAGACGGCGGCATGGCGACCGTCCGAAACAACGGCGTCAGCTTGCCGTTCGGATGAAGGTAGCCGGCGCGGAGAGGGACCGATCGGCGATGGTGGCGCACGAGGTGGCAGGGAGTTGGGCGAATACTGGTCAGCCAGGCGGCCAGCTCGTGAGGATTGCCGATGGACGCCGAGAGGAGCAGGAGCCGGGCCTGGGAAGGACAGAAGATGATCGTCTCTTCCCACACGACGCCGCGCTCGGGATCGGCCAGGAACTGGCTCTCATCGATGATCACGAGACCGAGCGTATCTAGACGGACATCGATCTCACCCCCGGCCGCGTCATAAAGCAGGTTCCGGAGAATCTCCGTCGTCATGATCAGGATCGGGGCGGCGGGGTTGTCCCGCCGGTCGCCGGTGATGATGCCGACAAACTCTGCGCCGAAGATTTTCACAAATTCTGTGTACTTCGTGTTCGACAGAGCTTTCAACGGCGACGTGTAGACAACGGTCCGGTCCTCATACATGGCGCGCCGCGTCGCTTCCACTGCGACATAGGTCTTGCCGCTGCCGGTGGGGACGCTCACGATCACATCGCCTCGTTCCAAGGCTTCCACCGCCTCCATCTGCCAGTCATCCGGCACGAAGGGATGTGGCTCCGGAACGCCGATGCCCGCCAGGAACGCGGTGAGGTCGGCCGGTTTGCCGGACCTGGGATCGGACGCCGTACTCCCCGGCACGTGGGGAATCGCGGCCACCGCCTCCTGCTCCGCCTGATGGGTCCGGATCGCCGCCTCGATTCGCTCATGATTGGTCTCGGCCTCTCCCATGATCATATGGATCACGCGCCGTTTCCCCATGCGCAAGGCCGAAGGGCCGGCGATCGTCCGGGCCAGGCGTCGCAGCAGCCGAAAGGGGAGTTCGGCGAGTGCGCGTTCCAGTTCTTCACGCGTCATGGTAATTCCTCCAGCACACCGCGGCGGATGCGGTTCAGCGCTTCGGCCGCAACGGACGCCAGGTCGGGATGCGTGGCGCGCAGTGAGTGGACCTGCGAGAGGTACTCAAGGGTCCTGGACAGCAGGCGGTAAATATCGCCTTCGGCCATCGAGGTGGAGCGGCAGAGCTGTGTCCAGGTCACAGTCGTATCACCCACCCAGCGCTCGGCAAGTCCTCCGACATCGGCGCGCAGCAACGGCGGATCGTCGTGAGGGGCCAACGTGTCCGCCATCCGGCGCGTGGCGGCAATCAAGTTGGCCAGGGCGGGGCTGATCCGGGGGAACGAGCCGGGACGGTCGTTCTCGTAGGAAATGCAGGCCATCAACCCAGCCAGTACCGCGGGAGTGGCTCCGGCAAATGCCTGGGCGCGGATCATCTCCGTGATGAGCAGGGAGTAATCGATCCGGATCAGCCTGGCCCACTCGCCGTCGGCCGTCAGCTTGTGCGCATGGTCAAGGTATCCTAAGTCCTGCAGGATGTCGGCGCGCTCCTGGAACTTGTGCCAGAGCCCCGTGCGGAGCGACTGGACGGTACGTGTATGGTGCAGCCATTCCTGTTTCACCATGTTGCCGGCTTTGAACTCTTTGGCGCAGGTCGGTCGGCAAGGACAGGTCGGGCAGGGAAAGAGATCGCCGAGGCTCTTCACCAGTTCTCCCGATTCCTCATCGGCGGGAAGCAAGGGAGTCATGACCGTGGGCAGGTGCTTCGGCAGATCGCCCAGCTGCTGGGTCAGCCAGGACAGCGCCTCAGGCATCACCCACGGAAACGCAGGAGCCGGCGCAAAATCAAACGTGCGGTCGATGATGCCGGTGATGTCCGCGACCGCGCATTCCGCGACGGTGCCGCCGTTTCGGAGGACCGTGACCATCTCATGGTGCTGGCCCCGGCTCCGGTAGCGTCGCAGCACGATGCCGCGAAAACGGGGAAAGGCCACCACGCGCCCCGGTGTCAGGAGCGGCAGGCGCGCGCGGACTTCCGGCGGGTGATGGCGTCGGGCCTGAAGCCGTTGTGTCGTTTGACGTGTGGCGTGGTCATACGCGTTCCATTGCGTCAGCCAGTCCGAACATTCGCGCGGCTGGTAGGACTCCAGCTTGGCGTGGAGCTTGTCGATGCGCTGCTCCAGGATCGCGGCCTGGGCGTTCATTTGGTACTGCGCGAAGCTCCTCGCGAGGATGGATTGAATATGGTCCACGGGATGAGCTTTGAGCAGGTTCAGCACCATCGGGTAGGTGATGATGAATTGGCTGTCGACGGGCTCGGGCCGTCCCGTCAGGCCGCGCGTGAGGACGCCGAGGTCCATGTAGGGAGAGGGCGTTACGATAGCGAATCCCACGCTGTCCTTGCCTCGGCGCCCGGCGCGTCCGGAGATCTGAGCGACCTCCGCCACCGTCAGGTCGGTGAAATCCTGGTCGCGCCGCACGCCGGATTGCGTGAGCACGACGGTGCGGGCCGGAAAATCCACGCCGGCCGCCAGGGTCGTCGTGGCAAAGACGGCGTCGAGGCAGCCGCGCCGCATGAGCTCCTCGATGGCGATCTTCCAGGACGGTAAATGGCCGGCATGATGGGCGGCCACGCCGTACGCGGTGACCGTCTTGCGCAGCGGATGGTCTTGGAGGCTGGGGTAGGCGGACATGAGTTCGTCCAGTACCGCGCTGATAGCCTCCTGTCGGGCGGGGGGCAGGACGTCGGTTGTGTGCTCAAAGGCCTGCAGCGCGTCGTCGCAGGATCGCCGCGACGTCAGGAAGACGATCACGGGCGTCAGCGATTTGTGGCGCAAGACCGTGATGAGTTGAACCGGATGGATCGAAGGAGGCATAGGGCGTTAGGTAAGTATTGTAGCACAGGCTACGCAGGATCGCCTTGCGACGGAGGTGTGATCGGCGTCGGCGCCTCCATGATTCCCGCCGCGATGGCAAGGGCAATGAGACCGACCCCCAACCACCAGACATATGGCTGGATTCCGCCGGCGTCCGTGACCAGACGGTCCCGCGCAGTTTCATCCAGACCGGCACGCCGCCCGATCAAGACCAGCGACAGCTTGGTGTGCATGTAATAGAGATAGTTGGCAGTGATGGCGGCGAACAGATTCCATATGACCACGCCCACCAGCCCCGCGCCCAAGATCATGGGCAGGAGCCCGCCGAAAAGGAAAATGGCCGCATGGAGATACATCTTGCGGTAGAGGTACCATAACCATCCGACTCCGAAAGCAGGCCAATGCCACGTGGGGACGAAACGCTCTTTTGTTCCTTGGTGAAACAGCCGAAACCGCGCCAGGTAATAGTCCGCTCGCGGGCCGATAAACTTTCGCCAGAGCGCGACGTCGGCAAGGAAGGATGAGGCCGCGGGAGCTGCCAGGGAGAGTTGGTGCCCGCACTGGCTGCAGAAGGCAGCCTCCGACGGATTCTGGTTGGCGCAACGGGGACAGGTCATGCTCAGTTGGGAATCAGGAAACAGGAGATGGAGGCATTGAGGGTGGGCTGGTGGATGGAGCGGGTGCGGGTTTCGGCGGCGCGGGTTTCTCGGCCTTGATCCCGCCGCTCCAGTAAGGTCCTTCATAGGCGCCTTCAGCCGGCACAGCTGCCTTCAGATTCAGCTCGTAATTTCCCGCCGCTTTGTTGATAGTGGCACCGACGCCGACGATGTGCCGCCACTCCGGCAGTCTGGAGCTGATCCGGCATTCCCCGCTTTCCAGCTTTTCCATGAATAGACCCACGGGATTGCCGCGCATACCGTTGGGCCAGAATTGGACGGTCCCGACGAATTCAACTTTCGGCGCCATTACCATTGACCCTGCGCAGACGCGCGCTTTTTGCTGATGTCCTGCGTGCTGAGTTCAGGGCCCGGGTTGATCAGTTTGAACAACGCGCTCCGGAACTGGCCAAGCTTGGCGGCCTGCTCTTCGGTGATGGTCACCACAGATTCTTTGCCGGCCGCTTCGAATTGTTCAATCGCGCACATCACGCACTTACTGGCTTCCAGAACACGCCCCGCCTCGAACGCCTCCACCGATTCGACCAGCAGCATGCTGACGCCTTTAGTTTCGCCAGGCAGGCGCTGGTCGCGAAAGGCATACACGGCGGATTCATACTGCCGGACCGCTACCGATGGAGGCTTGAGGGCATGCGAGCGCACGGCAGCTTGCTGGCTGTACATATCCTTAATAGGACCTACTATCTGCTGCACAGCGGTGATCAGGGAACTGGCATCCATGTGACGTCGCGTCCAGAGTTACGTTTACTAAACACCATCATTGCCGGGTTGTCAAGACACATGACAGGTGATGCATGTTATGGAATGATTGGGCGAATTCCGCCGCGTCCTTTATGCGAATACCTTGACAAGCCGGTGCGAGTTCTCTACCATGAACCCGCTCGTCCTTTTTGATTTTAAAGGAAATTGGGTCATCGCGGCAGGGTCATGACACAAGGAGGTAGGTCGGCCATGAGCAAGATCGTGGTGGTTGATGATGTTTACGCCGAATTGCAACTGATTGAAGGCATTCTCAAATCGGCGAATCATACGGTAGTGACATACATGAATGCGGATAAGCTGGAAGAGAAGCTGGCAGCAGAAAAGCCCGATCTTATCCTCATGGATGTGATCATGCCCGGTCGGAATGGGTTTCAAGCCTGCCGAGACCTAAAAAATGACGAGCGGTTCAAGACCATCCCGATTGTGCTCGTGACATCCAAGGGCCAGGAAAGCGATAAGTTCTGGGGCCAGCAGCAAGGGGCGACGGCGTATGTCGTCAAACCGTTTAAACCTGAGGATCTGTTGGCCGCTGTCAAGAAAGTCCTGGGTTGACACGCGGCTCCTGAAAGGCGACTGAGACCTGATGGACCTTCCCGGCCCCCATACGCAGATTCTGGAACAAGCTGGCGCCACGCCGGCTGCAGGCTATCCATCACGAGTGTGTCTCATTACCCTCTCGGGCGGGACCTTTGCCCTTGATCTTCGGGGTGTCCGCGAGGTGTTTCCCGTCGAATCGATCACCCCGGTTCCGGGGATGCCATCCGTCCTTGTCGGGGTAACCAATCTCCGCGGGGTGGTGCTTCCCATCGTGGATGTCCGTTCCTTGCTTGGACTGACCACCGTGGGGCCACCGCCGAAGTTTGTGGTTGTGCTTGGACATAGAGGGAACCAAGTCGGGGTGCTTGTGGATCGCGTCCCGGAAATCAGGACCATGGAGCAGGATCAATTCCTTTCGGCCGCGCAGGCAGGAGAGACGGAGGTGCGGCCGTTTGTCTCGACCATGCTCCGTGTTGAAGACCGCCTGGGCGGCCTTCTCGAAGTCCCGACACTTCTCGCACATATGGATGCTGCAGGGGTTCCCAAGGGGAATACGTGAAGCCATCGAAGATGATTTTGATTCAAGGAGGCACGGCATGGAGTTTTTAGATCTTCCGTTTGCAGCATTCAGGAACCTCAAGACCCTGAAGAAGATGTTGGTGGGGATCATCCTGGTGGCCATCGTGATTGTGATGGTGGGCTATCTGGGTGTGACCGGCCTGCAGCAGCTTCGCGATAAACTCCAGATCGTGTACGACGAATCAACGCTCAGCTTGGCTAACCTCGCGGCCGCCGGTAGCTCCTTGGGTCTCTATCATGATTCGATCCTGGAAGCGAGCCGGGCCAAGACCAAAGCGGAACTGGAAGTCGCGCTACGACCCCTCGCGGTCCGGAAAGCCGGGGCGCTCGATCCGATCGCGCAGATCCAGAGCGGTCAGCTCCGTCAGGCCCGTAGCGGGCGCCACGAAAAAGATGACCTGCAGGCGCTCACGAATGCCTTGAACGCGTATTTCAAGTCGACCGACGGCGTGATTGGTACGATTCGGGACAGCCTCAATCCCAAGCTGGCTGAAGAACAGCGCGAGTTATTCAGGGGGTTGGCCAACACCTCCATCGCAACCGACGTGGCCAGAGATTACACGGCTGCCACCAAGGCGGTGGATCAGATGGTGAAAACTGCGCGGGAAGTTGCCAAAGACCTGAACGATGAAGGCCATGCGGTGGCCACCAAGCAAATCACCTACGTGATCGCGGGGGCGCTCCTTGCAATCTTGCTCGGTGTAACCTTCGTGTCTCTCGTCGCCCGGTTCATCGCCCGCGGGATCACCCACATCGCCGAAGTCGCCACGCTGGCCGCGTCCGGAAAGCTGAAAGCGCGTGCCAAGCTCACGACGAAAGATGAGCTTGGACAGATGGCACAGGCGTTCAACACCATGTTGGACCGGATCACCGGTCTCGTTCAGAGCGAGGAAGAGCGCGACTTGATGCAAAAGCGCACGATGGAATTTCTCGTGCTGGTGTCCGAGGTCAGTAAAGGCGACTTGACGAAGCGCGGCAATGTGACCGCCGATATGTTCGGCAATTTGGCCGACGCGTTCAACCTCATGTTAGACCGGTTCGGCAAGCTCATCGGTCAGGTGAAGGACGCCGCCGTGCGCGTCAACGAGTCAGCGCGGGCCATGCGGGACACCGCTGGCCAGGTGGCGTTGATGTCCCAACAGCAGGAACAAGAGTCCACGAAGACCTTGGCCGCGATCGAAGGCTTGGCCACAGCCATGCGCCAGGTCGCCGCCACGGCGGAGGTGTCTTCAGACAGCGCCCGGCAGGCCCTGACGGCAACCGAGCGAGGCCGACAGGCCGTGCAGGCAACCGTGCAGGGCATGCAGAGCATCCGAACGGCGGTGCAACGCATGTCGAAGCAGATAAAGGGGCTAGGAGACCGCTCCATGGAGATTTCCCAGATCGTCTCGACGATCCGCGACATCGCCTCCCAAACCAACTTGCTGGCCCTCAACGCCGCGATCGAGGCGGCCGGTGCCGGAGAAGCAGGAGCACGGTTTGCCGTCGTGGCCGATCAGGTCCGGAAGCTCGCGGAAAACACAGCCCAGGCTGCGCGCGAGATCGCCGATCTGGTCACGGTCATTCAAACAGAGACACAGGCTGCCGTCGTCGCGATGGAACACGAGACGCAGGCCGTGGAAGCAGGGTCCGCGTCGGCCATCAAGACCGGTGAGGTGTTCACACAGATTTCAGAAATCGCGAAAAAATCAGCTGAGCTCGCGCAGGTCATCGCAGAATCCTCCATGCAGCAATCCGCCGCGACGGAAAGCGTCACGGAGACGATTCACCAGTTTGCCGCTGCGGCCAGCACGGCACGAAAAGCCGCAGAAGAAACACGGCTCACGGTTGAAGACCTGGCCAAGCTGGCGGCCGGACTGACAACCTCAGTGGGCCAATTCAAGCTGGCCCAAGCATAGCCGCATGGAACCTGACTTCGACCGACAGGGGTTGCTCAACATTTTCGCGACGGAAGCGTCGGACGGGCTCCTCAAGCTTTCGACCGCCTTGGATCCGAGGGATGGATCCACGCCGACCCCTGAAGCCCTGCATGCGCAGTATATCGTGGCCCATAGCCTGACCGGCGCCGCTTCGCTGTATGGGTTCATGGGATGCGCCAACCTCGCCAAGATCATGGCCCAGATCCTCGACCAGACCGGTAACGTGCCGGCGGAAGAATGGCCGAAGACCGTCACCATTCTACGCGATGTCGTCGCCGCCCTTCGCACCCAAATCGACAATATCGGCCAGCACGGCGTTGAAGACCCGGCCGCGTTCGCTGACTTGAAGGCCCGCTACGCGCTGCCGTTGCAGGAGATGAACATCCCTGTACCGACCGAGGCTGAACCGGCGCCCAGTGTTCAGGGAGAATCCCTTCCTGACAGTTACTATTGCCCAGAAATGGAAGCCGCAATCCTGGAATATTTCATTCCTGAGGCACAGGAATACCTCGAAAACATCAGCCTGTGCCTACTGCGTTTGGAAACGGCCCCGGAGAATAAAGAGACGATTCACCAGTTGTTCCGGGCGGCCCATACGCTCAAGGGCTCGGCGTTTACGGTCGGATTTCAGGTCATCGGGGATTTGACCCATCACATGGAAGACATTATGGGCGCGATCCGCGATGGCCGGATGCACGTCACCGCCGAGCTGACGGACGTATTCTTCCACGCCGTTGATGAAGTCCGCCTCCTGCTGGGACGAGACCCTGCCAAGTTGCCTCAGATTCGACGGGAGTTCGGCCCCATCATGCAGCGTCTCCGCCAGGCATCTTCCGGTGCGGCCGCCACACCACTTGCGACTGTCCAGCCCCGCGCCGAGTCTCCCGCAAAGGTCGGGGAAGAGCTCCCCGCGGCCCCTCGGACACACGAGCTCGCCACGAATACGGTGCGGGTCAGCCGGGACCGCCTAGAACGGCTGCTCAACCTTGTCGGCGAATTGGTCATCGGGCGCAGCCGATTGGAGCAACGATTGGGGGTCCTTGAACAGCTTTCACGACAGGTGCTGACGTTTAAAGGACGCATGCTGGATACGGTCCGATCGTTTGAAGACAAATATGAGTTCACACTGCCCGCGCAGAACACTGTGGCAAACGAGTCGACGTCTCTTCCTCTTCCGGCTGATTTCGGGGGCCTTGAGTTCGATAAATACGACGACTTCAACATCCTCGCCCGCCGTATGACCGAAGTGTCGGCGGATGTCGGGGAGGCCATGGCTCAACTTGACACATCAATCCGCCAGGCCCGTGAAGACATGGGCCTGCTGCAACACCTAACGGCTACGATGCGCAGCGAGATCGCCAGCACCCGCATGGTCCCAATCGGTGCCCTCTTCACCCGCTTTCAGAAGGCGATTCGCGAGGTGGCCCGGCAAGCCGGCAAAAACGTGACCGTGTCGTTTTCCGGAGCCGACACCGAAATTGATGCCAGTGTCGTCCAGCAGTTGGCCGATCCGCTGATCCACATCATGCGGAACTCCGTGGCCCACGGAATTGAGGCGCCAGCCGCGCGCATCGCCTGTAGCAAGCCGGAGGGGGGGACGATCTACCTGAGCGCCACGAGCCGTGGCAGTATGGTCATCATCGAGATCGAAGACGACGGGGCCGGGATGAATTTTGAGAAAATCAAAGCAAAGGCCGTCTCGCTTGGTTTGGTGCGCCCCGAGTATGCCGAGACGATGTCGCCGGCCGAGGTGATAAAACTCATCTATCTGCCGGGCTTCTCGACAGCGGAGGAAGTGGGCGGGCAGGCGGGCCGGGGCGTTGGGATGGATGTCGTCAAGCGCGTTGTAACCCAGATGAACGGCCAAATCGAGGTTGAGACCGAACTGGGGATCGGCACCAAGTTTACCCTCAGTATTCCGCTCACTCTGCTCATCTCGAGCGCACTGATGGTGCGCGCTGGCGATCAGCAGTATGCGGTGCTGCTGCCGCATATTCGTGAGATTCTCCTGCCACCGTCCGGCGCAATCGACGATATCGGCGGTATTCCTGTCTTCCAATTGAGAGCAGGAGAAGCTGTCGAAATCAGATCCCTCGCAAGACTGCTGGGGACCGTGCCCACGCCACACGATGGCCCCCTACCGGTTGTGGTCGTCAACACCCCGACTGGCACGCTGGGACTCGAAGTCGATGCCCTGCTTGGACTGCAGGAAATCGTCGTGAAGACCCTGGGATCGCTCAAACTCTTCCAGGGGTCCTGCTACAGCGGAGCGACCATCGATCCGGAAGGCCGGGTCGTGCTGGTCGTGGATGTAGGCAGCCTCGTCGGCGTGCAGGAACGCAGTTCGGTCTTGCCTGACGCCAGCGCCTTGCAAGACATGCTGCAAGTGGGTGTGGATGACGCAGCTGTACAGGCCACGGCCGATCAAGATAGCTCCGTGATTCTTCTCGTTGATGATTCGTTGAGCGTGCGAAAATTCATCGGACGCATGCTGGAAACGGCCGGGTATCAGGTGCAGACGGCCTCGGATGGAGAAGAGGGATTGCGCAAAGCCATGACGACACCCTATCGGCTGATCATTACGGACCTGGAAATGCCCAAGATGAACGGGTATGAACTCATTCAGGCACTCAGAGAGAGATCGCAGACTCGAATGACCCCGATCATCGTCATGACCACGCGGGCAGGCGAAAAACATAAACAGATGGCCCAAAGCCTGGGAGTGGCATCGTACCTCACCAAGCCGGTCGAAGAACGAGCTTTGATTCGCGAGATCAGCCAATTTGTGAGCGGGCCGACCGGCGCAAAACTGTAAGCCGATTCATGTCTGCTAAAGGAGCTGCATGAGCCCACAGGGAATGTCCAGAACCGAGGCAGCCACCGAAGTCGTGGAACGCCTGCTGGTTGTGACGAGCGGTCCGATGACTGTGGCCCTGGCCGCGCCGCTTATCGAGGACATTCTGCCGCCGGAAGAATCCGGCGCGGCGATGGTCGTGACCGACCACGAGGTCACCTACCGCGTGAGCGACCTGGCAAGCCTCCTTGGGCAGGCGCCGGAACCAAATACGTCCGATTCGCGAGTGATCCTCTGTGGATACGGCAACCGGCATCGGGGATTCAGGGTGGACCGGCTGCTCGGTCCTACCGATGTGGACCCTCGGCACATCCACTCCTTGCCGCCGCATTTTACAGGAGAGGAACGCGCGTGGTTCAAAGGATTTTTTCTCTTTCAGGACACCATCGCCTTGCTGGTGAATCCCGACTGGCTGTTCAATCACGAGACCGACGCTGAAGCGCCTCGGTCACCGGCGGATGCGAAGCGTGTCGCGACGAGCCGCTTGATCCAGCAGGGCGAGGCCCTAGAATTGGAAGTGGTCAATGCTGAGAGGACAGCGTAAGCAAACCGTCGAGCGAGCCGTCACGTGGTCGGTGATTGTGTTTTTCGTCGGCGGCAGGCCCCTGGCTGCCCGTACGGAAGAGGTCGGAGGCATCCGGCCATGGGCCGATGCCATGCCGGTTCCGAGCCGCACGCCGTCCGTGAACGCGCTCATACGGTACGGCGAAGAGGTGTTCCCGGTTTTCGATCTGGCTGGGTTCTTGAAGCTGCGGGTGCAAGGCAGTGCACCGCTCTGTCTTATCGCCAAGCGTCGGGATGGCCGGATCGCGCTCCGCATCGACACGGAAATGCCTCGACTGTTAACAGTTGAAGCCGAGGCGCTTAACCAGCCGGCAGAGCCGGATTCGAATGTTCTGGGTCTCTTTCTGGTCGAAGGGAAAGAGGTGCCGATCTATTCGCTCGCGAATCTGGGGTTGCCGACGATTCAAACTTCGTGATGAGGTTCCATGCCGACGGTCTTGATTGCCGATGATAGCCTGAGTGTCCGGAAGGTCGCGGAACGGCTCCTTCTGGAAGCCGGGCTCGAAGTGGCTTTGGCGGCCAACGCTGAAGAGGCCATGACCTGGATGAGCGACAAGCATCCGGATCTGGTCATCGCCGACGTCATCATGCCGGGCAAGAGCGGCTACGATGTGTGCACCTTCGTTAGATCCCAGGCGAGCCTGGCGGACACGCCCGTCCTGTTGGTCTCGGGATTCGTGGATGATGAGGTCACCCGGCAGGCTGAAGCCTGTCACGCGGATGGGATCATTAAGAAACCCTTCCAGGGCACATCTCTTCGTGAACGAGTCCTGGGGCTGCTTTCCAGCCGAAAAGAGCAAGCGCCTGTGTCCACTCCAACGTTGGAGATCGTGACGCCCATAGAGGAAGCGCTCCAACCGGCGGTTGCGGACGTCGAAGCCATTCCAGCACCCGCTCAGCTTCAGGCCTGGGAAGCTCGTCTCCAGACCTTCCAGGAGAGCGTCATGCACGCGCTCACAAATCTCGACAAGCAACTCCAGGCCCTTCGCGAGAGCACTGCACAGGCGGTGGGGCCGGTTAAAGCGCTGGAAGCCAAGCTCACGGAACAGGCAAACCGCATTGCGCAGTTCGAACACACGATGAAGTCCTTCCGCGAAAGCACGGCCCAAGCGGTTACGCAGGTGCAGAACTTGGAGACCCGCCTCGATGAGGAGGAACGGCAGTACGACATCCTGCAGGAGCAGCTTACAGGGTTGGGGCCGGGCCGAGAAGGCAGCACACAGGCCCTCACGGACCTGGGCAAGCAACTTCAGGATCTCCGCGAGAGCACAGCTCGCGCAACCGGGCCCTCTCAACTGCTGCAAACTCGAATCGCGGAGCAGGAGAAGCGGCTCGCGCAGTTCGAACAGCGATTGCAGTCCACACACGAAACGACCTCTCCGATGCTCATACAGCAGGTTGAAGAAATGAAAGCCCGGATGGCGGAAACAGAAAAGCACTTGGCTGTGCTACAAGACCGGTTGGCCGCGTTGGAGCCCATCGCCTCTTCCACAGAAAAATTGGTCCAGGCATTGGCCACATTCGCCCGTCATTCGTCAAAGCCGGGAGAGGGGAATGGATAGTAGACGGATCATAGCCGGCGAGCGGCTATAGAGCAGGCGCATGGCGACGGACACCAGCGAAAACCAGTTCCAGGAAGAGGTCCTCAAGCTCTTTGCCGAAGAAGGCCTGGAGTGGCTCGGACACTGCAAGACGGCCTTGGAAGAACTCGAGAGTGGGCCACCTCCTGACCAGGCAGCAAAGCTCTATGACACCATCCTGCGTAGCCTCACAAACCTGATGGGCTCAGCGGCCACGGTCGACTTGGCCGCCCTCCAAAAACTTGCGCTGGCACTGATTCCTCTCCTGCAGGCTTTGCAAAGTAACAAAGTCGCCAGCAAATCCGAGCATTTCGACACGATTCGTCAAGGACTCACGTTGCTGACCTCTGCCACCCAGGTCCTGGAAAAGGCGGACTCCAAAACAGTCGTGATCGTCAATCTCGAAAGCATCATGCGCTTGCAGGCCGAGCACATTCAGAAGTCGGTAGCCAAGATCCAAGGCGTTGCCAAGGCGCCTTCCTCTCCTTCAAAAGAGACGGTCGAGCACGATCGGAAATCCCTAGCCACGATCGTCAACGTCATTATCAATCTCAAACATAGTCGTTCCTCTTCGCAGGAACCGACACGTAACCTGGTCGAGATCGTCCTGCGGAAACTCCACCGCCTGCTGGATCAGGACTCGACTGCGCTCACTGCCGGTACTGTTTCCAGCATCCTCTTCCAGTTGGAAGGCTTCGATGCGCGTTTTCTGGAAGAAACCCAGCGGCGTCAAGGCACGGTCAAGAAGGCGCTGGCCGCACTCAAAAACGGCAAGTGCGATTCGGAGGAACAAAAAAGGAATCTACAGGACGCCCTCCATGAACTCGCACTCCTCCACGAAATGGCACGCGAAGTTGGCGCGGTTGCGATGACCAAGCTTTTGCACGGCCTGGAGACCCTGCTTCTACTAGTCGTCTACAAGGGAGTGACGTTGGACCCGAAACGGGTCGCAGTTATCCTTTCCCGCGTGGACGCTCTCGGCACGATGGCACAGCAATGGGTGGAGATGAGCCGATCTGAGAAGGCGGCAATCGAAAAGGCCATTGCGCCCCTGCTCGACGAAAACCCCGCCCGCAAGTAGCAGCATCGCAGCAGACTACCCGCTCAATAGAGTGGGCTAACTATTCAATGAATTTGGCAGTCAGGGTCACGGATTTCTCGTCCCTACCGGAAGATGCCTGGCGGAGACGCTGCATGATGGGGCCGAACTCCCGCCGAATCTGAGGCAATTTGGCAGGGTCTTGTCCCAGCAGGAGGCGGACTTCATCAACGGCGTGGAAGAATACGTCCGTCAGCTCGGTGGTGACGTGCATCCGGCCGTCGCGAATCGCGCCCATGATGACTTCCATG
>DASYQR010000002.1:0-4059 GCA_036005325.1 Nitrospirales bacterium | reverse complement strand
ATTTGATCGAAAGGGGCGGCACGAACGAAGTTCGGTTTGGCGGTGTAGCTCAGTTGGTAGAGCAGCGGACTCATAAGCCGCGGGTCGGGGGTTCGATACCCTCCACCGCCACCAAAGAAAAACAATAGCCTATGACCCTCCTTTCTAGCGCCGCCCGCTCATGGTGCGCCATGGCAATCGCCATAGGCCTCCTCGCCTGGCCAAGTACCATGGCGTGGGCCGATGAGGTCACTTTGAAGAATGGGGATCGGTTGAGCGGCGACATCGTCTGGATGGATAAGGAAGTTCTGAAGCTGAAGACGAGCTATGCGCATGACGTGCAGGTCGAATGGAAAGAGGTTCAAAGCCTGACGTCCAGTCAACCCTTCAGAATCAAGACGGTCGATGACACCACCGTGCAAGGCGTGATTTCTTCTCCAGCACCAGGCCAGTTGGTGGTTTCAAGCCCGGAAGGGGGGACATCCGCGCCAATTCCATTGGCCAACGTGGCTACGATCGAGACAGTCGAGCGAGTGAAGCTCAGCGGTGTGTTGAATGTCGGTGGGTCGTCAGCAAAGGGAAATTCCGACTCCATTGCCGTGAACGCCTCGGCGTTCTTCTCGTTGCGTGCCGACCGGCACCGCTTCGGTGCTGAAGGCAAGTATAACTACGCGGAGCAGGACAACAAGATCACGGTGCGGAACTCGCTGGCCAGGCCGAAGTATGACTATTTTATAACCAAGAAGATCTACGGGGCCTTCTATGCTTTGTTCGAGCAGGATACGCTACAGGACTTGAGACTGCGGCGCACCCTCGGCGTGGGCCCCGGCTATCAATTTATTGACACCAGGACAACTCAGCTTTCGGCAGAGTTGGGTCTTGCAAGTGTGCATACGGATTGGAAGACGCGGGCGGATGAGGACACAGCCGCGGCCCGCTGGGCCATCAACTGGACCACACCGGTGTTTACCGAGCGGCTGATTTTCTTTCACCGGCAGGAAGGCTTTCGAGACTTGAATCCGCAAAAGGCGGTTCGTATCCGGGCCGATCAAGGGTTCCGCGTCCCCGTTTACAAACACCTCTCTCTCAACCTGGAATACGACTTCCTGTACAACAGCAACCCCGCGCCGGGGCGCAAGACCACCGACCAGCTCTATATCTTTGGCCTCAGCTACGTCATACCGTAGCGGCCTTGACCTGCCTGTCCGATCCACTGTATTCTCGCCTTACACACACGGTTGAATCATGGCGACCATCCTGATCGTTGACGACGAGCCGGCCTTCTGCGACCTGCTGAAGTGGCTTCTCAAGAGCCATGGGCACGAGGTCCTCATCGCCTACAATGGGCAGGATGCCATAGATTCATACATGCAATGCCGCCCTCACTTCACACTGCTGGATCTCCGTATGCCGGAGATGGACGGCCTCGAAGTGTTGCAGAAGATTCGTACGATCGATCCGAAAGCCTCCGTGATGATCCTGACAGGCTGGGGGACGGATCAATTGGAGCAACAGGCCCGGAAGCTCGGAGCGACCGACTTTCTCAGTAAGAAGCTGTCCCTCGACTCGATCGTGGCATCCATGGAGCGCCTGCTCAAGCCTTCGGACAAACCCTCGGCGCCTGCGCCGTCATCCGCAGAAAAGGTGGAAGTGTCCGTCGTGCCGGAGACGAACACCATTCTGCTGATTGACAACAACCCGAAGACCCGCGAGGCGTTCGCGAAGTTTTTGAAGCTCCACGGCTTTCAGATTTACGCGGCCCAGGACGGGACCACAGCCCTCCAGCTGCTGGACCGGGAGATACCCCAACTGATCATTCTGGACGCGGACCTCATGGACATGAAAGGTGTGGACGTGCTGCGGCAATTGCGAGCGAGAAACTACACGGGCGGGATCGTCATGATGACTGCGACGCAGGGTGAAAACTTATTGAAGGAAGCGTGGGACATGAGCTCGGTCGATATCCTGGGAAAGCCGGTGGAGCCGGAGCGGCTCATGCTGGCGATCCAGGTCGGCTTGGTCCTCATGAAAAACTGAAGACCCGCTCAGCCTTACAGTCTGGCTTCCGGAGGCGGCCAGTCCATCTCGGCCTGCCGGCCACAATAAAAACAGGACAACCGGTACCGGCCCTTGCGTCGAGGGTTCGGCAGTGAAATAAACACCACGGGAGTGCCGTCTAGCGGACAGACCGGCTGCTGGTGCATCAGATGCTCGTAGGCCAGGTCCAGCAACGCGGTTTCATCCCAGGGAGGCTCAAGTTCTTCACGACCGGCGAGGCGATCCTGCCACCCGCACCGCTCGCACCGCACCTCGAAGACCTTGACCCGGTCAGGCAGGTGCGACTGATCCGTCGTCTGGACCGGGCCCGGGCATCCCGCCCGCCCGCATGCAAGCGGTTCATGTTGGAGCGCTTGGACAAACTGCTGATGGCGGGTCGGCTCAGGCATCGACATGAATGGATCTATTGTAACGTCCGCCGGACGATGGCGCAAATTCGGCTGCCTCTTGAAAGCTCTGCCCATTGAGCCTATGATTACGCCTCATGATTTTGCGGCGCCAGCCTCGAACCCGAGCGTCAATCCTTTTCACCGTCGCGAGAAATGCCTTTGGTCTCCTTCTCGCGGTTGCTGTGTGGGGATGTTCCACCCTCAATCCGCCGCCTCTATTACGGCCGGCGCTGCCGGCAAACGGCTGTAAACCCCCCTCCGCCGCCCAGCATAATCTGGCCGGGATGGCTCATTACAAAGAACGCCGGCTCGAGCCGGCCAAAGCGGAGTTCCTCATGGCGGTTTCGGATGGGCCGAAGTGCGCCGAGGCTCATTACAACCTCGGGCTCGCGCTGACGTACTTGGGAGAAAAAGAGGAGGCCCGCAAGCACTTCCTGGACGCCGCCAATCTGGCGCCGGGCAACCAGGTGATCTGGGATTCTCCTGCGCTGCGGCCTTACGGCGACCCCCAAAAGGAAAAGAAGAAAAAGGAGACGGCGGCGGAACAGGCACCCGGCGGGTTCGGCCAGCGTGGTCGCGGCGGGGGGTATTAAGCCGGGGCACGGCTTATAACCCGATCTGAGTTTTGATTTCCTCCCTGACTTGGTCCTTGACGGCCTGCATCCAGGCTTCCAGCTTCGGAGCAAGGTACCCGTCGTTTCCCGAGAACCCTTTGACCAGAACTTCGGTGGACTTTTCGATGCGGTCCTCTTCGAGCACGATCAGTACTTTTTGATCGGCGATCTTTCGAGTCAACATCCGCATGAGCTTCAACTGCTGGCCGGGCGAGCCACCCGATACGGCCAGGATCTGATGCTGGAAGAGATCCAGCTCCGCCTTGATATCGACGAAGACCCGCATCACCCTCGGAATCAGCCAGCCCTTGCGATTGACGTAGAA
This sequence comes from Nitrospirales bacterium, assembly GCA_036005325.1. Classification (GTDB taxonomy): domain Bacteria; phylum Nitrospirota; class Nitrospiria; order Nitrospirales; family NS-4; genus SCTG01. The sequence continues at coordinate 694 of DASYQR010000002.1, read as the reverse complement.
GTCGTATGAGAGCGCCTCCGCATCCGGTTCCCGGAAGGGACCGGTCGAGAGGGACACGTCATACTGATGCGCCGGCGGCGGAGTTTTATCGGCCACGGGTGTACTATACGAATCATCACAAGCCTTTGTCAAAATACGCACAGACCCGTTCCGCCGTCTCCTGACCGTCTCGAATGCAGTCCGGGATCCCCACCCCGCGATAGCCCGCGCCCGTTAAGAAGACACCGGGCAACCGCCTGAGCTTCTCCTCGATGGTCGCCAGGCGACTCAGGTGTCCCACGAGATACTGCGGCATCGCACGTGGCCACCGGTACACCTTGGCGAGGATGGGAGCTTCCGTGATCCCCATGAGGGCCTTGAGCTCCGCGCGCACCAATGCCACCAGCTCTTCGTCGGACCGCTCCACCACCGCTTCACGGCCCGCGCCGCCGAGATAGGAACGGAGCAGGACCGCGTCGTCCGGCGTCCGATGGCTCCATTTCGACGAGGTCCACGTCGACGCAAGCAACAAACGTCCTTCGCTCCGCGGAACCACGAACCCATAGCCGCCGAGGTCATGGCGGAAGCCCTCACGGCGAAATCCCAGGGAGACCGTCGCGGTGGAGGCATAGGGGATGCCTTGCATCGTTCCGGCCAGCCCGCCGTCAAGCGGTTCCAGCAATGAAGCCGCATCGTAGGCCGGGGTCGCCAGGAC
>DASYQR010000001.1:0-13349 GCA_036005325.1 Nitrospirales bacterium | reverse complement strand
ATGTCTGAGCCTCGGTCCATCGTCATCAAGGGTGCCCGCGAGCACAACCTCAAGAATCTCGACCTGACGATCCCGCGTGACAAGCTCGTCGTGATCACCGGGCTGTCCGGCTCCGGCAAGTCGTCATTGGCCTTCGACACGATCTACGCGGAAGGCCAGCGTCGCTATGTGGAATCCCTCTCGGCCTACGCCCGCCAGTTCCTGGAGCAGATGGATAAGCCGGATGTGGACTCCATTGAAGGTCTCTCGCCGGCCATCGCCATCGAGCAGAAGACCACGTCGCGCAACCCCCGCTCTACCGTGGGGACCGTCACCGAGATCTACGACTATCTCCGGCTCCTCTTCGCCCGGATCGGCCGCCCGCACTGCCCCCAATGCGGCGATCCGATCACCGCTCAGACCGTCCAGCAGATGGCGGATGCACTGATGGCGCTGCCGCTGGGCTCAAAGCTCTCCATCCTGGCGCCCATCGTGCGCGACCGTAAGGGCGAGTACCGCAAGGAACTTCAAGATTCGCGCCGGAGCGGGTTCATCCGGGCGCGGATCGACGGCAAGCCGCACGATCTGGCTGAAGAGATAACCCTCGACAAACAGAAGAAGCACACCATCGAGATCGTGGTGGACCGCGTGGTCCTCAAGAATGATGAGGCGACGATGCAGCGGCTGGCGGATTCGCTGGAGATCGCGCTGAAACAGGCCCACGGCCTTGTGGGAATAGACCTGGACGGGAAGAAAAACCTGATCTACAGCGAGAAACTGGCCTGCGTGCGCTGCGGCTTCAGCTACTCGGAGCTGACCCCGCGCCTCTTTTCTTTCAACAGCCCCCACGGCGCCTGCCCCGCCTGCGACGGCTTAGGCCACGAACCACCCAAGGGTTGCCCCGTGTTCAGCGAAGATGATGAGTACGAGGAAGAAGACTATGGGTCGCTGACGCTCTGCCCGATCTGCAAGGGCGATCGCTTGAAGCCCGAGAGCCTGTCGGTCCTGATCGACCGGAAGTCCATCGCCGCCGTCACGCGCCTGTCCATCCGGGATGCCGCCGAGCTCTTCCAGCGGCTGAAGCTCACCGAGCGCGAGCAGTTCATCGCGCACCGCATCTTGAAAGAAATTCGCGAGCGCCTTGGCTTCCTCGTCAATGTGGGCCTGGACTACCTGACATTGGATCGGGCAGCGGCCACGCTCTCCGGCGGGGAAGGCCAGCGCATCCGTCTGGCCACACAGATCGGGTCCGGCCTGGTCGGTGTCCTCTACATTCTGGACGAGCCGTCCATCGGGCTCCATCAGCGGGACAATCAGCGGCTTCTGAACACGCTGCTCCGGCTGCGCGATCTCGGCAATACGGTTATCGTCGTCGAGCACGATGCCGAGACGATGCGGCGCGCGGATTACATTCTCGATCTCGGGCCCGGTCCCGGCATGCACGGCGGCTTCGTCGTGGCCCAGGGCTCGCCGGCCGAAGTGATGGCCAAGAAGGACTCCCTGACCGGGCAGTATTTGCGGGGAGACATGACCATCACCCTCCCGCACCGGGCGCGGCAGCTCGGCCGCGCGCTCGCAGTCGTCGGGGCGCGCGAGCACAACCTCAAAAACGTGACTGTAAAAATCCCATTGGGCCTGCTCACGTGCGTGACCGGCGTGTCCGGGTCCGGGAAGAGCACGCTGCTCTTCGACGTGCTGTACCGAAGTCTTCGGCAACTCTTATATGGGGATAAGGAGCGTGGGGTTCCCAAGAGGCAGTGGATCACAGGCTGTGCCGACATCAAAGGCGTCGAGTACCTCGACAAGGTCGTCAATATTGACCAGTCGCCGATCGGCCGCACGCCGCGGTCCAACCCGGCGACCTACACCGGCTTGTTCACCTACATCCGGGACCTCTTCGCGAGTCTGCCCGAGTCGCGGGTGCGCGGCTACAAAGCGGGCCGCTATTCGTTCAACGTGAAGGGGGGACGGTGCGAAGCCTGCCAGGGCGGCGGCATGATCAAGATCGAGATGCATTTCCTGCCGGACGTCTATGTGACCTGCGAGGTCTGCAAGGGCCGGCGGTACAACCGGGAGACCCTGGATGTCCGCCACAAGGAGAAGAACATCGCCGACGTCCTGGACATGACCGTCGAGGAGGCGCTGGCCTTCTTCCAGCATCTGCCGCTCATCAAGGCCAAACTGGCGACGCTCAATGATGTGGGGTTGGGCTACATCAAGCTCGGCCAATCGGCGACGACCTTGTCAGGGGGCGAAGCGCAACGGGTCAAGCTCTCGCGTGAGCTCTCGAAGCGGGCGACGGGGCGCACCCTTTATATTCTGGATGAGCCCACCACGGGCTTGCATTTTGCCGATATTCAGAAGCTCCTCGAAGTGCTCAACCGTCTCGTCGAGTCAGGCAACACCGTGGTGGTGATCGAGCACAACCTCGATGTGATCCGCAATGCAGACTGGCTCATTGACCTGGGTCCCGAAGGAGGCGATCGCGGCGGCGAGGTCGTCGCCGAAGGTCCACCCAAAGAGGTGGCAGGGGTAAGAGTCTCCCACACGGGAGGGGTGCTACGCGGGCAGAAGATTCTTTAGAGCTTGTTTTCGATGGCGTAGCGCACCATCTGCGCCACGTTCCGGATGCCGAGCCGGCGCCCGATGTTGACGCGATGGGTTTCGGCCGTGCGGGGACTGATGCCCAGTTTTTCACCGATCTGTCTGCTGGTGAAGCCATGGGCCACCAGGCTTAACACCTGGCGCTCGCGCGGAGTCAGACGAGGCGCGACTCGCCGTGAGGTCTTCAGGTCTGTTGCATGAGCGTTGTGTCTAATTTTACCGGTCCGGCGTGCGGTCATGGTGTGAGTCCACCTCCCTGGTCCCGAAACATGCGTAATTACAATATAGCCTGTCGGCGAGTCGGTCTGCAACCCATGTTTTTGTTTTTCCGTGTCACTTTTGCCAGAATGGCGTGTCCTATCGGGTGTAGGGATGGCACAGGGCGAGGATGGGATGGAGTCTGACACCCAGTTGCTGGACCGCTACGCGGCGGGTGAGGAGTCGGCGTTCGAGGAACTGGTCAGGCGCCATCAGAAAACCATCTATGATCTGGCGTATCGCATGCTGGAGAACCACGCCGACGCGGCGGACATGGCGCAAAAGACCTTCGTGCAGGCTTTTTTACACCATCTGTCTTTCAAGCGCGAATCGAGCTTCCGCACATGGCTCTATCAGATCGGCCTTAACCTGTGCCGTAACGCTCTTCGTGACCGGGCTCGGCTGGCCCACGAGGATGTGGAGGAAGTGACGCTGACGGCCCCTCACGACACGTTTGCGGAGGTCGCCACCGCCGAACTCAAGGATCGTCTGGGGGAGGCAATCCGGGCCTTGCCGACGCGGCAGCGGGAAGCTTTGGTGCTGCGTGTGTATCACAATCATGCCTTCGCGGAAATCGGGACGATCATGAGCTGTTCCGAGGGCACCGCGAAGGCCAATTACCACCATGCGGTGGACAAGCTCCGCCGCGTCTTGGTGGCGGGTGAGGGATTGCCATGACTTGCAGTGAAATCAAGGAATTCACCGTGCCGTATCTGGAGCTGGATTTGGAGCCGGCGCGCGTGCAGGAGATCACGATCCATCTGGACGGGTGCGCGCCATGTCGGGCCGAAATGGAGGCCGTCCGCCAGGTCCTCGTCCGGGTGAAGGGGGTGACGGTGCCAGATCCGGGCGACCAATTCTGGAGCGAGTTTCCGGGCAAGGTCCGCCAAGAGTTGGCTCGTGCGCAGATGAAAGGCCAAAGCGATGTGACGCCTCTGCGAAAGCCCATCTCAGTCCATTCCTGGTTGAGGACGTCCGTGTGGCCTATGGCCCTTGCGGCGTCGGTCCTCCTCTTCATCGGCGCATGGTCTCTCAAAGGACTAGTCCAGAAGGGACTCGTACAAGCGCCGACGGAGCAGACAGTGGTGCAGTCACCGCAGGGGTCGCAGGACCTGCCGCATCCCACCGATGCGGACTTGGAGATCTATTGGTATGACGATCCCGATACGGTTTTGGTTGAGATGGCCGCCGGTCTGGATCAGCGGACGGTGGATCGGTTATTCGGGGACATCTGAGGGGCAATGACATGAGCCGAAATTTCTGGAGTCGCAGTATCATCGTCCTGGCACTTGCGGGGGTTCTGGTGTCGCCGGTTCTGGCGCAGGAGAGGAGCAGGCCGGGCAGCCCTGCGCCGGTCCCGCCGGTGATGGAAGAACTGGACCGCATGACGGAGCAGGAACGCGGACCGGCGGGCCGCGGCCCCGCGGACGCGGAGGAGGGCGCCCGACACTTCCAAGCTAAAAAGCGGGAACGGCTGATGCAGGCGCTGCAACTTGATGAAGCTACGCGGAACAGATTGAGCCAGCGGTTGGAACAATTGGACCAGAGGGCGGAAGATTTGCGGCGGCAGCGACGGGAGGCCATCGAAGCCCTGCGGGGGCACCTCCAGGGTCTGCGCAAGGACATGCGGCGGGGCCCGCGCATTGGGGGCCGTGGGCCGGAAGAAGCTCCGCCCGCGGCAGGCACGCCAGGGGATAACGCCGCCCTGCGGCAGGCGTTGGAACGAGTCTATGCGATGGAAGAAGCCATGGCCGGCCTGCGGCGGGAGCGTCTGCAAACAGTGCGCGATTTGCTCACGCCGGAACAGCAGGTGAAGTTCCTTCTGTTCAACATGAGGTTTCAGAAAGAGATGAGAGAGCGGCTTCAACGTGAGCACGGGGGCTAGTTTGACCCCTCTTCGTTAGTTCTGTTAGGCTCCTTCCATGTTGTGGCGATTGATCGTCCTCGGTGTCCTGCTGGTCATCGTCTATTTCTTGGTGAAGAGCGCCTTGCGCGGTCTGTTGGGCAAGGATAAAGAAGTCGCCAGGTCCGTGGGGTCGTCGGGGAGCCCGTCCGAAATGGTGCAGGATCCGGTTTGCGGGATGTTCGTCCCCAAGGAGGGGTCGTTCTTCTTCAGGCAGGGCGAGCGGACGTACTTCTTCTGCAGCGAAACCTGCCGTGCCACCTACCAGAAAAAACTGAGTTCGGCGTAGTCGTCAGCAGCCGGACGAGTAGCTGTAGTCGTCCAGCCTGCCTTCTTTATCGAAGTCCAACTTGATTTCGCATTCGTGGGGATTGATGCCACCGAGAATCCGGTTCGTGCCGCCGGCGATCCGGTAGTAGGTCCAGGTCTCGCCTCCCCAGAAGCGCTTCGACGTGCCCGAGGGCTTCCCCCACTCCTTCTCGAACCATTCCTTGCTTTCATGCCGCTGGGCCGCCGGTTTGAGGGACTGTTCCAGGTATGGGTTACCGGCGCATCCCGCAAGCACCAGGAATCCCAGGAGCAACGTCAAATGCCTCATGCTGACCTCATTATCGGTTTGCAAACATCAGGGTCGTTCCCCTAGAATAGCATATAGTATCCGTAAGCCCGACCTTATGGAGGAACTGCCATGCTACTCTTCTTAGACACCGGAAACACGAAAGAGATAAAAGAAGCGGCAAGCTGGGGAGTGCTGGACGGCATCACGACCAATCCCTCCCTGGTGGCCAAGGAAGGGCGCAGCTTCAAGGACCTGCTCAAGGAAATCTGCTCCATCGTGGACGGCCCGATCAGCGCGGAAGTCGTCAGCGTCGAGGCCGACGCCATGATTAAGGAAGGCAAGGATCTTGCCGCCGTGCATAAGAACATCGTGGTCAAAGTCCCGTTGATCCCGGAGGGCCTGAAAGCCTGCAAAGCGATGACTGCCGAAGGGATCAGGGTCAATGTCACGTTGTGCTTCTCGCCGACCCAGGCCTTGCTGGCGGCCAAAGCTGGCGCCTGGTGTGTCAGCCCGTTCGTCGGGCGGCTGGATGATGTCAGCGAGGACGGGATGGGCCTGATCCAGGACATCGTGACCATCTTCCGGAATTATCAGTTCAAGACCAAGGTGCTGGTCGCCAGCGCGCGACATCCGCGGCACGTGGTCGAGGCCGCCAAGATCGGCGGCGACATCTGTACGATGCCGTTTACCGTCTTCAAACAGCTCATACAGCACCCGCTGACCGACCTTGGCCTGAAGAAATTCCTGTCGGACTGGGAAAAGCAAAACGTCCCCAAAGGGTAACGGCGGGCAACGCCAGTTGTGATTGCGTGGACCGGTAAAAAAACGGTCGAGGGCATTGCCTACGCGGCGGACGTCCTGTTTCTCAGCTATCTCGCCCTCAAAGAATTCCTCTCACCTGCCCGGCGCGGACGTGCGGAAGTATCCAAAGCGGTTACCCGTCAGATTCTGCTCATCGGCGTCGGTGCGCTCCCGGTCGTTGGGGCGATGGCCATGATGCTGGGTCTGATCGTCATCATTCAGGCGGGGCTTGTGTTGCCCAAGGTCGGGGCCGATGCGTTTCTGGCCCACGTGATCGTGGTGACGGTGGTTCGAGAGCTAGGGCCGCTGCTCACGGCCTTTATCGTGATCTGGCGGTCTGGGACGGTGATGGGCGCGGAGCTGGGCTGCATGCGCGTCGATCAGGAAATCGACGCCCTCGAGGCGATGGGGATCCACGTGATCGGCCTCCTTGTGATGCCACGCGTGGTTGGGGCCATCGTGTCCATGGTCTGCTTGACGGTATATTTCGACCTGGTGGCGGTCATCGGTGGCTTCGTGGTGGCGAAAGTCGTGCTCACCATTCCATTTGCGGCGTATCTGACGGAAATCGAGAAGGCGCTCTCGCTGACGGACATTCTGATCACTATCATCAAGAGCAGCCTGTTCGGGCTCGCTATTGCCGTGATCTGCTGCCATCATGGGCTATCGGTCGGCAGCGCCATGACGGAGGTGCCTCAGCAGGCCACCCGGGCCTTACTCAACACGGTCGCGGCCTGTCTGATCCTGGACCTCGTCGTGTCCATCAGCCTGTACCTGTGATATAGCATGATGAATGAGGCAGTGATCACGCTCGACCATGTCTCGGCAAGCGAAGGGAACCAGGTTCGTGTGGACGACCTCAACCTGACCGTGCAGCGTGGCGAGGCCGTTGCGCTGGTGGGATCCCATGCCTCCGGGAAAGGACTGACACTCCGACTCTGCGCGGGTCTGGAGGCGCCTGAGTCCGGGTCGGTCCGAATCCTGGGCGTCAATCCGGCCGCGGCATCGGAGGAATTGTTGGACCTCCGCCAGCGCGTCGGGTTCGTCTTTGCCAAGCCCGCCCTCATCAACTCTCTGAGCGTCTTCGATAACGTCGCGCTCCCGTTGCGGTATCACGACACCCTCCCCGAGGCCGCGATTCAAGACAGAGTCATGACCCGCCTTGTGGAATGTGGCGTGGAAGACCTGCGCGATCGGTTCCCGGCCGGGCTGGCGATGGGGGATGCGCGCTTGGTGGCGCTCGCGCGGGCCATGGCGATGGATGCGGAAATCTTGTTTGTGGACGAAGTGCTGTTTGGATGGGATGCCGATGAGCTCGTTCGATTCAGGAAGATTGTCGAGCACTACCGGAAGCAACGGACGTTGACCATTATTGTCACCTTCAGCGCCCCGACCGGATTGTTCGCGATGATGGATCGCCTGGTGCTCATCCGGGACGGACGAGTCATAGCTGATTGTCCGCCCGTGGAAGCGTCCCGGGTGGACGATCCGATGGTTCGGGATTTTGTTATAATGTAAAACTTGAGAGGTGCAACCATGCAGTACTCCCATCGCATTTCGCAGACCCGCCTTCACCAAATCGTCGGATGGTTCGTGCTTGTTCCGGCGATCATCCTCGTGGCAGTCCTACTGTTTGTCGCCAAACGCGAAAACCTGTTCGCAGAGAGCTATAAGGTGACCACAGTCTTCAGCGAAGGCTATGACTTGAAGCCCGGCAAGCATGTAGTCTTGCTGGGAATCCAGATCGGCAAGGTGAGCAAGGTCGAGTTCACCGAGCAGAATGACGCCCGAATCACGATGGAGATTTTAACGAAGTACAAAGACAAGATCCGACAGAACTCCATCGCCAAGGTCGGCAGTCCGCTCGGAATCTTTGGAGAGCGCCATATTGAGATTATGGTAGGCAACAGGGACAAGCCGGTCATCGAAGATGGCGGCTACATCGAAGCGGAAGAGCCGTTCAACGTCGCGGAACTGATGCACGAGATCAAGCCGCTAGTCGAGAAGGTGAAGATGACGCTTGTCCGGGTGGAGGAGATTACGGAGGGCGTGCACACAGCGGTCCAAACAGGCAACGAAACGCTCGGACATGTGAAGACTGCTGCGACCAAGCTTCCCGCCGTCCTGGAGAATGTGCAGGAAACCACGGCGACGATTCGCGAGGCCGCGCGGAGCGCCTCCGAGGAGCTCCCGGCCATTACGGCCAGCATGCGGGGGAGCGTGGAGCGTGCTCATGATGCCGTTGGGGACATGAAAACCGCGACGGCCAAGCTACCGAAGGTCGTGGACTCGGTCCAGGGATCCGTGGACAACGTGAAGGCGATCACGGATGATCTCCGGGGCGTCATCCATCACGACGTGCCGCCGATGGTCCGGTCTGCGCAGGGGACCCTGGACGATGTCAGCGAGATTGTGACTGGGGCGAAGAAGACTTTCCCGATCTCCACGTTCGCGGCCAGGGGGCGCGCCGCGCGGATGGAGGAGGAGACCGTGGTGGCTCCCAGGAGTTTGCGCGCCGATGAGGTGATCAAAGAATGAGAAAAGCCGGTCCGCTCATACTGATCTTCGCGTTGATAACAAGTGGCTGCTTCGGGGGGGCCGCTGCCCCTGAGCGGCAACGGCAGGCCAACACCCCACAAGTGCAAGACCTTCGGGAGAAAGGACGCCAGACCCTGATTCGTGGGGACGTCGAACGGGCCGGTCTGACATTTGAAGACGCGCGACGCCTGGCTGAAAGCCTGGACGATCGACCCGGCCTCGCCGGCGCGCTCAAGGACCTGGGTACGGTCGCCGCGCTCAAGGGGGACAATACCAAAGCGACGGAGTTCTATTGCCGGGCGCACGCCATTGCGCTGGAATGGGGCGATCACTCGCTTGGCCCCGACTGCCTCAGTTATCGCGCGCAGGTGGCGCATCTCATGGGGGATCATCCGGCGGCGCTTAGCCACTACTCTCAAGCTCTTATCGTCTCCCGTCAGATCAAGGATCGCCGCGGCGAGGCCGTTGTCCTCAACAACATGGGCCTGCTCCAGCAGGCGCAGGGCGAGCTGGACAAAGCGGAAAAGAGTTTCCGGCAGGCGTTGTCGATCAACACCGATCTCGCCGAGCGACAATCCATGGCCAGCAACTTCAGCAATCTGGGCGCGCTCTCGGAAAAGCGGGACCGACGGGCCGAGGCCCGAAACTACTACGAACAGGCGCTCGTCCTTGACAAGGAAACGGAGAATCGCCCGTCGATCGAAGCCGACCTCGTCAACTTGGGCCGCATTTCCGAGGCGGAGAAACGCTTTGAGGAAGCGCTGGGGTACTACGACCGTGCGTACCGTGGCTACCTCGCGCTCAATCTCCGTCCGAAGGCGATCGAGGTGGTGAAGCGGCTGATCCGTCTCACAAAAGCTGTTGGTCAGGAGACCGTCGCGGTGGCTTACCAAGCGGAGCTGGATTTGCTCAGCGCGAAACCCTAAGAAGCGTCCTCTCCAGCGACTTCTTCCAAGCCTCGTACCCTTACATTTTTCGATAGGGCCCTTACATTTTCGAACAATTTTCCGCGCCCTTCGCAGGGCCGGTGGCTTGCCAGCTCAGCCGTTCCTGGTCGAAACATGGACAGATTCTGTGTGGCATCCTGCTTGCTTGTATGGCTTATGTAGATTGACGGACCTCTCGCCTTTTCCGGCTATTCGCGGAGGTCCGGTAAGGGGTTAATTATATGGAAACAGTAGGAGGTTTTCTGGTTCTCTTCATTCTTGTCGGGCTTGTGATGCGCGTGATCGGCGGACGGGAGCGGGCACGGTACCGGGGGTTCAGAACGCCGGCCCGTTTCCTTGACTTCACGGGCAGACGGCTCAAGGTTTCCTCGCGGACTCAATAATCATTGCTCGAATGAGCCGCGTGTTTTTTTAGCAGGGAACTCGGGAAGACAAGAACATGGAGCCAGAATCCAAAGACCTAGGGGCGATCGCAGGTGCGATGGTCGACGAGCGGCGGAGCACGCCGCGATTCCACTTGCTGACGCGCGTCGATATCCTGATGGCCGGCATGACTAGTATTTATTGGGGCAGCCTGAACAATGTCAGCCGGACCGGCGTCGCACTCACTCTCGGGCAGCCTCTGAAACCCGGCCAGAAAGTCACCGTCAGTTTCCGCTTTCGCTGCGACGACGGGAAGGAACTGATCGAGATTCTGGCAGCGCGAGTCGTCTGGCAGACTGGCAATAACACCGGCCTGGAGTTCGTCGCACCGCTCACTACCGCTTCGCCGACCCTGCAGAAAGCGCCGTATCTGGCGGCGCACCTCACGAGTAAAGAAGCTGGACGCTAAGAGTGCTGGTCTTCTTGCGAGTCTGTGCCTGCCGTCTCAGTAGTGTCGGCGGGATGCAGGCCGTATTTCTTGAGCAGCTTATAGAAGTCTGCGCGGTAGCGACCCGCGATCTGGGCGGCGCGCGAGATGTTGCCTCCCGTCAGTTGTAAGGCTTCCTTCAAGTAACGTCGTTCAAATTCCTCCCTCGCCTCGGTCAGCGGCTTCACTTGGTTGTCCACGGACTGGCTGATGGTGGGGAGCAGGTCGGCCGTAATCATGTCCTGAGGGGACATGATGACCGCGTTTTCAATGACGTTCTCGAGCTCGCGGACGTTGCCGGGCCAGGAATGCAGCATCAGCTTCTGCATGGCGTCCGGCAGAAAACCCCGGACCGCTTTGTTCATCCGTTTGACGCTTGCTTTCAGGAAATGCTGGGCTAGCGGGGGGATGTCGTCCCGTCTTTCGCGAAGTGGTGGGATATTCAGGGCGACGACCTGAATCCGATAGTAGAGATCTTCCCGGAACGTGCCGGCCTTGACCAGCTGTTCCAGGTCCTTGTTCGTTGCGGCAATGATGCGGACATCGATTTTGGTCGGACGATCGGCCCCCACTGCGTGCACTTCCCGCTCCTCCAGGGCGCGCAACAGTTTGACCTGAAGGGGCAACGGCATCTCCCCGATCTCATCGAAAAAGAGCGTGCCGCCGTTCGCGCTCTGGAAGAAGCCGCGTTTTGATTCATGCGCGCTGGTGAACGCTCCTTTGACATGGCCGAAGAGTTCGCTCTCAAAAAGCGATTCGGGAATGGCGCCGCAGTTGACGGCGATGAAGGGTCCCCGGGCTCTCTGGCTGTTGCAATGGAGGACGCGGGCGATCACCTCCTTACCGGTGCCTGTCTCGCCGGATAAGCAGACGGTGGCGTCCGTGTTGGCCACTTGCGCGACCTGCTGCAACAGGGCCTGCATCTGGGCGCTGCGGGCCACCACATTATCCAGGCCATAGAGTTCCTGCACGAGTGACTTGAGGCGCTGGATTTCGCGACCCATCCGTTGTTGCGCCAAGGCTTTTTCGATGCAGACTTTGATTTCCTTATCGTCGAAGGGTTTTGTCAGATATCCATAGGCGCCTTTCTGCATCGCCTCGACGGCATTCGGAATGCTGCCGTGCGCGGTGAGGATCAGGATCGGGAGTGCAGGATGGATGAGCAGCAGTTCTTCCATGACCGCCAATCCGTCCCGGTCCGGAAGGTGCAGATCGGTGATGGCAAGGTCGAACATTTCTTGGCGAGCGAGGACAATCGCCTCCTCGCCGTTGTCACAGGTGGTCACGGCGAATCCCATGGCGCCCAGCCGCATCTTGAGCAGTTGGAGCAAGCCCTGATCATCGTCCACCACGAGAATACGTTCTTGTGTCGTCATTGGCATCCTCAGGGTTGATTGTTCGTGCCGGTCAGGGACAGCATTTTTGCCTAAGGCCGCGTGGGCCGGCTCTTCTCTTTCATTTCCTGATCAATCCGTTTCAGGGCATCGAGCTGTTTCGTCAAATCCTCCATCAGCTTGTCCCGTGCCTTCACCTCCCGTTGGAGTACCAGGGCCGACGAAGTCTCCAACTCGAGCAAGTCACGGACCAGCCGTTCCGTGGCCTCGGCGAACGGACTCGCCCGTCCGATGAAAGTGGGAGGATTCTGCAAAAGATGGAGCCAAAACTGGCTTGAAGCGGCGAGGCGACTCTTCGGGGCAATGTCCATGACATCCTGGAAGTGCTTGGCCGCCACGGCTTGGTTTTCGTAGAGAGCCACCAACGCGCGCGTGAAGTGGGTACGATCACACGTATGGCTTTCGGCGCACGTGGCGAGCAGGGAATCCTGCTCCCGAGCGAGGGCCTGATAGCGTGCGGCTTCGCGCTGCTCTGGAGCAAAGAACGGCGATGAGGGCAAGGAGGTACTGTTTAGGGACGAGCAGGCTTCCAGACCGGCCACTACGACCACGAGGAGTGCGCCCGCATTTCGTCGGGCCCGCTTCATGCCGGCCGTCCCTCTTTTGTCGGAAGGGTAAAATGGATGGTGGTCCCTTTGCCCAATTCGCTGTGTGCCCAGATCCGCCCGCCGTGCGCTTCGACGATATTCTTGGCCAGGGCCAGGCCCAGTCCAGTTCCGATCACGGTGGTTCGCGCCTGCATACGTCCCTGATAGAACCGTTCGAAGATGTGTGAGAGATCTTCCGGCGAAATGCCCGGTCCCGTATCCGATACCGACACGCGCATGACTCCTGCCGTGAGGTCCGCTACCATTTGAAGGTTCACCGTTCCTCCTTCCGGGCTGAACTTGAGGGCGTTGGAAAGCAAATTATCCAAGACCTGTTCGATTCGGAGCCCGTCTGCCGGCACCCACAACCGTTTCCCCGGGGCGTCAATCAGGATCTGAATCCGCTTTCCTTCAGCCAAAAACCGGACTTTGTTCACTGAGGTCTCGGCGAGATGTGCCAGGTCGGTGAGCACGATCCGGTATTCCATCATTCCAGCCTCCATCTTCGAGAGGTCCAGGAGGGTGGAGATCATGTGGATCAGACGCTCACTACTTTTTGTCATGATCCCCAAAGTCTCGCGCTGTTCTTTGGTCAAAGGCCCGGGAATCTGGTCCAGCAGGAGCCGCGTGCCCTCTCGAATAGAAGCGAGCGGAGTCCGTAGCTCGTGTGAGATGTGTGCCAAGAACTCGGTCTTCATATCGTCCAGCTCTTGGAGCTTCTTCCCCATCCAGTTCACGGTATTGACCAACTCGCGCAGATCGCTCGGCGCCACAACGTCTACGGACGCGCCGAATTTTCCCTGGCCGATCTGGCGGATGTAGGCCTGCACCTTGCTCAATGGATACAGAATGCTATAGCTGGCCAGACCAGCCAGTCCCAGCCCTAGGAGCGCAGCCACAATCACCAGCTGTTGGGTGATGGCCTCGGC